>NZ_JBQQCG010000077.1:0-57003 GCF_052245575.1 Streptomyces sp. 2A115 | reverse complement strand
CCGCCGTCGTGGACACTCCTTCGAGGGGCGTGCAGGCAGAAGCCGTCCGTGACAGCGTCTTGCCCGCTACACTCCCACCGCTCCACGTTTTCCCAGGTCAAGCCACGAAGTACTGCTGGAGTACTAGGGCCTCCGGCGGGCGCGGGGTTCGGCGCGCCGTCGAACGGGGATCTCAGGTCCGCCGGAGGCGGTGGAGAGCGAACCTCGCCCGGGGCGCCGGGGGAGCACGGCTCTGCTGCCGCGTGTGGCAGTCCCGGGGATCGTCGGCGAGGCTGTCGGCGAGGCTCAGTCCGTCGCCGCGTTCAGGCGCGCCTTGTCGTGCACGACACGGGCCACCCACATGGCCCGTCGGTGACTCACCGTGCTGCTCGCGGAGGCCCTTCGTCCAGCTCCGAGCCGAGCTCTGGGGCGGCCCACCAGTTCGGCCGCAGAAGCCCTTCACCGAGGCGTCGGACGCTCTTCACCGAGGCTGTCAGCGCCCTTCGCCGGGCCCCGGAAGCGCTTCCAGGTCGACCCCCGATGCCTGCCGGGGCCGGATTTCACTTTCCGGCTGGTCGCAGGCTAAAGTTCTTCTAGTTCCGCCGCCGGGAAACCGGGCGGGATACCGCGAGGGGCTATAGCTCAGTTGGTAGAGCGCCTGCATGGCATGCAGGAGGTCAGGAGTTCAATTCTCCTTAGCTCCACAGATCACCTCCAGAGACCGATGATCCCGTTCCCATCAGGGGACGGGATTTTTCGTTGCTCCTGGGATCTCTGAGGCCCATGAGATCCCAGGGGTCCCCTGTTGCCGCCGTTGCCCTCGAAGGTCCCGCAGCAGGGTCACCCGCGCACATGTCTCCGCGTCGTCCGACCGGTACACCACGATCCGGCACTCCGGCGTCCCGTTGACCGACAGCGACACCGACGTCATCCGCAACTCGCCCACCGCCATGTGCCGGAACGTCTTCACTCGCGGTCCCAGCGGCGCCACATCACCGTTCCGCCACAGCCGGTCGAAGTACCCGCTGGCCTCCGACAGCCTGCGTATGAAGTCCTCCCAGACGGGCTCGCCGACATGCCTCCCGTACGAGGCCCGCAGCGTCGCCACCATCACCGGCAACTCGCTCTCCCGGAAAACCAGCGGACAGTCCGGCTCAGGCACCGTGAACAGCGTCCACAGCGCGTTGCGGACGGAGCCGTCGGCAGAGCGCGTCTCCGGCACGAAGAACACGTCCCGGTAGGCGGGGTTCGTCGCGAGGATGTCGTACCGCGCGTTGTAGACCACCGCCGGCTGCGGATCGAGGGCATCGATGATCTCCTGGATCTCCGGGCCCACGGCCAGCGTGGTGGACTCGGGACCGTGCGTGTAGGGCACTTCCGCCAGGTCGTACAGGTGCTCGCGCTCCGGCTGGTCCAGCCGGAGCGTCCGCGCCACGGCGTCCAGGACCTGCGGTGACGCATTGATCGGCCGACCCTGCTCCAGCCACGTGTACCAGGTGACACCGACTCCGGACAGCTGTGCGACCTCCTCGCGCCGCAGCCCGGGCGTGCGGCGGCGCAAACCCGGCGGCATCCCCACGTCCGCCGGTGTCACCCGCGCCCGCCTGCTGCGCAGGAAGGCCGCCAGCTCCGGTCGACGGCGCTGTGTTGTGGCCATCGTCGTCACACCCCCCATCGTCGACCCCGGGCCCGATCCCTGCCAGGTGCTGTCAGTACCAGCATCAGCGGGCTCTCGTCACCCGTACCCGCCCGCCGCCACGCTCGGTGCCATGACGACCACAACCCCGCCGGGCCCAGGCCCCGCACCGGGCCCAAGTCCTGCCACAAGTAAAGCCTCCGCCACTGACAATCGCTCCGGACGACTGCTCGCGATCGTCCTCGCCGCTCAGTTCATGGCCTTGCTCGACGTCTTCATCGTCAATGTCGCCCTACCCTCCATCGGCGCCGAACTCGACGCCTCCGGCGCCGGGTTGCAGCTGGTCGTCGCCGGATACGCCATCACGTACTCCGTGTTGCTGATCACCGGCGCGCGCCTGGGCGACCTGCTTGGACACCGCCGCGTCTATCTCGCCGGCCTCGCGCTGTTCACGTCGGCCTCACTGGCGTGCGGACTCGCCCAGGGCACCGGCGAGTTGATCGCCTTCCGGCTGGCCCAGGGCGCCGGCTCGGCGCTGATGATCCCGCAGGTACTCAGCCTGATCCAGCGGAACTTCACCGGCGAGTCACGAGCCAAGGCCCTCGGCCTGTACTCGGCTGTCCTGGCGACCGGTGCCGCGGCCGGACAGGTGGTGGGCGGCGTCCTGGTCAGCGCGGACCTGTTCGGCGCGGGCTGGCGCCCGGTGTTCCTGGTGAACGTGCCCGTGGGCGTCGTACTCCTGGCGCTCGGCACGCGCGTGCTGCCACGTGACGACGCGCAGGCCGCGGAGCGCTCGCACCGCCTTGACCTGCCCGGCCTGGTGCTCCTGGGCGCGGCTGTCTCGCTGTTCACGGTGCCGCTGGTGCTCGGCCAGGAGGAGGACTGGCCCCTGTGGTCCTGGCTGTCGCTCGCCGCGGCCGCGGTCATCTTCGCCCTGTTCCGCGTGTACGAGTCATGGCTCGCCCGGCGCGGCGGCACCCCGCTGATCGCTCCCCGGGTGCTGCGCCACCCCGGAATCGGCCTCGCGATCTTCCGGATCACGGTCGTGATGGCGGTCAACGGCGGCTTCCTGTTCGCCCTCACCCTGCACGTCCAGGGAGGCCTCGGCTACAGCGCGCTGCGCGCGGGGCTCACCTTCGCGCCGACCGCGGTGGTCTTCGGAGTGGTCGGGCTGACCTGGCGCACCTGGCCCGCTTCCTGGCAACGCGCCCTGATCCCCGCCGGATTCGCGCTCGCCGCGGTCTCGGCCGCCGGCGTGGGACTGGCGCTGCGGGACGGCCACGGGGCCGGCTTCTGGCTGTACGTCGCCTTTGCCGGCGTCGGCATCGGGCTCGCGCTCGGCTTCAGCCCGACGCTCACGCGGGCGCTCGCCACCGTGCGGCCCGAGGACGCGGCGGACGCCGGCGGACTGCTCGCCACGGTCACGCAGCTCGGCCAGCTGATCGGCGTCGCGGCGTTCGGCACAATCTTCTTGAACCGGCTTGAGTCACTTGGGGGCCCGGGGGCGTATACCTCTTCGGACGCGCTTCTCGTCTGCATGTTCGCGCTGGCCGCGACCGCTGCGACGGGCGCCGTGTCCGGACTGGTACGAAGGCGTCGCTGACCGTATTGGCCCGGCCGTGGCAGAATCAAACGGCCGGAAGGGGGCGCGGCCCGACGGGAGGGAGTGACGATGCCTGCGAGCATCCTCGGGGAGGTCGTCGACCTCTCCGAATCCGAGGTGCTACGGGACCGGATCACCCGCCTCGGCTGCCCTTCCTGCGGTTCGGCCCACGTCGCCCAAGTCCTCGGCGACAATGGCGGAATTTCCTACGTGTGCACGGCCTGCGGCCACAGCTGGAGCTGATCGATGGGTGCACACAGGCGGAAGTGCGATTGGTGCGGCAGTGGTACGCCGATCGTCCGCGACATGGAGCCGGTCAACCACGACTACCAGTACTGGTGCGAGGAATGCGCGCGGGCGCTGATCATAAAAGGCGACCCGATCGAGACGTACCGAGAACTGGAGGGTGAGCCGATCTACGGCCGGCTCCTCGACGAGCACTGCACGCTCAAAAGGTTCTATTCGTTCGCCACGGCCTGAATCCGGCCGGGGTTTCGCCACAGGGCGACCCCGGCGACGGCCAGAAACACGAAAGCGGCTCCTCCGTAGAGGGCCTGCAACGTCAACTCCATGCCACTCTGCCGTAGTTCGAGACGCCCGGGTCCGTGCGGTGCCCACCACAGCGCCTACGAGCAGAAGACCAGCTCCGTGCCCGCAGCGGTCGTTCTCGTGCTCCCCAGGAACGTCGTCGTACCGGCGAACGAGGCGGCCGCTCCGGAGCGCGAGCGGGCGAACGGCGGGTACCTGGTGGGCGGTTGGAGCCCCAGTCGTGCGTGGCGCGTACGGGGCGCCGCCCGCGCGTACCGGAAACGATTTGGTGGTGCACCGGGAGGACCGTGTAATGTTGGCGTCGCCGCCAGGGGGACCCGGTGGAACACCGCAAGGGGCTATAGCTCAGTTGGTAGAGCGCCTGCATGGCATGCAGGAGGTCAGGAGTTCAATTCTCCTTAGCTCCACATCACAACCGTTTTTGAGTTGGCTCAGGAGCGGTTCACGAGATCCCGTCTGATCGAGTCGATCAGGCGGGATCTTGCTGTTGTCGGAACTCTCACAAGAGCAGGCGATCACCGAGGAACTGCCGGGATGACCGAGCCCTCCGATCTCGCCGCGGTCCGGGAGTCGTACGACACCGTCGCAGTCGAGTACGCCAAACGGATCAAGACCCCGGCGGAGCTGGATCCGTTGTCACCCGCCATGCTGACCGCGTTCACCGAGGTCGTGCGGGAGGCTGATCGCGGGCCGGTCGCAGCTGTGGGCCGCGGCCCCGGCCGAGTGACGGCGAACCTGGCCGCACTGGGGGCGTCCGGATTCGGTGTCGACCTGTCGCCGAGGATGATCGAGCTGGCCCGGCAGGCCTGTCCGGGTCTGAGCTTCACCGCGGAGTCGACCACCGCGCCGGGAATCGGGGACGACGCACTCGGCGGCATCCTGGCCTGCTGCTCCACCCATCACACACCGCCGGAAATGTTGCCGGTCGTGTTCGACGCAACCTGCGGCGAACGGCGGCCCGGTCTCCGGGCCGCCGGCGTCAGCGTCCGCTGCCCAGTGCGCGGCGGCCTCGGCCCTCGCGTACGGCGGGGAGGTTCTGACGGGGGGCGGCTCCCCGCGTGTCCTCCTCGATGCGCAGGGCGAGCGCCGGGCAGCGGCGTACGGCGCGCAAAGCCTTCGCCTCCGCGTACCGGGGCACATTCGCCTGCGCGACGGTCGGGAAGCCGTCGGCGCCCAGCTCGAAGACCTCCGGGAGGATGTCCGCGCACAGACCGTGCCCGCGGCACAGCGTCCAGTCGACGTAGATCTTCTGGCGGCTGGGGCCCGACTCCTGCTCCGGCTGGCCACCCGGGATCCCCGTGGGCAGCTGGCCGCCCTCGAAGAGCGGCAGAACGCCTTCTACGGGCCTGCCGCAGCCGTTGCCGAGGACGTGCGCGGCCAGGTCGTCCGTGAACGCCTTGATGGTCGACTCCAGGAACATCGCGGAGCCGTCCGGGTGCGAGCACGCGCCGCGCCGCTTCACGGCGTTGGCGACCTGCTTCAGCGCCTCCAGGGCGGCCGGGCCGCCGCCGTTGAGGATGTCCTCCATGCCGCGCGCCGCGGCGGGCAGCCCGAGGTAACAGGGACCGCACTGTCCCGCGCTCTCCTCGGCCAGCCACTGGGCCACCCGCAGAGACTCGCCCAGCGGGCAGGTCGCCGTGCTGATCGGCAGGATCGCGCCCGCGCCGAGCGCTCCGCCCACCGCGTCCAGGGAGTTGCGCGAGACGATCGCCTCGTTGACCGTCGCCGCGTCCAGCCACTTGCCGTGGTACCCGCCGGTCAGCACGCCCTGCGGCATCGGCGGGGCGCCGGCGAGCTGCAGGATGTAGCGCAGCGGTACACCGGTGGGCGCCTCGATCACCATGGGGCGGGCGACCGCTCCGGAGACCGTGAGCATGACGGTGCCGGGCTCGTCGTACAGGCCGGTGTTGCCGTAGCGCTCGGCGCCGATGCGTGCGGCGATCGCCAGCTGCGCGAACGTCTCGGCGTTGGACAGCAGTGTGGGCGCGCCGCCGACACCGTTCTGCGACGCGCTGGTCTTGCGGCCAGGGGGGATCGCCGGACCGCCGTCGATGGAGCGGACCAGCGAGGCCGCCGCTCCGGTCACCATCCGGACCGGATTGCGCTGCACGCGCGCGCGGATGGTCGCCCCGCGCCGGTTGGTCAGGCCACGCTCGGAAAGCGCTGCCTCCATCGACCGCTGCGTGGATTCACGTGTCACTCCGACGACCAGGGTGCGGGCACCGAGGGCCTCGGCGACCAGCAGGGCGCCGTCCAGGATCAGATGCGGGGCACGGTTGATCATCACCGTGTCCTTGCGGCAGGCCGGCTCGTCCTCGCTGCCGTTGACGACGACCACGGGCCGTACGCCGCGACGGATGGCCGCCTCGGCGACCGAGCGCAGCTTCTTGTGGAACGGGAAACCCGCGCCGCCGCGGCCCTTCAGGTTGATCCGCTCGGAGAGCTGCGCGAGCTGCTCTCCGCCCATGGGCTCGAGCGGCCCGTGCACCTTCAGGTGCATGGGCAGGTCGAGTCTCTCGACGAGGTCGAAACCGGAGGTGAGTTGGGGAAGACCCACCACTCGGACTTCGGGGACGTCGGGAAGGGCCTCGTTCACTAAAAGCCTCCGGAAGGCGCGTTCCAGGGTTCGCCGTTGCTGGGTGCCTCGAAGGAACCGGGCAGCGTTTCAGTGGCGGGACCGCTGTCGTACGTGTCATTCGGGTTGTACGTACCGAGGGGGTCGTTCGTCTCACCGGTGTCGTACACATCACTTGTGCCGTACATCGGGACGGCACCGGTGTCGTACGCACCCGCGCCGTACGTGCCGTACGTGGGGATGGACCCGGTGTCGTACGTCGGGGTATCGGCGGGGCGCGGCGGGGCCTCGTACAGCGGCGGGGACGGGGTGGGCCAGCGGGCCCCGCTGTTGCCGTCCATCCGCGGAATGGCCTCCGTGGCCTGCATGTCCATCGGGAGGTCCATGCGCTGGGTCGGGTCGGGCAGGGGGTCCTGCGCGCGCGGGGTGCTGGAAACGGCCCGGTAGGCGGCCGCGAAGCCGCCGGTGTCGGTGAGGGAACCGGTGTCCGTGAAGGACGCGGAGTCCTGGAGGGCCGAGCGCTGCGGGGACTCGTACAGCGGCGCCGACGGGGACGACGTCCGCTGCTGGGGCACCAGCGGGTCGGGGAAGCCGGGCCGGCCGCCGCCACTGCCCTGCCGCGGGGCGTCCGCGGTGGCACGGCGTGCCTCGGGATCCTCGCGCGGCGGCCTGTTACCGGCATCGAGCAGGCCCAGGACCCGCTTGGCGACCTTCCGCTTGAACGGCAGCGGTGCAGCCCGCAGGCCCAGCGCGCCGATGACGGCGACCAGGCCCAGGCTGTAGAGAATCACGAAGATCGGGGCCGCCTCGCGGCCCGCGAAGAGGCCGTGGACCAGGGCGGAGCACCAGGCGGGGTAGGCCAGCATGTGCACCGCGCGCCAGCGGGCGGCGACCTGTACCGGGGACGCGAACGCGCTGCGCAGTGCGCCGGTGAGGGCCGTGAAGACCATCAGAAGGGCGGCCAGGGAGCCGAAGCCGATGAGCCCGTTGGAGCCGGTGACGCCGAGGCCGAAGGGGATCACGGCCCCGATCAGCGTCGTGTGGTCGAGCGCCAGCTTGACCGTGATGTGCAGCATCAGGAAGCCGACCGAGCTCACCGCTGTCGCCCTGTGCACGGCCTGGGCGATCAGCCGCTGGCGCGCGTTGAGGAAGATCTGGTCGGAGGCGATGAGGCCCCAGAGCACCGAGCAGGTGAGGGAGACGAGCGACAGCACGCCCGCACCGAAGTTGAGGAACTCGCGGAATCCGTCACCTCCTACCAGGACGACCAGGGGTATGAGCAGCAAAGCGGCAGCCGTCACTCCACCCCGGACCGAGCGGCCCGGTTGGGGGAGTGAGCTGTTGTTGCGGCGAGAGTTCATGGGGGCAACTCCGAACAGTTCGGGAAAGCGGTCCCGCTGCCGCACTCTAGGTCGAGCCATACCGATGGGTACGAGGTTTGAGTTATTGCGTTGTTATCAAGGGGCGACGAGGGAGTTGTGATGTCCCTTAGTGGCCCTTACGCGAAGTAACTTTTGACTTTTGTTCAGCTTTTGCCGACCTGGCGCGGGCGTGACACTCAGTGCCGGAGCGTAGCCCAAAGCGCGTCGCGGCCCGCTCGGTCGCTGCGGTACCCTGACGCCATGCGTGCCGTACGCCTTCTGCTTAGCGAGCCGCGCTGATCAGTCCCGATCACTGACGAATCGTGGTTGGAATCGGCGCGGCGTCCCCTCCTGTGCGAGGGGATTTTTCATTTCCGAACCCGCTGGCAGATGACGATCTATGGAGCTTTGAGGATCATGAGCGAGACGACTACCGCTGCCGCCTTCGAGGTGGCCGCGCCGCACCGCTACACGGCCGCGATGGCCGCCGAGATCGAGGCACGCTGGCAGGACTTCTGGGACGCCGAGGGTACGTACGAGGCGCCGAACCCGCGCGGTGACCTGGCGGGCGATCCCGCGCTGGTCGCCAAGCCCAAGAAGTTCATCATGGACATGTTCCCGTACCCCTCCGGCGCGGGCCTGCACGTCGGCCATCCCCTGGGCTACATCGCCACCGATGTGTTCGCCCGGTACCAGCGCATGACCGGCCACAACGTCCTGCACACCCTGGGGTTCGACGCCTTCGGCCTGCCCGCCGAGCAGTACGCCGTGCAGACCGGCACGCACCCGCGTGCGTCCACCGAGGCCAACATGGAGAACATGAAGGTCCAGCTGCGCCGGCTGGGCCTGGGCCACGACAACCGCCGGTCGTTCGCGACGATCGACCCGGGGTACTACAAGTGGACCCAGTGGATCTTCCTGCGGATCTTCAACTCCTGGTACGACGACGAGGCGAAGAAGGCCCGCCCGATCGCCGAGCTGGTCGCCCAGTTCGAGAGCGGCGAGCGAGCCGTACCGGGCGCTGTCGGCCACGCGCGCGTGTGGGGTGCCCTGACCGCCGCCGAGCGCGCCGACGTCCTGAGTGAGTTCCGGCTGGCCTACGCCTCCGACGCGCCCGTCAACTGGTGCCCCGGGCTGGGCACCGTCCTGGCGAACGAGGAAGTGACCGCGGACGGCCGCTCCGAGCGCGGCAACTTCCCCGTCTTCAAGGCCAAGCTGCGTCAGTGGAACATGCGCATCACCGCGTACGCCGACCGGCTGCTGGACGACCTGGACGCGCTGGACTGGCCCGAGGCCATCAAACTGCAGCAGCGCAACTGGATCGGCCGCTCCGAAGGCGCCCGCGTCGACTTCCCCGTGGACGGCGAGGCCATCACGGTCTTCACCACCCGCCAGGACACCCTGTTCGGCGCGACCTACATGGTGCTGGCGCCCGAGCACCCGCTGGTCGAGAAGTTCACCCCGGCCGCCTGGCCCGAGGGCACGCACGACGTGTGGACCGGCGGCCACGCCACCCCCGGCGAGGCTGTCGCCGCTTACCGCGCCCAGGCCGCCTCGAAGTCCGACGTCGAGCGGCAGGCCGAGGCCAAGGACAAGACCGGCGTCTTCACCGGTGTGTACGCGACCAACCCCGTCTCCGGCGAGCGGATCCCCGTCTTCATCGCCGACTATGTACTGATGGGCTACGGCACCGGCGCGATCATGGCCGTTCCGGCGCACGACACACGCGACTTCGCGTTCGCGCGCGCCTTCGAGCTGCCGATGCGCTGCGTCGTCGAGCCCTCCGACGACCGGGGAACGGACCCCACTACGTGGGAGGACGCGTTCGCCTCGTACGACGCGAAGCTGGTCAACTCCTCGGGTGACGAGGTCTCGCTGGACGGCCTGGGTGTCGTCGAGGCCAAGGCGCGCATCACCGAGTGGCTGGAGCGCGAGGGCGTCGGCGCGGGCACCGTCAACTTCCGGCTGCGCGACTGGCTGTTCAGCCGCCAGCGCTACTGGGGCGAGCCCTTCCCGATCGTCTACGACGAGGACGGCGTCGCCCACGCGCTGCCCGAGTCGATGCTGCCCCTGGAGCTGCCGGAGGTCGAGGACTACTCGCCGCGCACCTTCGACCCGAACGACGCGAACACGTCCCCGGAGACCCCGCTGTCCCGCAACGCGGACTGGGTCAACGTCACCCTGGACCTGGGCGACGGCCGTGGTCCGCAGAAGTACCGCCGCGAGACCAACACCATGCCCAACTGGGCCGGTTCCTGCTGGTACGAGCTGCGCTACCTGGACCCGCACAACTCCGAGAAGCTGGTCGACCCGGAGGTCGAGCAGTACTGGATGGGCCCGCGCGAGGGGCAGCCGCACGGTGGCGTCGACCTGTACGTGGGCGGCGCCGAGCACGCCGTGCTGCACCTGCTGTACGCGCGCTTCTGGTCGAAGGTCCTGTTCGACCTGGGCCACGTCTCCTCGGCCGAGCCGTTCCACAAGCTGTACAACCAGGGCATGATCCAGGCCTACGTGTACCGCGACAGCCGCGGCATCGCCGTACCGGCCGCCGAGGTGGAGGAGCGCGAGGGCGCGTACTACTACCAGGGCGAGAAGGTCTCCCGGCTGCTGGGCAAGATGGGCAAGTCCCTGAAGAACGCGGTCACTCCGGACGAGATCAGTGCCGAATACGGGGCGGACACGCTGCGCCTGTACGAGATGGCGATGGGTCCCCTGGATGTGTCACGGCCGTGGGACACGCGCGCGGTGGTGGGCCAGTTCCGGCTGCTGCAGCGGCTGTGGCGCAACGTCGTCGACGAGGCGACCGGTTCCCTGACGGTGGTCGACGCCGAGGACGCCGACACCGACGTGGACACGCTGCGCGCCCTGCACAAGGCGATCGACGGCGTACGCCAGGACCTGGACGGCCTGCGCTTCAACACCGCCATCGCCAAGGTCACCGAGCTGAACAACTACCTGACAAAGACGGGAGGCCCGGTCCCGCGCACGGTCGCCGAGTCCCTGGTGCTGCTGATCGCGCCGCTGGCCCCGCACATCGCCGAAGAGCTGTGGCGCAAGCTGGGTCACACCGACTCGGTCGTCCACCAGGACTTCCCGGTCGCCGACCCCGCGTACGTCGTGGACGAGACCGTGACCTGCGTCGTCCAGGTCAAGGGCAAGGTCAAGGCGCGACTGGAGGTCTCCCCGTCGATCTCGGACGAGGAACTGGAGAAGGTGGCGCTGGGCGACGAGAAGGTGGTCGCCGCGCTGGACGGGGCGGGGATCCGCAAGGTGATCGTGCGGGCGCCGAAGCTGGTGAACATCGTTCCGGCGTAGGCGCTCTACGGGCCGGCCGATGCGTTGGCCGGCCCGGGCGGATCGGTGCGAGGGGTCGGCTCGGACGGGTTGGTGCGGGGTCGGCCTCGGGCGGCTCGGGGTAGTCCCCTACGGGCAGGTTGGGGGTTCCGCTGGAACCCTCGGCCTGCCTTGTCCGTTTACCGTGGAGGAGCCGGCAGGCCCTGTACGCAGCAGCACGAGAGGATCGTCATGGAAGCCGTGGGCGCAATCGTGGCGTTGATCTTCGTGCTGTTCGTGGTTCTGGGCGCGTATGCCACGGTGAAGGTGGTCGGCGCCGCCAAGCGCGGAGTGGACCGCACCGTCGAACAGGCCCGCCGCTCGGTGGAGGACTCCACACTCAGGGCGAAGAGCATGGCCCAGCCGGGGCCGCAGGGACAGCTCGCCCAACTGCGGCTCTCCCTGCGTACGTCGATGCGGGCCACCCAGGACGCACTGCACGCGGGCGTGGCCGAGGACGAGTCGTTGAAGGAGTCCCTGGCACTCTTCGAGCGGCTCAGCGCGCACGGCCACGAACTGGACGGCGAGCTGAAGCGGCTGGAGCGCGAGCCGGACCGTGCCCGCCTCACCGAACGACTGCCGGCACTGCGGGAGCGCACGGAGCAGATTACGAAATCGGCCGACGCACTGCGCTGGGCGGCCCGCGACCGCGCCCAGCGTTTCGTGGACGATGATCTGGAATCACTGAGCACACAGATCGACATGGAAGCGGGCGCACTGCGGCACTGGACGACGGAGCCGTCTCCCGCGCAGACGTCAGGGTCAGCTCCCACACGCACGTCGGAGCCGTCTTCTCCCGCACAGACCCCACCGCCGTGGCCGGAGGCCCCGACCCCCGCCGCCGACCAACAGACCTGGCCGGAGAGCTCGGAGGCACGCACCGCCGAGGAGCCCACCCGCCCTGCGATCAACCCGCCGGGACCGCGGCCCACCTACCCGTGGGAGAAGAAGCCCCGCCCCGAGAGCACGACTTGATCCCGCCGACCCCGCCGATCCGGCCGACCCTGCGAATCCGGCCGGTCCGGTTGCAGGTGGGAGGGGCCGGGCTGCCGTCCACGTCCCCCGACAGGTAACCTCCAGCTCATGTCCCGCCATGTCGCGATCGTCACCGATTCAACGGCCTACCTGCCGCCGCGGACGATGGAGCGCCACGGCATCACCGCGGTGCCCCTCACCGTCGTCCTTGGTGACCGCGCGTTCGAAGAGGGCACCGAGATCTCGGCCCGTTCGCTGGCCCAGGCGCTGCAGAAGCGACGGCCCGTCACCACCTCCCGGCCCAGCCCCGAGGTCTTCGCCGAGACCTACCGAAGGGTCGCCGAGTCCGGTGCCACCGGCATCGTCTCGCTGCATCTGTCCGCCGAGTTCTCGGGCACGTACGACGCGGCGGTCCTCGCCGCGCGTGAGGCTCCCCTGCCCGTGCGGGTGGTGGACACCGGGATGGTCGCCATGGCCCTCGGCTTCTGCGCGCTGGCCGCGGCGGAGTCGGCAGAGGCGGGCGGCACGGTCGACGAGGCGGTCACCGCGGCCGAGAAACGGGCCGCGGGCACGTACGCGTACTTCTACGTCGACACGCTCGACTACCTGCGCAGGGGCGGCCGGATCGGAGCGGCACAGGCGCTGTTCGGGTCGGCGCTGGCCGTGAAGCCGCTGCTGCAACTGGACGGCGGGCGGATCGAACTCCTGGAAAAGGTACGTACTGCCACCAAGGCGATCGCCCGTCTCGAGGAGATCGTGGCCGATCGGGCCGGGAGCGCACAGGTCGACATCGCGGTCCATCATCTTGCCGCGCCTGAGCGGGCGTCGGCGCTCGCGGAGCGGTTGCGGTCGCGGGTGCCGGGGCTGGCGGATCTGCATGTGAGTGAGGTCGGGGCGGTCATCGGGGCGCATACCGGGCCCGGGTTGCTCGGGGCGGTCGTTTCTCCTCGGTGAAGTGCGATCTGGCTCGGGTCGGCCTCGGGTTTGCCTCACCTCGGGTCCGCCTCACCTCGGGTCCGCCTCGGATCTGGCTGTGATGGGGATTGGATCTGGCTCGTTCGGGTGACGGAGTTATCCACAACTGGGCGGTAGTCCCCGGGAATTGAGCAAGATCATCGCGAGTGGGCGGTGGTGCCCGATCCTCGTCGCATGGCACTTCGATCACCTTCACGGACAGCGACTGCTACCAGCGGGCCCGGGCGCGGCCCGGTCTCCGACGGACGTACGCGACACCGCCGTCACCACCCCTACCGGCACTACCGGCCATATCGGGGCAGGGCCCGACGCCGAGAGGCTTCGGCGGAGGCTCTGCGCCTGCGCGCGGAGGCTCTCTTCGCCGAACGGACGAGAGTCCGCGGGGAGTTGCGGCACGGGCCGCCTGTGCTGCCGGATGAGCCGGGGTGGAGTCGTGTCGGCACCAGTGTGGTTGGGGGCCCTGAAACCGACGTGGCCGGAGACGGCGACGGATACGGGAACAGGGACGGATACGGGGACAGGGACAGGGACAGACACGGGGACAGGGGCGGATACGGAGACAGGGCCAGCGACGCGAACGGGGATGGCGACGGAGACGGGGCGCGGCCTCGCGCCGCGTGGCGGGAGCGGGCCGGGCTTGCCGTTCGGGAGCGGATGCCCTTGTGGCTGCAGTCCAGGTGCGGGCTGGAGCGCAGGAACGTGGTCGCGCTCGCGGTAGTGCTCGTTGTCGCGGCCGTTTTCGCGGTGCAGCACTTCTGGTCGGGGCGGACCACCCAGCCGGTACGGGCGCCGGAGGTGGTGCGGGCCGCGATTCCCGACCTGGAGGAGGGCGAGGGCGGCCAGGAGGCGGAGCCGGGGTCCTCGGCCGCGGCAGGGGACCCTGTGGGTGCGGCCGGTGCCGCGATCGTGGTGGACGTCAGCGGCAAGGTGCGCGAGCCCGGTATCCATCGCTTGCCGGCCGGTTCCCGGGTCGCCGACGCGCTGCGGGCGGCCGGTGGGGTGCGTCCGGGCACGGACACCAATGGCCTCAACCGCGCGCGGCTCCTCGTGGACGGCGAGCAGGTGGTGGTCGGATCGCCTCCGGTCGAGGTGGGTCCGGGCATGGCGGGAGGCGTCGGTGCCGTGGGCGCAGGCGGAGCCGCCGCGGGGGCGGCCGCTCCGGTCCCGCTCAACACGGCCACCCTGGAACAGCTGGACACGTTGCCTGGCGTCGGGCCCGTCCTCGCCCAGCACATCATCGACTACCGCACGCAGCACGGCGGCTTCCGCTCGGTCGATGAGCTCCGCGAGGTGAACGGGATCGGTGATCGCCGTTTTGCCGATCTGCAGAATCTCGTACGGCCATGACGGGCGCGGAGATTCACGGTGCGGCGGGGCCCGGGGCGCCGCAGACCTCCCCGGTGCCCGTCGCACCCCAAGACCAACTCGTCGTCCGCGACGGTCGGTCGGCCACCCGCAACCGCCCGTCGGTCACCCGCAATCGTCGGCCGGCCGTGCACGTTGCCTCCGGCAATCCGCTCGGTGCCGCGCATCCTCGTCAAGAGGGGCCGACGGATCTGCGGCTGGTGCCGCCGGCGTTGGCAGCGTGGGCGACCGCGGCGCTGACGTTGGACGCGCCGCCGGAGTGGGTGACGGGTGTCGCGGTCGTCTGCGTGGTCGTGGCCGGTGCGTTGCTGGTCACCCGACGAAGAGGTATGCGGGGGGAGCAGGATCGTCGGCCTGGGCCCGGGCCGAACGGTGGGCCGGAGCCTGAGCCTCGACCTCGGCCCGAGCCGAACGGTGGGCCGGACCCCGAGCCTCGCCCTCGGCCCGAGCCGAACCGTGGGTCGCAGCCGCAGCCGCAGCCGCAGTCGCAGCCGCAGCGTGGCGGCCGGTGGCGAGGCCTCTGGCATTCGTGGCCGAGGGCCTCCGTCGCCGGGGTGCTCCTCTGCGTCGCGGGAGCCGCTGCCTCCGGTGGATTGCACGGTGCGGACCTGCGCCGTGGCCCCGTCCCGGAGTTGGCGCGTCAGTACGCCGAGGTGACCGCCGAGGTGGAGGTCACCTCGGACCCACGGCTCACCCGTCCCCGGATCAGGGGAGACCACGCGGCCCCGACCGCCATCCTGCTCAACGCCGAGGTCCGACGCATCGAGAAGCCGGACGGGACGGTGGCGGAGACGCGAACACCGGTCCTGCTGATCGTGGACGCGAGTCCGCGGGCGACTCGGGAGCGAGAGGGCTCCCCCTGGCTCTCCCTCCTCCCCTCCACAAGGGTGCGTGTGGCGGCGCGTGTCGTGCCGGCGCTCGGGGGCGGTGACCGGATCGCGGCGGTGCTGCGCGTGCATGGCGGTGGGCCGCCGAGGGTGGTCGGGGAGCCGTCGGGCACGCAGCGGTTCGCCGGGGAGTTGCGGGCCGGGCTGCGGGCGGCGACCGACGGGCTGGAGGCGGACCCGCGGGCACTGCTGCCGGGGCTGGTGGTCGGGGACACCTCACGGATCACACCGGAGCTGGACGAGGCGTTCAAGGCGACCGATCTCACACACATCCTTGCCGTAAGCGGAACGAACTTCACAATTCTGCTCGCCCTGCTCATCGGCCCGCCCGGCCGGGCCCAGCAAGCCGAGCGTCGCGGGCTCGCGCCCCGGATCGGCATTCCGTTGCGGGCGACGGCCCTCGTCGGCGGCGCGCTCACGCTCGGCTTCGTGATCGTGTGCCGACCGGACCCGAGTGTGCTGCGGGCCGCGGCCTGCGGGGCGATCGCGCTGCTGGCCATCGCCACGGGCCGCCGCAGATCACTGATCCCGGCGCTGGCCACGGCGGTGCTGGTGCTGGTGCTGTACGACCCCTGGTTGGCCCGGAGCTACGGCTTCCTGCTCTCCGTGCTCGCGACCGGCGCCCTTCTCACGCTCGCTCCGAGGTGGAGTGCGGCCCTTCAGAGGCGCGGGATACCGCCCCGGCCGGCCGAGGCTTTGGCGGCCGCGGGCGCCGCCCAGGCGGTGTGCGCACCGGTCGTCGCCGTCCTCTCGGCCCGGGTGAGCCTGGTGGCGGTGCCGTGCAACCTGCTGGTGGAGTTCGCGGTCGCGCCGGCCACGGTGCTGGGCTTCGCGACGCTGGCGACGGCCTCGTGGGCGATGCCCGTCGCCAAGGCGCTGGCGTGGTGTGCGAGTTGGCCCGCCGGATGGATCGCGGACATCGCCCGCGCGGGTGCGGCCCTGCCCGGCGGGGGAGTGGACTGGCCCGGCAGCTGGGCGGGCGCGTTGCTGCTCGCCTGCGCGATCGCCGTTGTCGTGCTCGTCGGCCGAAGGCTGCTGAGACACCCCTGGCTGAGTGGAGCCTGCGGAGTGCTGCTTGTGCTCGTGATGGTGCAGCCGCCGCCTCTGACCCGGGTGCTCACGGGGTGGCCGCCGCCGGGCTGGCGGTTCGCGATGTGTGACGTGGGACAGGGCGACGCGACGGTGCTCGCGGCGAGCGACGGCACCGGCGTGGTGGTCGACGCGGGACCGGACCCGGTACTGGTGGACCGGTGTCTGCGCGCGCTCGGCATCACGCGGATCCCGCTCGTCGTTCTGACCCACTTCCACGCGGACCATGTGGCGGGGCTGCCGGGCGTGCTGCGCGGGCGTTCGGTGGGCGCGATCGAGACGACGGGCTTCGAAGAGCCGCTGGACCAGGCGGAGTTCGTCCACAGACAGGCCGCGTCCCAGGGAGTTCCGGTGAGGCGGGCGGTGGCGGGGGAGCGGCGTCGTACGGGCGCGCTCGACTGGCAGGTGCTGTGGCCGCCGCCGCGCCCGGCCCCGGGACCCGAGGGCCCGAACGACGCGAGCGTCACACTGCTCGTACGGTCGGCCGGGCTGACGCTGCTGATGCTCGGCGACCTGGAACCACCTGCCCAACGAGCGCTGTTGAGATCACCGGCCGGGGCCGGCCTCGGGGGCGTGGACGTCCTCAAGGTCGCCCATCACGGGTCGGCCTACCAGGACCCGGACCTCATACGCAGGGTGGCGCCGCGCCTCGCGGTGATCAGTTGTGGCGCCGACAACATGTACGGGCATCCGGCGCCGAGCACGCTGGCGGCGTTGCGGGCCGGGGGCGCGGAGGTGCTGCGTACGGACGAGGACGGGGCGGTCGCGGTCGCCGGAGGAGGTGATCGGTTGCTGGTGGCGAGAGACTGAGGGCATGAAACCCGCACAGGCCGACGCCTACCTCCGCCGAATCGGCGCCGCCCACCCCGCCTGGCCCACCATCGACGTGCTCCGCGAACTCCAGCTGAGGCATCTGCTGACCGTGCCCTTCGAGAACCTGTCGATCCACCTCGGTGAGGAGATCGTGCTCGAGGAGGAGCGGCTACTGGACAAGGTGGTGGGCGCCCGGCGGGGCGGCTTCTGCTACGAACTGAACGGGGCGTTCGGAGCGTTGCTCGGGGCGCTGGGCTTCGATGTGACGGTGCTCGCGGCTCGGGTGTACGGGGAGGAGGAGCGGCTGGGGATTCCGTACGACCATCTCGCGCTGCGGGTGCGGACGGTGGACGGAGGCGACTGGCTGGTCGACGTCGGGTTCGGGGCGTTCAGCCATTACCCGCTGGCCTTCGAGGAGCGGGGCGAGCAGGTGGACCCGGGCGGCACGTTCCGGGTGATCGTGGCCGGGGCGGATCCGGCCGGTGTGCAGGGGAGCGCGGGGCTGTTCGGGGACCTCGAAGTCGTGCGGGACGGCAAATCCCAGTACCGGCTGGAGACCCGGCCGCGGGTGCTCGGGGATTTCGTGGCCGGGGCCTGGTGGCACAGCACCTCGCCGGCTTCGCACTTCACACAGTCGCTGGTCTGTTCGCGGGTCACGGAGGACGGCGGGCGGATCACGCTCAGCGGTCGCAGGCTCACGGTCACGAGCCCCGACGGCGAGAAGGAAGGGTCGGATCTGGCCACGGACGAGGAGGTGTTGGAGGCCTATCGGGAGCGGTTCGGGATCGTGCTGGAGCGCGTCCCGGTTGTCCGGAAAGGGGATGAATGAGGGAAAAGCGTAAACGGAACGGCCAATTCGGTCTACTCATGCGTAGTCCCAGCACATGTGCTGGATTCCCGCTATGTGGTCGAGTCTTGCCTCGAAAGTCGCATCAGTGGTCGAATGCCTCCTCGACAACAGGTGATTTCACGTCGTTCAGGTCGCGCGAGGGTGTGTCGCAAATGCTCAGCAGTTGGCTGGGAATCCGTACGAACCGGGCACAGCGGGCGGGTGGTCTTGCCGCGGTGCCGATGCCGACCGGAGCCGGAGTGCTGAGCTGCCGGGTCCTTGACCCGGTGAAGCAGCCGGTGCCGCATGCGGAGTTCGCGGTCACGGATGCCATGGGGCGCAAAGTGGTCAGTGGGGGGATGGATCCGTTCGGGTCCTTCATCACGACTGTTCCCGCAGGTGAGTACCGGCTCGCGGTGTCGGCCGAGGGGTACGCCCCGTACCGGACGGACGCCACGGTGGCCGAGAACACACTGGCCTCGCTGGGTGATGTGACCCTGCACGTCGCCCGGCCGCACGTGCTGCCGCAGTCGGGGGACTGGGAGATCGAGCCGACGCACTCCTCGATCGGGTTCACCGCGCGGCACATCGGGCTGGCCCGGGTGCATGGCCGGTTCAACACCTTCGCCGGGGTGATACGGATGGCCGACCGCGTCGACCAGTCGGCCATGCACGTGGTGATCGACGCGTCCTCCATCGACACCAACGTGAAGATGCGGGACGACCATCTGCGGTCCGCGGACTTCCTGGACGTCGACCGGTTTCCGACGCTGGAGTTCTACAGCGACCGGTTCGCGCACCGGGGTGGCAACAAGTGGGCGATCACCGGGGCGCTGACGCTGCACGGGGTGACGCGAACGGTGACGCTCGACACGGAGTACTTCGGGGTCGGCAACGGTATGGAGGGCGAGGTGCGGGCGGCCTGCCGGGCCACCACCGAACTGCGCCGCGACGACTTCACGGTGAGCTGGCAGACGATGCTCGCGCGGGGCATCGCCGTGGTCGGACCGAGCATCCGGGTCTCCCTGGACGTGCAGATCGTGCCCAAGGGCTGACGCGGCCGGCCCAGGGGTTCGGCGGTCGGCCACCCTCGGCGCGAGGTCCTCCCCGCATACCGGAAGATGTCCACGTGAGCGATGTGAGACATGTGCTGGTGCTGCCCGATCGCGATGCCGCTCAGGAAGCGGCGGAGGCGCTCGGAGAGCGGTTCCGGATCGATGAGGAGCCGCAGCTCGTGCGGGACGCCCTGGCCGGTGAGGACGACGCCGAGGACGCCCAGTGGCTGGTGGTCCTGCGGGACGAGGGCGGGCGGCTCGATGCCGGGGAACTGGACGAGTTCGCGGGCGAGTGGGACGGGTGGCGCGAGGAGCCGTAAGCCGCGAGCCATCCACTGACCGCGGGCTGCGGACCGCGGGCTGCGGACCGACCGCAAGCCTGACCGCGGGCTGACCGCTGGTCCGCCGAGGGCGGGCTCCGGGGCGGAGTCCGTTGTCAGTGGTGCGTGGGATGCTTGACCGCGATGGCCAGGAACTCTGCACACGACAACCCGCTCGCTCCTGTCACGATCGCCGTGGGGCAGGAGGATCTGCTGCTCGACCGTGCCGTGCAGCAAGTGGTGGCCGCCGCGCGGGCCGCCGACGCGGACACTGACGTACGGGACCTCACGTCGGACCAGTTGCAGCCGGGCACGCTCGACGAGCTGACGAGTCCGTCGCTCTTCGCCGAGCGGAAGGTCGTCGTCGTGCGCAACGCGCAGGATCTGTCGGCCGAAACGATCAAGGACGTGAAGGCGTATCTCGGCGCTCCCGCCGAGGAGATCACGCTCGTGCTCCTGCACGCGGGGGCGGCCAAGGGCAAAGGGCTGCTCGATGCCGCGCGCAAGGTGGGGGCGCGGGAGGTTGCCTGCCCCAAGATGACGAAGCCGGCGGATCGGTTGGCGTTCGTGCGGAGTGAGTTCCGTGCGCTCGGGCGGTCGGCCACGCCGGAGGCGTGCCAGGCTCTTGTCGACTCGATCGGGAGCGATCTGCGGGAGTTGGCGTCCGCCGTGACTCAGCTTGTCGCGGACGTGGAGGGGACGATCGACGAAGCCGTCGTCGGGCGGTACTACACCGGGCGGGCCGAGGCCTCCAGCTTCACGGTGGCCGACCGGGCCGTGGAGGGGCGGGCGGCGGAGGCGCTCGAAGCGTTGCGGTGGTCCTTGTCGACGGGCGTCGCCCCTGTGCTGATCACCAGTGCGCTGGCCCAGGGTGTCCGGGCCATCGGCAAGCTCTCCTCCGCGCGCGGGGGGCGGCCCGCCGACCTTGCCCGTGAGCTGGGGATGCCGCCCTGGAAGATCGACCGGGTGCGTCAGCAGATGAGGGGTTGGACTCCTGACGGTGTCGCGGTCGCCCTTCGCGCGGTCGCGGAGGCCGACGCAGGCGTCAAGGGCGGCGGCGACGATCCCGAGTACGCCTTGGAGAAGGCGGTCGTCACGATCGCCCGCGCGGCTCGCTCCGCGGGAAGAGCGGTGGGGTAGTTCGTAGGGTGCGGGCCGGTTGTGGCTGGTCGCGCAGTTCCCCGCGCCCCTTCGGGGCCCGCCCCACGTTTCCCGCCCGTCGCCCGTCGCCCGTCGCCCGTCGCCCGTCGCCCGTCGCCCGCCGCCCGCCGCCCCGGCCGCCCCTGAGGGCGCGGGCGGCGGCGCGCACGCCGAAGGCCCCGGTCGCTGTCCTGGGGAGGACGAGCAACCGGGGCCCCGGTTCAGCCGATCAAGCTGAGGACTCGTACCCGCGTGGCGAACGCAGGCCGCGTACGAGTCGGGATGCCGGTCGGGAGCGGAAGAGAGAGGGCCCGCTCAGGTCCTTCCGGCGTTCAAATCAAGTGGGCGCTCGGCGGAGCCGAGTTACCCGGCAGAGGTTCAGCCCTTGAGGGAAGCGACCTGGGAAGCAAGCGCCGACTTCTTGTTGGCGGCCTGGTTCTTGTGGATGACGCCCTTCGAGACGGCCTTGTCGAGCTTGCGCGAGGCTTCGCGCGCAGCGACCGTGGCCTTCTCGACGTCACCCGCGGCAGCAGCCTCACGGGCCCTGCGGATCGCGGTCTTCAGCGAAGACTTGACGGCCTTGTTGCGCAGCCGAGCCTTCTCGTTGGTCTTGATCCGCTTGATCTGGGACTTGATGTTCGCCACGAATGAGCCTTTTCAGGTTCAGGCACGCGAGGGCAAGCCCCACGCGCCGGTGATTGATCTTCGAGTAGCCCGCCGGTCGCCCGGCGAAGCCGATACCCCACCGGTCACCCGACGGAGCGTGTGTGCCTCGTGCAAAGAGGGCATGAGACACAGCTGCCCAGACTACCAGCGGCCCCCCGAGCGCCCAAAACAGGCCCAGCCGCCCAGCGACCGCGGCCCAACCAGGCCCAGTCGCCCAGGGACTGAGCCCTGATTCAGACCCAGCCGTCCAGGGAGCGATCGCGGACGCGGCCCGTACCGGTCGCACGCCCGCGCCCGTGGGACCATGGAACCTACGTATCGATCCGACCCGAGGCGACAGGCGCCTCAAGAGACAGGACCCTGCGTGCCCGCGATCCCTAACAATGTGCCCGAGCCGAGCCGTACCGCCCCGGCTCAGATCCGCAACTTCTGCATCATCGCGCACATCGACCACGGCAAGTCCACGCTCGCCGACCGCATGCTCCAGCTGACCGGAGTGGTCGATCAGCGGCAGATGCGCGCTCAGTACCTCGACCGCATGGACATCGAGCGCGAGCGCGGCATCACGATCAAGTCCCAGGCGGTCCGTCTGCCCTGGGCTCCGACCGAGGACAAGGGCAACACCCACATCCTCAACATGATCGACACCCCGGGGCACGTGGACTTCACGTACGAGGTGTCCCGCTCGCTCGCGGCCTGCGAGGGCACGGTCCTCCTCGTCGACGCGGCCCAGGGCATCGAGGCCCAGACCCTCGCCAACCTCTACCTGGCGATGGAGAACGACCTCAAGATCATCCCCGTACTGAACAAGATCGACCTGCCGGCCGCCCAGCCGGAGAAGTTCTCCGAGGAGCTCGCCAACCTCATCGGCTGCCAGCCCGAGGACGTGCTGAAGGTCTCGGCGAAGACCGGCATCGGTGTGGACGCGCTTCTGGACCGGGTCGTCCGCGACGTCCCGGCCCCGGTCGGCGTCAAGGACGCCCCCGCCCGCGCGATGATCTTCGACTCGGTCTACGACTCCTATCGGGGCGTGGTCACGTACGTCCGCGTCATCGACGGGCAGCTCAACAAGCGCGAGCGCATCAAGATGATGTCGACCGGCGCCACCCACGAGCTCCTTGAGATCGGCGTCTCGTCCCCCGAGATGACCTCGGCCGACGGCATCGGCGTCGGCGAGGTGGGCTACATCATCACCGGCGTGAAGGACGTCCGTCAGTCCAAGGTCGGCGACACCATCACCAGCAAGGACAAGGGCGCCACCGAGGCCCTCGGCGGGTACAAGGACCCCAAGCCGATGGTGTTCTCCGGCCTCTATCCGCTGGACGGCTCGGACTACCCCGACCTCCGCGAGGCGCTGGACAAGCTCCAGCTCAACGACGCCGCCCTGGTCTACGAGCCGGAGACCTCCGCGGCCCTCGGCTTCGGCTTCCGTGTCGGCTTCCTCGGCCTGCTGCACCTCGACGTCATCCGTGAGCGCCTGGAGCGCGAGTTCAACCTGGAACTCATCGCCACCGCGCCCAACGTGGTCTACCGCGTGATCATGGAGGACGGGAAGGAGCACACGGTCACCAACCCGAGCGAGTTCCCCGAGGGCAAGATCGACAAGGTCTTCGAGCCGGTCGTCCGGGCCACGATCCTCGCCCCCAGCGAGTTCATCGGCTCGATCATGGAGCTCTGCCAGACCCGCCGCGGCACCCTCCTCGGCATGGACTACCTCTCCGAGGACCGCGTCGAGATCCGCTACACGCTCCCCCTCGCCGAGATCGTCTTCGACTTCTTCGACAACCTGAAGTCCAAGACCCGCGGTTACGCCTCCCTGGACTACGAGCCCACCGGCGAGCAGGACGCCCAGCTGGTGAAGGTCGACATCCTGCTGCACGGCGACCGCGTCGACGCCTTCTCCGCCGTCACGCACAAGGACGCCGCGTACGCGTATGGCGTACGGCTCGTGGCCAAGTTGCGCGAGCTGATCCCGCGCCAGGCCTTCGAGATCCCCATCCAGGCCGCCATCGGCTCCCGGGTCATCGCTCGCGAGACCATCCGCGCCATCCGCAAGGACGTCCTCGCCAAGTGCTACGGCGGTGACATCTCCCGTAAGCGGAAGCTGCTGGAGAAGCAGAAGGAGGGCAAGAAGCGGATGAAGATGGTGGGTTCCGTGGAGGTTCCACAGGAGGCCTTCATCGCCGTGCTGTCCAGCGACGAGAACGCGGGCTCGGGCAAGGGCAAGAAGTAGCTGTCGGCAACCATCCGGTCAGCCCCGGAATCCAGGGCCCGTCGCGCTTTCGCGTGGCGGGCCCGTCGCGTCCACGGACCGCCTCATTCCGCCTACGCTCTGTACGAAGTGAAAGGCCGCCGCCTCTTACGCACCGGGCGGTCGGGCTCTACTCTGATCTCCACTCGGTGGTTACTGGCGAGTTAAACAAGAACCACACCGAGCCCATCGCAATGCCGCACGAGCCAACCGCAACGCCGTACCGAGCCAACCGCAATGAGTCAGCCCCACGCACTATTGAGCCAGCCACACGCACTGTCGCGGGCCCCGGAGGATGTCGTGAGCGACACACAGACCCTGATCGAGAACCGTCCGTCGTCCGTGGCGGCCGTCTTCCTGGAGCGCGTGGCGGCCACGCCGGACGGGGAGGCCTACCGCTACCCGGTGCCCGCCGCGTCGGGCGAGGGCCCGGACGACTGGAAGTCGCTGAGTTGGGCGCAGGCCGCCGAGCGGGTCTACTCGATCGCGGCAGGTCTGATCGAACTGGGTGTGCAGCCGGAGCAGCGCGTCGCGCTCTCCTCCTCCACCCGGGTCGAGTGGATCCTCGCCGACCTCGGCATCATGTGCGCGGGCGCGGCGACGACGACCGTGTACCCGCAGACGAACGCCGAGGAGTCGGCCTTCATCCTGTCCGACTCCGAGAGCAAGGTCCTGATCGCGGAGGACGCGGCGCAGCTCGCCAAGGCGCGCGAGAAGCGGGCCGAGCTTCCCGAGCTGACCCACGTCGTGGTGATCGACCCCGCCGGCGTGGAGCCTTCCGAGGCGGACGGCGAGTGGGTTCTCACCCTCGCCGAGCTGGAGACCCGGGGCGCCGCCTACCTGGAGAAGAACCCCGACCTGATCAAGGAGAAGGTCGGCGCGATCACCTCCGACCAGCTCGCCACGCTGATCTACACCTCCGGCACCACCGGCCGCCCCAAGGGTGTGCGCCTGCCGCACGACAACTGGTCGTACATGGCGAAGGCCACCGCGGCGACCGGCCTGATCAGCGCTGACGACGTGCAGTACCTGTGGCTGCCGCTCGCGCACGTCTTCGGCAAGGTGCTCACGTCCGGCCAGATCGAGGTCGGGCACGTCACCGCCGTCGACGGCCGCGTGGACAAGATCATCGAGAATCTGCCGGTCGTGCAGCCCACGTACATGGCGGCCGTGCCGCGCATCTTCGAGAAGGTCTACAACGGGGTCGCGGCCAAGGCGCGGGCCGGCGGCGGCGCCAAGTACAAGATCTTCAAGTGGGCGGCCGAGGTGTCCCGCGAGTACGCGAAGACCACGCAGGACAACTTCCGCCGCACCGGCACCGCCTCCGCGCCCTTCGGGCTCTCCGCCAAGCACAAGGTCGCCGACGCGCTCGTCTTCGCCAAGATCCGCGAGGCCTTCGGCGGCAACCTGCGGGCCTGCGTCTCCGGCAGCGCGGCGCTCGCCCCCGACATCGGCTACTTCTTCGCCGGAGCCGGCATCCACATCCTGGAGGGGTACGGCCTCACGGAGTCGTCCGCGGCCTCCTTCGTCAACCCGGGTGAGGCGTACCGCACGGGCACGGTCGGCAAGCCGCTGCCCGGCACGGAGGTGCGTATCGCGGACGACGGCGAGATCATGCTGCGCGGCCCCGGCATCATGGAGGGCTACCACGGGCTGCCCGAGAAGACCGCCGAGGTCCTCGAGTCCGACGGCTGGTTCCACACCGGGGACATCGGCGAGCTGTCCCCCGACGGCTACCTGCGCATCACCGACCGCAAGAAGGACCTGATCAAGACCTCGGGCGGCAAGTACATCGCGCCCGCCGAGGTCGAGGGCCAGTTCAAGGCCGTGTGCCCGTACGTCTCCAACATCCTGGTGCACGGCGCCGACCGGAACTTCTGCACCGCGCTCATCGCGCTCGACGAGCCGTCCATCCTCGGCTGGGCCGAGGAGAACGGGATGTCGGGCAAGTCGTACGCCGAGGTCGTCGCCGCCCCCGCCACGGTCGAGCTCATCGACGGCTACGTGAAGACGCTCAACGAGGGTCTCCAGCGCTGGCAGACCATCAAGCAGTTCAGGCTCCTCCCGCGCGACCTCGACATCGAGCACGGCGAACTGACGCCCAGCCTCAAGCTGAAGCGGCCGGTCGTCGAGCAGGAGTACAAGCACCTGATCGATGAGATGTACGCGGGGGCGCGCGAAGCGTAGGCGCTCCGCTGGGTTAGGCGGGGAACTACGGGCTGTTGTTTGGCTGCGGGTCTGTTGGGGCTGGTCGCGCAGTTCCCCGCGCCCCTTGCGGAGAACCGCGCCCCTTACGGGGCGCGGTTCTCCGCCACCAAGGCTCGGAGGTCTCGGACCTGTGCGCGCAGGTTCGCCAAGTCCGGGGAGACTTCGGTCAGTTGCTTCTCCAGCGCGTCAAGGCGCGCGTTCACCAGCGCACCATGTCCCTGCTGCTGCGCCAGCATCCGCTCCAGCTGCTGGTTCTTGCGATGCAGATCGAGGAAGACGGTCACTTTGGCGCGCAGCACCCAGGGGTCGAAGGGCTTGGTGAGATAGTCGGCGGCCCCGGTCGCGTACCCGCGGAAGGCGTAGCCCGCGTCGGAGTCCGTGCCCGTCAGGAAGATGATCGGTACGTCCTTGGTCTGATCGAGCCGTTTGATGTTCGCGGCGGTCTCGAACCCGTCCATGCCCGGCATTCGGATGTCGAGCAGGACGACCGCGAAGCGTTGCCGCAGCAGCGCCTTCATCGCCTCCTCGCCCGAACGGGCGCGTACGAGCGGCTCGTTGAGGGACCCCAGGACGGCCTCCAGCGCGACCAGGTTGTCCTCCATGTCGTCCACGAGGAGGATGCTGGCACGCTCTTCGGTCGATACCTCAGTACTCATGGTGATTGATTGCCTCACTCGGTCGTCGGCGGTACAGCGGACTCCTGTGCTGAGTCGAGTCCCGGAACAGCGGATCCGACGGAGCCTTCCGGCTCGTCGGTGTCCGTACTCTCGGGGTCCAGGAGCCCACAGACGACGGTCAGCAGTTGATCGACGTCCACCGGCTTGGGTACGTAGTCGTTCGCACCGCGCGCGATGGACTTCTCGCGGTCGCCCGGCATCGCCTTGGCGGTGAGGGCGACGATGGGAAGGCCGGTCCAGCGCGGGGTGCGGCGGATGGCGGCGATGGTCTCGTAGCCGTCCATCTCCGGCATCATGATGTCCATCAGGACGAGTTCGACGTCGGGATTGCGCTCCAGCGTCTCGATGCCCTCGCGCCCGTTCTCCGCGTACAGGACGGGCATCCCGACCCGGCCCAGTACGTGGGTGAGCGCGAACACGTTGCGGATGTCGTCGTCCACGATCAACACCCGGCGCCCGGGCAGCACTTGGCCCGCCCGCCCGGACTGCCACGCCTCCAGCTTGGTGGGCGCGGGCCAGCTGTCGTCCTGGTCGTGGACGGTGAACGGTTCGGAGGACGGCAGGTCGGGCACCGGCAGCGGCCGTCCCTCCGCCCCGGTCGCCGAGTGCCCGGGGCTGATGACCGGGACGTACAGCGTGAACGTGGAGCCGCTGCCAGGCACGCTCTCGGCGATGATGCGGCCGCCCAGCAGGCCCGCGATCTCCCGGCTGATGGACAGGCCGAGGCCCGTACCGCCGTATTTGCGGTTCGTCGTGCCGTCGGCCTGCTGGAACGCCTCGAAGATCACCGGGAGTTTCTCGGCGGCGATGCCGATGCCGGTGTCGGCGACCGCGAAGGCGATCACGTCGTCGCTGTTCTCCCGGGTGTAGACGTGGTCGGGGTCCTTGACGCGGTTGACCCGCAGCTCGACCCGGCCCGCCGCGGTGAACTTGATCGCGTTGGAGAGCAGGTTGCGCAGGATCTGCTGGAGCCGCTGCTCGTCCGAGTACATCTCGCGCGGTACGTCCTCGCCGACCGACACCTCGAAGGCGAGCCCCCGGTCCAGCGTGAGCGGCCGGAACGTGGCGTGCACGTAGTCGAGCACCTTGATCAGCGGCAGCTTCTTCGGGCGTACGTCCATCCGGCCGGCCTCGATCTTCGACAGGTCGAGGATGTCGTTGATGAGTTGGAGAAGGTCCGACCCCGATCGGTGGATGGTGGTCGCGAACTGCACCTCCTGATCGGAGAGATGGCCGTCCGGGTTGTCGGAGAGCAGCCGGGCCAGGATCAGCAGCGAGTTCAGCGGCGTACGCAGCTCGTGCGACATGTTCGCCAGGAACTCCGACTTGTACTGCGACGACGTCGCCAACAGCGCCGCCTTCTCCTCCAGTTCGGCGTTCGAGCGCTGCAACTCGGCTTGCTGGCGCTGGAGTTCGTCGGATCGTTCCTGGAGCTGGGTGGCCAGCTGCTGGGACTGGCCGAGCAGTGACTCCGTACGGGAGTTGGCGATGATGGTGTTGATCGCGACGGCGATGGTGTTCACGAACTGGTCGAAGAACGCGAGGTGTACGTCGGAGAAGCGGGAGAAGGACGCCAGCTCGATCACGCCGAGGAGTTTGTCCTCGAAGAGGATCGGGATGATGACGACGCTGGACGGGGCCGCCTCCCCCAGACCGCTGTTGATCTTGATGTAGTCCGGTGGGGCCTCCTCGACGAGGATCCGCTTCTTCTCGCGGGCGGCCTGCCGCACGAGGCCGTGGACCGGCATGGCGCCCGTGTCGACGGTCGCGCCCTGGGCCGATCCGTACCCGGCGATGAAGGCGAGTCCCTTGGCGGGCACGGCCGTGTGCGTCGAGGCGCCGTCCTCCTCCGGTTCGGCCAGGAAGAACGCGCCGTACTGCGCGTTCACCAGCGGAGTCAGCTCGCGCAGGAGCAGGTCGGCGACCTCCATCAGGTCGCGGTGGCCCTGCATGAGCGCGGCGAGGCGGGCCAGGTTCGACTCCAGCCAGTCCTTCGCGCGCGTGGTCTCGCGGAGGTTGGACACCATCAGGTTGATGTTGTCCTTCAGCTCGGTGACCTCGCCGCGCGTCTCCACCGAGATGGAGCGGGACATGTCGCCCTGGGCCACCGCGGACGCCACCTCGGCGATCGCGCGGACCTGGGTGGTGAGGTTGGAGGCGAGCTCGTTCACGTTCGTCGTCAGGCGCTTCCAGGTGCCGTACACGCCCTCCACCCGTGCCTGGCCGCCCAGTTGACCCTCGGAACCCACCTCGCGGGCCACGCGCGTGACCTCGGAGGAGAAGGACGACAGCGTGTCGACCATCGTGTTGATGGTGGTCTTCAGCTCCAGGATCTCGCCGCGCGCGTCCACGTCGATCTTCTTGGAGAGGTCGCCCTGGGCCACGGCGGTGGCGACCTGCGCGATGTTCCGCACCTGTGAAGTCAGGTTGTCCGCCATGTAGTTGACGTTGTCGGTGAGGTCCTTCCAGACCCCGGAGACACCCAGCACCTGGGCGCGGCCGCCCAGTCGGCCGTCCGTGCCGACCTCGCGGGCGACGCGGGTCACCTCGTCGGCGAAGGCGCGCAGCTGGTCCACCATCGTGTTGACGGTGTCCTTCAGCTCCAGGATCTCGCCGCGGGCGTCAACGGTGATCTTCTTGGACAGATCGCCGTTCGCGACCGCCGTCGTCACCTGTGCGATGTTCCGGACCTGTGAAGTCAGGTTCAGCGCCATGAAGTTGACGTTGTCGGTGAGGTCCTTCCAGACGCCCGACACGCCGCGTACCTGGGCCTGACCGCCGAGGTTTCCTTCGGTGCCGACCTCGCGGGCCACGCGCGTGACCTCGTCCGCGAACGCCGACAGCTGGTCCACCATCGTGTTGATGGTCGACTTCAGCTCCAGGATCTCGCCCTTCGCCTCGACCGTGATCTTCTTGCCGAGGTCGCCCTGGGCGACGGCCGTGGAGACGAGGGCGATGTTGCGGACCTGTGAAGTCAGGTTGTCCGCCATGAAGTTGACGTTGTCGGTGAGGTCCTTCCAGACGCCCGACACGCCGCGTACCTGGGCACGACCGCCCAGGTTTCCCTCGGTGCCGACCTCACGGGCCACGCGGGTCACCTCGTCCGCGAACGCCGACAGCTGGTCGACCATCGTGTTGATGGTCGACTTGAGTTCGAGGATCTCGCCCTGGGCGTCGACCGTGATCTTCTGGCTCAGGTCGCCGTTGGCGACGGCCGTGGTGACCTGGGCGATGTTGCGGACCTGGCTGGTCAGGTTCGACGCCATGAAGTTGACGTTGTCGGTGAGGTCTTTCCAGACCCCGGACACGCCGCGCACCTGTGCACGGCCGCCCAACTGGCCCTCCGTGCCGACCTCGCGGGCCACCCGGGTCACCTCGTCGGCGAAGGCGGAGAGCTGGTCGACCATCGTGTTCACGGTCAGTTTGAGTTCGAGCAGCTCGCCGGTCGCCTCGACCGTCACCGTGCGGGTCAGGTCGCCGCGCGCCACCGCCGTGGTCACCAGGGCGATGTCGCGGACCTGGGCGGTCAGCCGGGACGCCATCGTGTTGACCGCCTCGGTCACGTCCCGCCAACTCCCGGAGAGGCCTGTCACCTTGGCGCGACCGCCCAGCCGCCCCTCGGTGCCGACCTCGCGGGCCACCCGCGTCACTTCACCCGTGAAGAGCGACAGCTGGTCGACCATCTTGTTGACGGCACGCCCCAACCGGCGCAAATCGCCCCGGAGCTGACGGTTGCCGTCGTGCAGGTCCACCCGCTGGGTCAGATCGCCGCCGGCCACCGCGTCGAGGACGCGTGTCGCGTTGGCGGCCGGCGCCACCAGGGCGTCGAGCAGCTGGTTGACGTCGTTGACCCTGTTCGCCCAGTGGCCCTGGCCGGGGCTGGCGGAGATCCGCTCGTCCAGCCGGCCGTGGCGAACGAGGTCCCGACGGACGCGCTGCACCTCCGAGTTGAAGTGCAGGCTGCGGTCCATGATCTGGTTGAACACCGTGCCGAGCTCGGCGGCCAGGCCATGGCCCGACTCCGGCACCTTCGAGAAGTCACCGTCCCGGGCGGCGATCAGGGCAGCGAGCAGAGGACGCAGATCTGATGCCCGAATCTGTCCGTCTTCGAGCACATGCGTAGCACTGTCATCACTCATGGCGGCCCACTTCGGTAACTCGGCGCTTATGGGCCCAGCCAGTCTGTCACTCTGTCCGCATCCGCTGAGGTGTAATCGTCCGATCTGCTCAGGGAGCCGCACAGTGGGGGCAATACCGACGCAACGGGAGTCCATGGCCCGTGCTCCTGGGGCGTCCGGGCCCCCGCACGCGGTGGCGCGTACGTCATTGCCGGGCAACCCTCTCGCTTCGGCCGCCGCCCGCCGGTTCGTCCGCGCCGCGCTCGCCGAGTGGATCGAACTCGCCCTGCCCGGCGCCGAGTTGGTCACCGACGTCCTCGTCGGTGACGCCATGGTGGTCGTCAGCGAACTCGTCACCAACGCGGTCGTGCACGCCGGCACGGACGTGGAACTGCTGTGCCGGCTCGACAGCTGCACGGAGAACATCCCGTCGGCCTGCCCGGCCCACTCGGCAGCCGCCCCGGTGCCCTCAGGGGCTGCCCCGGCCGACTTCGGAACCGCCTCGGCCGACGACAGGTCGGCCGCATTGGACGACAGGTCCGGTGGGCCCGGTGGATCCAACGGGCCTGATGGTTCCGGCGGGTCCGCTGGGTCCGGTGGGTCCAATGGGCCAGATGGTTCCGGCGGGTCTGCTGGATCCAGTGGGTCCGGCGGGTCCAGTGGTTCCGGCGGCCTCGTCATAGAGGTCTCCGACCATCACCCCGCACGCGTCGTACGCGACGACGGCGCCGAGCCCCCGCACGACACCGTCGAGTACGGCCGCGGTCTGCGGCTCGTCTGCGCGCTTTCCGACGCCTGGGGCATCACCTACCGCACCGGCACCAAGACCGTCTGGGCCCGGCTGCCCGTCGAAGGGGTCGCGGTAGCCGAGGAGCCGGAGGCGTACGACGGAGAGCACGCCCTGCGGCGCGGACAGCGGGCGGCCGAGATCCTCGCTCCCGCGCCCAGGCCCAGCGCGCAGGACCAGGACTGGCGCAGCCGCGGCGCCCTCTCCTTCCTCGCCGAGGCCTCCGACCTGCTCGCCGGGCAGCTCGACGAGGACCTGGTGGCCGCGCTCACCGGACAGCTGCTCGTGCCGCGGCTCGCCGACTGGTGCGCGGTGTGGCTGGAGGACGAGGCGCCGGGCCGCTCCGACGGAGGCGTCTTCGGCGGCCCGCGGCTCGCCCGTGTCTGGCACGGCAGCGAGAACCGCATCGAGGAACTGCGCCGGCTCCTCGAGAAGGACCCGCCCGAGCTGTCCGAATCGGCACGCTCCGGACCCGTCCCCGTGCCCTGGCCCGCCGAGGCACTCGGTCCGCGCGCGGCCAACGGGGCGGCACTCGCGTACCGGCTGATCGCGGGCGGCAGGCCGCTCGGCACCCTCGTCATCGGGCGGGCCGGTCTTGACCGCTACCCCGACGAGATCACGGGGCTCGTCGAGGACCTCAGCCGCCGGGTCGCGCTCGCCATCGGAGCGGCCCGGCAGTACGCGCGTCAGGCCACCATCAGCCGCGTACTGCAGCGCGGACTGCTGCCCGGAGCGGTCGCCGAGATCCCCGGGGTGCGCAGCGCCCTCGTGTACGAGCCGTGCGACAAGGGCGGACCGAGCGGCGACTTCTACGACCTGTTCCCCGCCGGGGACGGACGCTGGTGCTTCGCCCTCGGCGACGTACAGGGCAAGGGCCCCGAGGCCGCCGTGGTCATCGGGCTCGCCCGGCCCTGGCTGCGGCTGCTCGCCCGCGAGGGGTACGAGGTGCCCGACGTCCTGGACCGCCTCAACCAGCTGCTCCTCGACGACGCCACCGAGGCCTCGGACGCGGCGGCCCGGGCCCTGGTCGCCGCGGGCGGCCAGGGGCTCGCCGACGAGGGACCCCAGAACCGCTTCCTCTCCCTCCTCTACGGCGAGCTGGTGCCCGTCGAGGGCGGTGTGCACTGCACGGTCGCCTCCGCCGGGCATCCGCTCCCACTCCTCCTGGAGCCCTGCGGGAAGGTCGGCGAGGTGGCCCAGCCGCAGACCCTCCTGGGCGTCTTCGAGGACGCGACCTACACCTGCGGAACCTTCGATCTGCGCCCCGGCGACAGCCTCCTCTGCGTAACGGACGGCGTGACGGAGCGCCGCAGCGGGCACCGCCAGTTCGACGACGACGAGGGCCTCGCCGCCGCCCTCGCCGGCTGCGCGGGCCTCAGCGCCGAGCTGATCGCCGAGCGCATCCGACGGCTGGTGCACGAGTTCGGCGGGCGGCCGCCGGATGACGATCTCGCGCTGCTGGTGCTGCAGGCGGAGTAGGGAGCGGCGGGTGTGCCGACCGGGGGCCCCGGGTGGGCTGAGCGGGGGCTCCGGACGTGCTGAGCAGAGGGTTCGGCCAGTCCGCTGAGCAGCGGGTCGGGCAATCCTCGGGGTGCTGGACAATGGAACGCATGCCTTCCGCACTCCCCGACGGCGAGCCCGTCCCCGACGACGGGGCGCTGCCCGCGCACGCCCTGGCCGGCGCGGCCGATCGTCCGCTCGGGTTCTATCTCCACGTCCCGTACTGCGCGACACGCTGCGGCTACTGCGACTTCAACACGTACACGGCGACGGAGCTGCGGGGCTCGGGGGGCGTGCTCGCCTCCCGCGACAACTACGCCGCGACCCTGATCGACGAGATCCGGCTGGCCCGCAAGGTCCTGGGCGACGACCCGCGCCCCGTCCGCACGGTCTTCGTCGGCGGCGGAACGCCCACGCTGCTGCCCGCCGACGATCTCGTACGGATGCTGGGGGCGATCCGGGACGAGTTCGGGCTCGCGGACGACGCGGAGGTCACGACCGAGGCGAATCCGGAGTCCGTGGACCCGGCGTATCTGGCCACTCTCCGGGCCGGCGGCTTCAACCGGGTCTCCTTCGGGATGCAGAGCGCGCGCCGGCACGTCCTGAAGGTGCTGGACCGCACACACACCCCGGGTCGGCCCGAGGCCTGCGTCGCCGAGGCCCGCGCGGCCGGTTTCGACCACGTCAACCTCGACCTGATCTACGGTACGCCTGGGGAGTCGGACGAGGACTGGCGGGCCTCGCTCGACGCCGCGATCGGCGCCGGGCCCGACCACGTCTCGGCGTACGCGCTGATCGTCGAGGAGGGCACGCAGCTCGCCCGGCGGATCCGGCGCGGCGAGGTCCCGATGACGGACGACGACGTTCACGCGGACCGGTATCTGATCGCGGAGGACCGCCTTTCCGCGGCGGGTTTCTCCTGGTACGAGGTCTCAAACTGGGCCACGTCCGCCGCCGGGCGCTGCCTCCACAACGAGCTGTACTGGCGCGGTGCCGACTGGTGGGGCGCCGGGCCCGGGGCCCACAGCCACGTGGGGGGTGTGCGGTGGTGGAACGTCAAGCATCCGGGGGCGTACGCGGCGGCGCTGTCCTCCGGACGGTCGCCCGGGGCGGGACGCGAGCTCCTGTCGGAGGAGGACCGGCGGGTGGAGCGCATCCTCTTGGAGCTGCGGCTCCTGGAGGGGGTTCCGCTGTCCCTGCTGCACGCGGACGGCCTCGCGGCCTCCCGGCGTGCCCTGTCCGAGGGGCTCCTTCAGCCCGGGCCGTACGAGGACGGGCGCGGCGTCCTCACCCTGCGGGGGCGGCTGCTTGCGGACGGGGTGGTGCGGGATCTGGTGGACTGAGGGTTTTTCGCCCCCGCCGCCCCTACCCGTCCCATCCCTGGGGCTCCGCCCCCCAGACCCCGCCAGGGGGCCAGCCCCCTGGACCCCCGCTCCTCAAACGCCGGAGGGGCTGAATCACTAGCCCGTCGTGGGGATCCCCCCGCTCGAGCGAAGCCGAGAGTGGGGGAGTTTGGGGACGAGGCCGTACAGGCCGAAAGGGGGGTCTGGGGGCGCAGCCCCCAGGGATGGGACGGGTAGGGGCGGCGAGGGCGAAAACCACCGTCCACCCTCACTCCGCCATCGTGACGAAGTCGATCAACTCCTCCACCCGCCCCAGAAGCTCCGGCTCCAGGTCCCGGTAAGAGCGCACGGAGCCAAGGATCCGCTCCCACGCCGCCCCCGTGTTCTCCGGCCAGCCCAGAGCCCGGCAGACGCCCGTCTTCCAGTCCTGGCCGCGCGGAACGCGGGGCCACGCCGGAATGCCCACGGACGCCGGCTTCACCGCCTCCCAGACGTCGATGTACGGATGGCCCACGACAAGCGCGTACTCGCTCGTCACCGAGGCCGCGATGCGGGACTCCTTCGTGCCTGGGACGAGATGGTCGACGAGGACTCCCAACCGCGCGTCCGCCCCCGGACCGAAGTCGTCGACGATGGCGGGCAGGTCGTCGATGCCCTCCAGGTACTCGACGACGACCCCCTCGATACGGAGGTCGTCACCCCAGACCCGCTCCACCAGCTCGGCGTCGTGGCGGCCTTCGACATAGATCCGGCCGGCTCTGGCGACCCGGGCGCGAGCCCCGGGCACGGCGACCGATCCGGATGCCGTACGAGTGGGGCGTACCGGAGCGGCGGACGGGCGCACCAGAGTCACCACACGCCCCTCAAGGAGGAAGCCGCGGGGCTCCAGCGGGAACACCCGGTGCTTGCCGAAGCGGTCCTCCAGGGTGACCGTGCCCGCCTCGCAGCGGATCACGGCGCCGCAGAAGCCGGTTCCGGGTTCCTCGACGACGAGGCCCGGCTCCGCCGCGACCTCGGGCACGGGCTTGGGTTTCTTCCACGGAGGGGTCAGGTCCGGTGAGTACTGGCGCATTCGGATGACGATAGGAGAAGGGCCCGGCCAGGTACTACCGCGGCCCTTGCGACACGCCGAAACGCCGTGCCAGCGCGTCCCGTTGGGCCCGGACGAACGCCGCGTTCACCGCGGCCCCGTGCCCGGGCACGTACACCGCGTCCTCGCCGCCCAGCTCGAGCAGCCGGTCCAGGGCCGCGGGCCAGTGCGACGGTACGGCGTCGGGCCCGGCCTGGGGCTCGCCGGACTCCTCGACCAGGTCACCGCAGAAGACGATCTCGGGCGAGCCCACTCCCGGGGTTCCCGGGGTTCCCGGGACTCCGGGGACTCCCGGGACATCGGGGACTCCGGGGACGCCAGGAACGAGGACCGCCAGGTCGTGGCTCGTGTGCCCGGGGCCGACGTTCGCCAGCAGGACCTGCAGACCGCCGCCCAGGTCGAGCGTCCACTCGCCGGAGACGAGGTGCCGAGGCCGGACGAGCAGATCCGCGGCCTCCGCCGCCTCGCGCGCATCGGCGCCGTTGCGAACGGCGTCCGCGCGCAGCTCCTCCCGCTCGTGGACGAGCACCCGCTCGAGCCCCACCGCACCGAAGACCTCGACCCCCGCGAACGCCGCCGCACCGAAGACATGGTCGAAGTGCGGGTGCGTGAGCGCGAGGTGGGTGACCCGCCCGCCCCCGAGCAACCGCCGCGCCTCGGTACGCAGCCGCGCGCCCTCCCGCACGCTCGACCCCGCGTCGATCATGAGCGCCGCGTCCTCGCCCACCACCAGCCCGGTCGTGCAGTCCCACACCGGAAGCCGGCACCGCCCCACGCGGGGGGCCAGTTCCTCCCATCCGGACTCCGCCCACGTCACGTTCAGCATGCCCCCGGCTCTTCCCAAGTCACCTTCATACAACGACGCTATCCCCAGGTTCCGGACAGAGGTTCCCGACAGAGCGGGACAGCCCCGTACACGTCGGCACGACATGGCAGGCCCGCCCTTGCCGGGGTCGTACCTACCGGCCGTACACTTGCTGCGGGGGTGCTGGCACTCGCACGCGCTGAGTGCCAAGCGGAGACCAGGGAAGCACCGGAAAACCAGCTGGAGGTGTGCGCGATGCTCAGTGAACGCAGGCTCGAGGTGCTGCGCGCCATCGTCCAGGACTACGTGGGCACGGAGGAGCCGGTCGGCTCCAAGGCGCTCACGGAGCGGCACCGGCTCGGTGTCTCCCCGGCGACGGTTCGTAATGACATGGCTGTGCTGGAGGACGAGGGCTATATCGCCCAGCCGCACACCAGCGCCGGACGCATCCCCACGGACAAGGGCTACCGGCTCTTCGTCGACAAGCTCGCGGGCGTCAAGCCGATGACCGCGCCGGAGCGGCGGGCGATCCAGAACTTCCTCGACGGCGCCGTCGACCTCGACGACGTGGTGGGGCGGACCGTCCGGCTTCTCGCGCAGCTGACCAGGCAGGTCGCCGTCGTGCAGTACCCGTCGCTCACCCGCTCGACCGTGCGTCACGTGGAGCTGCTGTCGCTGGCCCCGGCCCGCGTCATGCTCGTACTGATCACGGACACCGGCCGGGTCGAGCAGCGCATGGTGGACTGCCCGGCCCCCTTCGGGGAGGCGTCTTTGGCGGATCTACGCGCGCGGCTCAACAGCCGGGTCGCGGGCCGCCGTTTCGCGGACGTCCCGCAGCTGGTGCAGGACCTGCCCGATGCCTTCGAGGCGGAGGACAGGGGTACGGTCGCGACGGTGCTCTCCACTCTCCTGGAGACACTCGTCGAGGAGACCGAGGAGCGGCTGATGATCGGCGGAACCGCCAATCTCACCCGCTTCGGACATGACTTTCCCCTCACCATCCGTCCGGTCCTGGAGGCACTCGAGGAGCAGGTCGTGCTCCTCAAACTCCTAGGTGAGGTCAACGATTCGGGCATGGCTGTACGGATCGGTCACGAGAACGCCCATGAGGGACTCAACTCCACGTCGGTGGTCTCGGTCGGCTACGGTTCGGGCGGCGAGGCAGTAGCAAAACTAGGCGTGGTCGGACCGACCCGCATGGATTACCCGGGAACGATGGGAGCGGTACGAGCGGTGGCACGGTACGTAGGACAGATCCTGGCGGAGTCGTAAGTGGCCACGGACTACTACGCCGTACTCGGCGTGCGCCGCGATGCGTCCCAGGACGAGATCAAGAAGGCGTTCCGGAGGCTCGCTCGCGAGCTGCATCCGGACGTGAATCCCGATCCGAAGACGCAGGAGCGCTTCAAGGAGATCAACGCCGCCTACGAGGTGTTGTCGGACCCGCAGAAGAAGCAGGTCTACGACCTCGGCGGCGACCCGCTGTCCCAGGCGGGCGGCCAAGGCGCGGGCGGCTTCGGCGCCGGCGGGTTCGGGAACTTCTCGGACATCATGGACGCGTTCTTCGGTACGGCGTCGCAGCGTGGCCCGCGGTCGCGTACGCGCCGCGGCCAGGACGCGATGATCCGGCTGGAGATCGAGCTCGACGAGGCCGCCTTCGGTACGACGAAGGACATCCAGGTCGACACGGCTGTCGTCTGCACCACCTGTAGCGGCGAGGGCGCCGCGCCGGGTACGTCCGCGCAGACCTGCGACATGTGCCGCGGTCGCGGCGAGGTGTCCCAGGTGACGCGGTCCTTCCTGGGCCAGGTCATGACGTCCCGGCCGTGCCCGCAGTGCCAGGGCTTCGGGACCGTCGTCCCGACGCCGTGCCCGGAGTGCGCCGGCGACGGTCGCGTACGGTCGCGGCGGACCCTGACCGTGAAGATCCCGGCCGGTGTCGACAACGGCACGCGGATCCAGCTCGCCGGTGAGGGCGAGGTCGGACCCGGTGGCGGTCCCGCCGGCGACCTCTACGTCGAGATCCACGAACTCCCGCACGCCGTCTTCCAACGGCGCGGCGACGACCTGCACGTCACGGTCACGATTCCGATGACCGCGGCGGCGCTCGGTACGAAGGTTCCGCTGGAGACGCTCGACGGGCTCGAAGAGGTCGACATCCGTCCGGGCACCCAGTCCGGGCAGTCGATCCCGAAGCACGGGCGCGGTGTCACGCACCTGCGGGGCGGCGGACGCGGTGACCTCATCGTCCACGTCGAGGTCATGACTCCGAGCAAGCTCGACGCCGAGCAGGAGAGGTTGCTGCGCGAACTGGCCGTTCTGCGGGGTGAGGAACGGCCCACAGGGCAGTTTCAACCGGGGCAGCAGGGGCTTTTCTCGCGGTTGAAGGACGCGTTCAACGGGCGCTGAGGCGCCCCGCTGTCCTGACCTTGGTCCGGGCCGGGCTCCTGGGGGCTGCGCCCCCAGAACCCCGCTTTCAGCCTGAACGGCCTCGTCCTCAATCGCCGGACGGGCTGGGTGGGCCCGGGCTGTGCCAGGTCTCAGGCCGGATTCGGACTTGTTCGGGGGACGTGACAACATGCCGTCATGTCCACCGCGCTGACCGATCTTTTCCCCCTCCCGATCGTGCAGGCCCCCATGGCGGGCGGCGTCTCCGTGCCGCAGCTCGCCGCGGCCGTGTCCGAGGCAGGGGGGCTCGGTTTCCTCGCCGCCGGCTACAAAACGGCCGACGGCATGTACCAGGAGATCAAGCAGCTGCGCGGGGCCACGAGCCGTCCGTTCGGCGTGAACCTCTTCATGCCGCAGCCGGAGTACGCGGACCCCGCCGCCGTCGAGGTCTACGCCAACCAGCTCGCCGGTGAAGCCGCCTGGTACGAGACCGAGCTCGGCGACCCGGACAGCGGACGTGACGACGGGTACGACGCCAAGCTCGCCGTCCTCCTCGACAACCCGGTGCCGGTCGTCTCCTTCCACTTCGGCTGCCCCACGCGCGAGGTCCTGGAAACCCTCAGGCGGGCCGGCATGGTCACCCTGGTCACGGCGACCACCGCCGAGGAGGCGCAGGCCGTGCAGTGGGCGGGCGCCGACGCGGTGATCGTGCAGGGCGTCGAGGCCGGCGGCCACCAGGGCACCCACCGGGACAACCCGGAGGCCGACGGCTCCGGCATCGGACTGCTCTCACTGATCGCACAGGTCCGCGAGACCGTGCAGATCCCGATCGTCGCGGCCGGCGGCATCATGCGCGGCAGCCAGATCGCCGCCGCGCTCGCCGCGGGCGCGAGCGCGGCCCAGCTCGGCACGGCGTTCCTCGCCACGCCCGAGTCCGGCGCCAACGCGCTGCACAAGCAGGCGCTGACCAACCCCCTTTTCGTCCGCACGGAGTTGACGCGCGCGTTCTCCGGCCGCCCGGCGCGGGGCCTGATGAACCGCTTCATGCGCGAGCACGGGCCGTACGCACCCGCCGCGTACCCCCAGATCCACCACCTCACCTCGAGTCTGCGCAAGGCGGCCGCCAAGGCGGGCGACGCGCAGGGCATGGCGCTGTGGGCGGGGCAGGGGCACCGGCTCGCGCGCGAACTGCCGGCCGGGCAGCTGGTCGAGGTGCTGGCGGCCGAACTCGCCGCGGCCAGGACAGCGTTGTCGGGTCAGCTCGGCGGAGGTACGGGCCGATGACCGCGCCGGTGTTCGTGGTGGACGCGGTCCCGGGCGGGCCCCAGTTCGTCCTCGACGGCCCCGAAGGGCGGCACGCCGTGTCCGTGAAGCGGCTGCGGGCCGGCGAGGACGTGGTGCTCACCGACGGGCGCGGGCGCTGGACGGAGGGCGTCGTGAGGGCGGCCGAGGGCAAGGACCGGCTCGTCGTCATGGACCTCCACACCATCCGGGAGGAGCCCGAGCCGTCGCCCCGTATCACCGTCGTCCAGGCCCTCCCCAAGGGCGACCGCGGCGAACTCGCCGTCGAGACCATGACCGAGACCGGCGTGGACGAGATCGTCCCGTGGGCCGCGTCCCGCTGCATCACGCAGTGGAAGGGCGACCGGGGGCTCAAGGCGCTCGGCAAGTGGCGGGCGACAGCGCGCGAGGCGGGCAAGCAGTCGCGCCGGGTGCGGTTCCCGCAGGTCTCGGACGCGATGACGACCAAGCAGGTTGCCGCGCTTCTCGCCAAAGCGGATCTGGCGGCTGTGCTGCACGAGGACCGCGAGTACGCCAGCGTGCCGCTGGCGACCGCCGAACTCCCCTCCTCCGGGGAGATCGTGCTGGTCGTGGGCCCCGAAGGAGGCGTGTCTCCGCAGGAGCTGGAGGCCTTCATGGCGGCGGGTGCCGGGGCCTACCGGCTGGGGCGCACTGTGCTGCGGACGTCGACGGCCGGGACGGCGGCGACCGCGCTGCTGCTGGGGCGTACGAGCCGCTGGTCCTAGGGTCGGGCTTTTGCCCCCGCCCACACGCCATCCTGGCCACATGCGGCCTATCGCCCCCGGTCCTCCGGTGGCACGCTGCTGCCCATGGGGGCATTGAGGCGTATACGGCGTCGTCCGGGCGGCGGACGGCGGGGACCCGCGCTGGCCGGGCTCGCGGTGGTGGCCGTGTTCGGGGCGGCCGCGTGTGAACCCGGGGACGGGATAAACACCGCGGCGGTGGCGATCACCACCGACCAGGCGGGGACCAGGGAACTGGAGAAGCAGGGCGTCGACGTGCGGTGGCTCAGCTGCACGGCCTCCTACGGGGACAAGGAGACCGCCCGCAACTCGAACTCGAACTCGAACTCGAACTCGCCGAGCGTACGCAGCGTGGCGAACGTCGACTGCGTGGGGGAGGACAAGGAAGGGCGGGACATCACCGTCAAGGGAAAAGTGACCCAAGAGGTCAACGGGACCTGTGTGCGGGGCGACCTCACCGCCAAGGTGGGCGGCAAGGAGTGGTTCCGCGTGGACGTGCTCGGGAACTGCAGGGCCGGTACGCCGACCACCACGTCGCCGTGGACCCCGCCCGTGGACAACAGGACGACCCCGCCGCGGCACGAACAGCCCGAGCAGCCCGGGCCGACCGTCACGGTCACCAGGACCGTCACCGAGTACCCGCAGCCCACATGCTCGTGCTTCCAAGGCAAGTGATCGAAAGGCCTGGCCGCCGGGAAGGTCGCTGCATAGGGTGATCGGGTGACACAGCCTGCATCCGCCGCATCCTCCGCGTATTTCCGGTACCCCCATCTGCACGGTGAGTTGATCACCTTCACCGCCGAGGACGACGTCTGGGTCGCGCCGCTCGACGGCGGTCGCGCCTGGCGCGTCAGCGCCGACAACGTCCCGGTGAACCATCCGCGCATCTCCCCGGACGGGACGACCGTCGCCTGGACCTCCACGCGCGACGGGGCCCCCGAGGTCCATGTCGCCTCCGTCGACGGCGGCCGCACCAAGCGCCTTACGCACTGGGGGAGTTGGAAGACCCAGGTGCGCGGCTGGACCCCGGACGGACAGGTCCTCGCACTCAGCACCCAGGGCCAGGCGAGCCTGCGCCGCAGCTGGGCCAGGGCCGTCCCGCTCGACGGCGGTCCGGCGACCACCCTTCCGTACGGGCCCGTAGGCGATGTCGCCCATGGCCCCGGCGTGGTTCTGCTCTCCGCTCCCATGGGACGTGAGGCCGCCTGGTGGAAGCGGTACCGGGGCGGCACGGCGGGCAAGCTGTGGATCGACCGCGAGAGGGACGGTGACGGGGCCGGGGCCGGCGAGTTCGTACGGCTGCACGCGGACCTGGACGGGAACCTGGAGTACCCGTCGTGGGTGGGGGAGCGGGTCGTCTTCCTCTCCGATCACGAGGGTGTGGGGGCCGTCTACTCCTCCCTCGCCGATGGGTCGGATCTTCGGCGGCACAGCGGAGTTGACGGGTTCTACGCCCGGCACGCGTCCACCGACGGCACCCGTGTCGTCTACGCGTCCGCCGGTGAGCTGTGGATCCTCGACGACCTCGACGGGGCCGAGCCGCGGCGGCTCGACATCCGGCTCGGTGGGCAGCGCGTCGACCTGCAGCCGCATCCCGTGAACGCGGCCCGCTGGTTCGGTGCCTCCGCTCCCGACCACACCGGACGCGGCAGCGCGGTCTCCGTGCGCGGGGCCGTCCACTGGGTCACCCACCGCTCGGGCCCCGCCCGCGCGCTCGCCGCCGAACAGGGCGTACGGGCCCGGCTGCCCCGCACCTTCCGCGTGGACGGCGAGGAGCACGTGGTGTGGGTGACGGACGCGGAGGGCGAGGACGCGCTGGAGTTCGCGCCCGCGACGGGTGTCGCGCCGGGAGCCACGCCGCGCAGGATCGCCGGCGGGCAGCTCGGGCGGGTGCTCGGGCTCGCGATGGCGCCCGACGGCAGCCGTGCCGCGGTCGCCTCGCACGACGGGCGGGTACTGCTCGTCGAGCGGGAGACCGGCGAGGTACGGGAGGTGGACAGCAGCGACGACGGCGAGGCCTCCGGGCTCGTCTTCTCGCCGGACTCGGCCTGGCTCGCCTGGTCGCACCCCGGCCCGCGGCCGCTGCGCCAGCTCAAGCTCGCCAACACCGCCGACCTGTCGGTGACCGAGGCGACGCCGCTGCGGTTCCGGGACTACGCGCCCGCGTTCACCCTCGACGGCAAGCACCTCGCCTTCCTGTCGGCGCGGTCCTTCGACCCCGTCTACGACGAGCATGTCTTCGACCTGGCGTTCGTGGGCGGTTCGCGGCCGCATCTCATCACCCTCGCCGCGACCACGCCGTCCCCCTTCGGGCCGCAGCGGCACGGACGGCCCTTCGAGGCGCCCGACAAGGACGAGACGCCCGACAGCGAGGGCTCGCCGGCCACCCGGATCGACCTCGACGGGCTCGGCGACCGCATCGTGCCGTTCCCCGTCGAGGCCGCCCGCTACACCGGGCTGAAGGCCGCCAAGGACGGGGTGCTGTGGCTGCGGCACCCGGTGCGCGGCGTACTCGGCGCCTCCCGCGCCACCCCGGACGACCCGGACCCGAAGACCGACCTGGAGCGCTACGACCTCGCCCAGCAGCGCATCGAGCACCTCGCCTCGGACGCGGACAGCTTCATGGTCACCGGCGACGGCAAGCGGGTCCTGCTGTGGACCGACGGCAAACTCAAGGTCGTACCGAGCGACCGGCGCGCCTCGAACGACGAGGAGAGCGACACCAACATCACCGTCGACCTGTCGCGGATCCGCCAGACCGTCGACCCGGCCGCCGAGTGGCGGCAGATGTACGACGAGACCGGCCGCCTCATGCGGGACAACTTCTGGCGGGCCGACCTGGGCGGGACCGACTGGGACGGGGTCCTGGACAAGTACCGGCCGGTACTTGACCGGGTCGCCACTCACGACGACCTCGTGGACCTCCTCTGGGAGGTGCAGGGCGAACTCGGCACCTCGCACGCGTACGTCATGCCGCGCGGCGGGTACGGCAGCGGGGAGCGGCAGGGACTGCTCGGCGCCGACATCTCCCGTCACGAGGACGGCCCTCAGGGAACGGCACAGTGGCGGATCGACCGCATCCTGCCCTCGGAGACCTCCGACCCCGACGCACACGCGCCGCTCGCCGCACCCGGCGTCGCCGTGCGCGCCGGGGACGCGATCGTGGCCGTCTCCGGGCGGCCCGTCGACCCGGTGACCGGGCCCGGACCGCTGCTCGTCGGCACGGCGGGCAAGCCCGTCGAGCTGACCATCTCCCCGGCGGGCGGCGGCGATCCGCGGCACGCGGTGGTCGTGCCGCTGTCCGACGAGGAACCGCTCCGCTACCACGCCTGGGTGGTCGACCGGCGTGCGTACGTCCACGAGAAGTCCGGCGGGCGGCTCGGGTATCTGCACGTGCCCGACATGCAGGCGCCCGGCTGGGCCCAGATCCACCGCGACCTGCGCGTCGAGGTCGCCCGCGAGGGCCTCGTCGTGGACGTCCGCGAGAACCGCGGCGGCCACACCTCCCAGCTGGTCATCGAGAAACTCGCCCGGCGCATCGTCGGCTGGGACCTCGCCCGCGGCATGCGGCCCACCAGCTACCCGGAGGACGCGCCGCGCGGGCCCGTCGTCGCCGTCGCCAACGAGTTCTCCGGCTCGGACGGCGACATCGTCAACGCGGCCATCAAGGCGCTCGGTATCGGCCCCGTCGTCGGCACGCGCACCTGGGGCGGCGTCATCGGCATCGACAGCCGCTACCGCCTCGTCGACGGCACGCTCGTCACCCAGCCCAAGTACGCGTTCTGGCTCGAGGGTTACGAGTGGGGCGTGGAGAACCACGGCGTCGACCCGGACGTCGAGGTGGTCCAGGCCCCGCACGACTACGCGGCCGGTCGCGACGTACAGCTCGACGAGGCGATCCGCATCGCGCTGGCCGCGCTCGCGGAGAACCCGGCGAAGACGCCTCCGCTGGTGCCGGAGTTGTAAGGCGCCGGTGTTGTTGCAGGGCACCCGGTGCCGGGGTGGGCGTTCTGGGGGCTGCCGCCCCCAGGCCCCCGCTGTCGGCCTGCGGCCTCGTCCTCAAACGCCGGACGGGCTGAAGGATGGACGGGCTGAGCTGAAGGGTGGACGGGCTGAGGGGGCGGGCCGAAGGCCGGACCGGCTGAAGACTGCCCGACGCTCGATACCATGCCGAGGTAACGATCATCCAGCGTGAGGAGGCCGCGCATGGCAGGGGAACCGCAGGACGACTGCCTGTTCTGCAAGATCGTCCGAGGGAAGATCCCGGCGACCGTCGTCCGCGAGACCGATACGACCGTCGCCTTCCGGGACATCAACCCTCAGGCGCCCATCCACGTCCTGGTGATCCCGAAGGTCCACCACCCGGACGCCGCCTCCCTCGCCGCCGCCGAACCGGCGATCCTCGCCGACATGGTGCGTGAGGCCGGCGAGGTCGCGGCCGAGGAGAAGCTCGACAGCTACCGCATCGTCTTCAACACCGGAAGTGGCGCCGGCCAGACCGTCTTCCACGTGCACGCCCACGTCCTGGGCGGCCGCGGCATGCAGTGGCCGCCGGGGTAAGTGACCTTGTCCGTACGTGAATTGGTGGTGCTCGGCACCGCCAGCCAGGTTCCGACCCGGCACCGCAACCACAACGGCTACCTGCTGCGCTGGGACGGCGAGGGCATCCTCTTCGACCCCGGCGAGGGCACGCAGCGGCAGATGCTGCGCGCCGGGGTCGCCGCGCACGACCTCCACCGGATCTGCGTCACGCACTTCCACGGCGACCACTCGCTCGGCCTCGCCGGGGTGATCCAGCGGATCAACCTCGACCGGGTGCCGCACGAGATCACCGCGCACTACCCGCACTCCGGGAAACGGTTCTTCGACCGGCTGCGGTACGCGACGGCGTACCGCGAGACCGTCGAGCTCACGGAGGTCCCGGTCGACGCCGACGGGGTGCTGGCGGCTTCCAAGTCGTACACGCTCGAGGCCCGTCGGCTCTCCCACCCCGTCGAGTCGTACGGCTACCGGCTCGTCGAACCCGACGGGCGGCGCATGCTGCCGGAGCTCCTCGCCGCGCGTGGGATCAAGGGGCCGGACGTGGGGCGGATCCAGCGGGAGGGGGCGCTGGGGGACGTCGTGCTCGACGACGTGAGCGAGGTGCGGCGCGGGCAGCGGTTCGCGTTCGTCATGGACACCCGGCTGTGCGACGGCGTGTACGCGCTCGCGGAGGGGTGCGACATGCTCGTCATCGAGTCGACGTTCCTGGACGCGGACATCCAACTCGCCGTCGACCACGGGCACTTGACGGCTGGTCAGGCGGGGATGGTGGCGCGGGACGCGGGCGCACGGCATCTCGTGCTCACCCACTTCAGCCAACGGTACTCCGAGCCCGGGGAGTTCGAGCGGCAGGCCCGGGCCGCCGGGTTCGACGGAGAGCTGACGGTGGCGCACGATCTGCTGCGGGTGCCCGTTCCGAAACGGGTGTGAGCTGACCGTACGATGCTTTGATGTCCCTCCCGAAAGCTGAACTGCACCTCCATATCGAAGGCACCCTGGAGCCTGAGCTGGCCTTCGCGCTGGCCGCTCGCAATGGTGTGTCGCTGCCGTACGCGGACACGGACGAGCTTCGCAAGGCGTATCGCTTCGAGGACCTTCAGTCATTTCTGAACCTCTACTACGAGCTCATGGCCGTGCTGCGGACCGAGGACGACTTCGCGGATCTCGTCGACGCGTATCTCGCACGGGCCGCCGCGCAGGGTGTGCGGCACGCGGAGATCTTCTTCGATCCGCAGGCGCACATCTCCCGGGGTGTCGGGATCGGGACGGTCGTCGAAGGGCTCGGGCGGGCGCTCGACCGGAGCGAGGCCGTGCACGGTGTGTCGACCCAACTGATCATGTGTTTCCTTCGGGACGAGTCCGCCGAGTCCGCGATGGAGACCCTGCAAGCCGCGAAGCCGTATCTCGACCGGATCGTGGGGGTCGGGATCGACTCCGCCGAGGTCGGGCATCCGCCGCGCAAGTTCCGTGAGGTGTACGAAGCCGCTGCCGCGTTGGGGTTGCGGCGGGTCGCTCACGCGGGCGAGGAGGGGCCGCCCGCGTACATAGTCGAGGCGCTCGACGTGCTGGGCGTCGAGCGGATCGATCACGGGCTTCGGTGCATGGAGGATCCCGGGCTGGTCGAGCGGCTGGTGCGGGATCGGGTGCCGCTGACGTTGTGTCCGTTGTCCAACGTGCGGTTGCGGGCCGTTGGCTTTCTGGAGGAGCATCCGTTGGCGGCGATGCTCGATGCGGGGCTGTTGTGCACGGTCAACTCTGATGATCCCGCGTACTTCGGTGGGTATGTCGGGGACAACTTCGATGCCGTGCGGCGGGCTCTGGGGTTGTCCCAGGAGCGGTTGCGGGAGTTGGCTCGGAACTCGTTCCTCGCGGCGTTTCTTGAGGGGGACGAGGAGCGGCGGGGGCGGTATATCGATGAGGTGGAGGCGTACGAGTTCGGGTGAGGGTGGGCTTCTTTCGCCCCCGCCGCCCCTACCCGTCCCATCACTGGGGGCTGCGCCCACAGACCCCCCTTTCGGCCTGAACGGCCTCGTCCTCAAACTCCCCCACTCTCGGCTTCGCTCGAGCGGGGGACCCCCACGACGGGCTGAGAATCAGCCCCTCCGGCGTTTGAGGAGCGGGGGTTCGGGGGCCGGCCCCCGAAACGGGGTCTGGGGCGGAGCCCCAGGGATGGGACGGGCAGGGGCGGCGGGGGCGACTACAGCCCGTTACGCGCCCCGGCGTGAGCGTTTGGTGCACACTGGCCTGGATCCGCACCACTCATGGGAGCGCACCGTGACCACGTCCCGCGGCGAAGGGCCGTACACCCAGGCCCAGGTCGACCCGCTCGTCGGGCTGCGCGGCCCCGACGACCCGTTCTGGGACGTCTATCTCACCGGCACCGTGTTCCTCGACATCATCTTCACCGGCCTGGACTCGGCACCGGTGCGCGGGACGGAGTCCTGGGCGCGCGGGATGGGTTCGAGCCCGGGCGGCGTCGCGAACATGGCGACAGCCCTGGCGCGGCTGGGGCTGAAGACGATCCTGGCGGCGGCCTTCGGGGACGACCACTACGGGGAGTACTGCTGGGACGCCCTGGAACAGGGAGAGCACATCGACCTGTCCACGTCACGCACCGTGCCCGGCTGGCATTCCCCGGTGACGGTGTCGATGGCGTACGAGGGCGAGCGCACCATGGTCAGCCACGGTCACGAGCCGCCTCCGGACGAGCCGGCCCCGGACTGCCCCCCACGCGCGCGTGCGGCCGTCGCGTCGCTGACGCCCGGCACGCGCGCGCCGTGGATCGCCGAGGCCGCGCGGAAGGGGGCCCGGATCTTCGCCGACGTGGGATGGGACGACACCGGGCGCTGGGACCTCGCCGCGCTCCCCGACCTGGCGCACTGCGAGGCGTTCCTGCCGAACGCCGAGGAGGCCATGCGGTACACGGGCACGTCGTGCCCCCGGGCGGCGGCCCGCGCGCTCACCGAGCACGTACCGCTCGCCGTCGTCACTCTCGGTGCCGAGGGCGCGTACGCCGTGGACGCGCGCACCGGCGAGACCGCCGAGGTTCCGGCCATCGAGGTCGAGGCGCTGGACCCGACCGGCGCCGGGGACGTCTTCGTCGCCGGGTTCGTCACGGGCACGCTGGCCGGCTGGCCGCTCGCCGACCGCCTCGCCTTCGGGGGCCTCACCGCCGCGCTCTCCGTGCAGGAGTTCGGGGGGTCGCTGTCCGCCCCGGGCTGGTCCGAGATCGCGGCCTGGTGGCGGCGGGTGCAGTCGTACGACGACCAGGATCCGGCGGCGCTCGGCCGGTACGCCTTCCTGGAGCACCTGCTTCCGAAGACGACCCGGGCGTGGCCCCTGCGGCGGGCGGTACCGACGATCGGGTTCCGCAGGTCTGCCTGATCGTGCGAAAAGCCCTACGGCGTTGTCGGTGGCCCGTCGTACTCTTGGAAGCACAAGGCTGCCCCAGTGGCAAGCGCGCCTCACCGAGGAGGATGAGCAGGCCTACAGAGCCGGCCCATGACTCAGACACCCACAGCTCAGACCCCCGCGCAGGGGCAGGCACGAGCACAGTTCACCGTCCCGGCCAAGCACCCCATGGTGACCGTCCTGGGTTCCGGAGACGCCCTCCTGCGTGTGATCGAGAAGGCCTTCCCGGCGGCCGACATCCACGTCCGGGGCAACGAGATCAGCGCGGTCGGCGAGGCGACGGAAGTCGCCCTCGTCCAGCGCCTGTTCGCAGAGATGATGCTGGTGCTCCGCACCGGGCAGCCGATGACGGAGGACGCGGTGGAACGCTCGATCGCCATGCTCAAGGCGAGCGAGAACGGGGAGGGGGCGCCGGAGACACCGGCCGAGGTGCTCACGCAGAACATCCTGTCCTCGCGCGGCCGCACGATCCGCCCCAAGACCCTCAACCAGAAGCGGTACGTCGACGCCATCGACAAGCACACCATCGTCTTCGGCATCGGGCCCGCCGGTACGGGCAAGACCTACCTCGCGATGGCGAAGGCCGTGCAGGCGCTGCAGTCGAAGCAGGTCAACCGCATCATCCTGACCCGCCCGGCGGTGGAGGCGGGGGAGCGGCTGGGGTTCCTCCCGGGAACTCTCTACGAGAAGATCGACCCGTACCTGCGGCCGCTCTACGACGCGCTGCACGACATGCTCGACCCGGATTCCATCCCGCGGCTGATGGCGGCGGGGACGATCGAGGTCGCGCCACTCGCATACATGCGCGGCAGAACTCTCAATGACGCCTTCATCATCCTGGACGAAGCGCAGAACACGAGCGCCGAGCAGATGAAGATGTTCCTGACGAGGCTCGGCTTCGACTCGAAGGTCGTCGTCACGGGTGACGTCACCCAGGTCGACCTGCCGACCGGCACGAAGTCCGGTCTGCGCCAGGTCCAGGACATCCTGGAGGGCCTCGACGACGTCCACTTCTCGCGGCTCACATCCCACGACGTCGTACGACACAAGCTGGTCGGCCGTATCGTCGACGCGTACGAGAAGTACGACAACGAGAACGGTACGGAGAACGGCACCCACAAGGGCCGTAACAAACGGAAGTAGACCAGCGCGACCATGTCGATCGACGTCAACAACGAGTCCGGAACCGAGGTCGACGAGCAGGCGATCCTCGACATCGCCCGCTACGCGCTCGCGCGGATGCGCATCCACCCGCTCTCCGAGCTCTCGGTGATCGTCGTGGACGCCGACGCCATGGAGCAGTTGCACATCCAGTGGATGGACCTGCCCGGTCCGACGGACGTCATGTCCTTCCCGATGGACGAGCTGCGGCCGCCGTCGAAGGACGACGCCGAGCCGCCGCAGGGGCTGCTCGGTGACATCGTCCTCTGCCCGGAGGTCGCCGAGCGTCAGGGCAAGGAAGCCGAGACGCAGCACTCCATGGACGAGGAGCTCCATCTCCTCACCGTCCATGGAGTGCTGCACCTGCTGGGCTACGACCACGAGGAGCCGAACGAGAAGGCCGAGATGTTCGGCCTGCAGGCGGCCATCGTGGACGGCTGGCGTGCGGAGAAGGGCCTGACCGGCCCGTCCCCGGCCCCGACCGTCTCATGAGTCCGCAACTCGTCCTCGGCGCCATAGCGCTCGTCGTCGTCGCGTGGCTGGCCGCCTGCGCCGAGGCGGGTCTCGCGCGCGTCTCCAGCTTCCGCGCCGAGGAGGCCGTACGGTCCGGCCGGCGCGGCAGCACCAAGCTCGCGCAGGTCGCCGCCGACCCCACCCGCTATCTGAACGTGGCGCTGCTCGTGCGCGTCGCCTGCGAGATGGCGGCGGCAGCGCTCGTCACGTACGCCTGCCTGAAGGAGTTCGACGAGACCTGGGAGGCCCTCGCGGTCGCCATCGGCGTCATGGTCCTCGTCTCGTATGTGGCGGTCGGTGTCTCGCCGCGCACCATCGGGCGCCAGCACCCGCTGAACACGGCGACGGCGGCGGCGTACGTGCTGCTGCCCCTCGCACGGATCATGGGCCCCATCCCGCCTCTCCTGATCCTCATCGGTAACGCGCTCACGCCCGGCAAGGGCTTCCGGCGCGGCCCCTTCGCCTCCGAGGCCGAGCTGCGGGCGCTGGTCGACCTCGCCGAGAAGGAGTCGCTCATCGAGGACGAGGAGCGCCGCATGGTGCACTCCGTCTTCGAGCTGGGCGACACCCTCGTCCGCGAGGTCATGGTCCCGCGTACGGACCTGGTGGTCATCGAGCGCTACAAGACGATCCGCCAGGCGCTGACCCTGGCCCTGCGGTCCGGGTTCTCGCGCGTCCCCGTCACCGGGGAGAGCGAGGACGACATCGTCGGGATGGTGTACCTGAAGGACCTGGCCCGCAAGACGCACATCAGCCGGGACGCCGAGAACGAGCTGGTGTCCACCGCGATGCGCCCGGCGGCCTTCGTCCCCGACACCAAGAACGCCGGCGATCTCCTGCGCGAGATGCAGCAGGACCGCAACCACGTCGCCGTCGTCATCGACGAGTACGGCGGCACGGCCGGCATCGTCACCATCGAGGACATCCTCGAGGAGATCGTCGGCGAGATCACCGACGAGTACGACCGCGAACTGCCCCCGGTGGAGGACCTCGGCGACGACCGCTACCGGGTGACCGCGCGGCTCGACATCGGGGACCTCGGGGAGCTGTACGGCTTCGAGGCGTACGACGACGAGGATGTGGAGACGGTCGGCGGGCTGCTGGCCAAGGCGCTGGGCCGTGTGCCGATCGCCGGGGCCTCGTCCGTGGTCTCCCTCCCCGACGAACGCGAACTGCGCCTCACCGCCGAGGCCGCGGCGGGCCGCCGGAACAAGATCGTGACGGTGCTGGTGGAGCCGATGGGCCCGATGGAGCCCGTGGTGGAGGAGGAGAAACCGGAGTGACTCCCGAGGAAATGCGTACCTTCTGCCTGTCCTTCAACGCGGCGGTCGAGGACTTCCCGTTCTCGCCCGAGACCTCCGTCTTCAAGGTCCTCGGGAAGCTCTTCGCGCTGACCGCGCTGGATGCCGCCCCTCTCAAGGTGAACCTCAAGTGCGACCCGGACGACGCGGTCCGCCTCCGCAAGGACCACCCGGGCCTGATCGTCCCCGGCTGGCACATGAACAAACGGCACTGGAACACGGTGACGGTGGACGGAGACCTTCCGGACAGCCTGGTCCGTGAGCTCATCGAGGACTCGTACGATCTCGTCGTCGCCGGTCTGCCGAGGGCTGAGCGGCTTCGGCTCGACCGGCCCTGAGTCCGCCCTGAGCCCGCCTTGAGCCCGCTCTGAGCTCAGACTCTCCCTCCTCCGAACGGGATGACGACCCGAATTCGGGGAACCCGGCCGCGAGACAGACGAAGTCGCGGGAGGAGAGAAGCCGCGGGAGGCGAGGAGAGCATGGCTCAGCAGGCTCAGACTCAGCAGAGGCCGTCGTCGACTCAGCAGAAGCGGACGTCGGACCTTCCGGAGCCGCTGCGGTTCGCGGGCGCGGCGCTGCGGAAGGTGCCCGGCTCCGGGACGGTGAGCAGGGCGGCTGAGGGAGCGCTGGACAAGGTCGGGGCAGTGTCGCCGCGCGGTCGGCGACTTGCGGTGTACACCGGTGCCGGGGTGCTCGGTGTCGCTGGTGTCGTGGAGTGGCCCATCGCTGTCACGGGCGCGGCCGTGGCTTGGCTCACGCAGCCGCGGCCCGAGGAGTCCCAGGAGTCCCAGGAGTCCGGAGGATCCAAGGAGTCGAAGGGATCCGCGGGCTCCGGACGCAAGACGTCGTCCTCTGGTCAGCGGAAGGCAGCCACCGGACAGGGGAAGACGTCAACCGGTCGGAAGAAGGCAACCCCCGGCCGGAGCAAGACCTCGTCGAGCAAGGGCTCGTCGAGCAAGGGCTCGTCGAGCAAGAGCTCGCAGACCAAGGCCGCGCCGAGCAAGGCCTCCGCCGGTAACGGTGGTGGCTCGGCGGCCAGGCGTGGCCGGACCACCGGCTGAGGCGCGCGATGGTTCTCGGGCTGCTGACACGTCCGCCGACTGCCGCTGTCAGGCTCGTGTCGGCCGGGCCCAGGCTGCTCGCGCGAGAGGCCGCGCCCGCGGTGGGCCTGGCCGCGCGGGCGGTGGCGGGCACGGCCCGGGCCGGCGTACGGAGCGCGGACACCGCGGGACGGGTCGCACGGGTCGCCCGCAACGGGCTGCTGCCCGGCGGCAACCGCCCCTGGCGGTCCGGTACGCGGGCCCACCTCGCGCTGCGGCCCGACGCTCCGGACCGGGTGCGGCGCCACGGCGGGACGGAGCGCGCGGCACGCCAAGTGGCCGAGGCGCTGGCGAAGCGGCCGGACGTGGCGTTCGCGTACTGGGACCACGGGCTGGCCCGGCTGGTGGTGGCCGCGAGCGAGGACGCGGTCACCGACCGGGTGGTGGAGAAGGCGACCGCTCTCGCGAAGCGGCACGGGCTCACGCAGACCGATGAGGCGGTGGAGGAGTTCGCGCATCCCGGCGACCCGGCCGGGGTACGGACCGCCGCGGTGGCGCTCGCGGTCGACGGGGCGGGCATCGCGGCGGCGCTGATCGGTTATGCCCTGCGCCTGCCGCCGTCGCCCCGGCTGGTGACGGCGGTGGTGACACTGCTGCGCGAGAACCCGCGCTTCCGTGCCTGGCTGCGTGCCCGGCTCGGCCGCTCCCGCATGGACCTGGTACTCGCCGCAGCGAACGCCGCCGCCCACGGCGCGGGCCGGACCCCGACCTCCCTGGTGCTCGACGGGGCGCTGCGGGTCTGCCAGTTGGCGGAGACGGTGGCGCGGGTGGCCGCCTTCGACAGGGTCCACGACCAGGTGTGCGGGCCGGAGCGCGTGAGCGTGCCCGCGGGCCAATGCCCGCGCCCGCCTCTGCGGCATTCCCCTGCCCAGGAGTACGCCGCCCACGCCTCCACCGGCAGCCTCCTGGGCGCGGCGTTGACGCTGCTGGTCAAGCACGACGGCACGGAGGCGGCGGAAGCGGTGCTCGCGGGCTCGCCCAAGGCCGCGCGGTACGGGCCCGCCGCCTTCAACGCCGTACTCTCCGCCGCGCTGGCCCGGACGGGGGTGCTGGTGCGTGACACGGAGCGGCTGCGGCAGATCGAGATGGCCGACACGATCGTCCTGCATCCGAGCGCGCTGCGTACTCCGGGCGGTCGCGCGGACCCGTGGGCCGAGTCCGTACTGGACGCGGCGCGTCTCGCCGGACTGCGCGTAGTGGTGGTGGACGACGATCCCGCGCTGGGCGACTTCACGAGTCTCGCCGACCAAGTCGTGGGCGGCGGGCGGCCGTTGGGCGAGGTGGTGGACGCGCTGCGCGAGCGGGGCGGCACCGTTGTTACGGTCGCCCGGCCCCGGTCGGCAGACGAAAGCGGGCAGGGTGACAACAGTGGTGAGGGTGATAACAGCGGGCAGGGTGATAACAGCGGTGAGGGTGATAACAGCGGGCAGGGTGATAACAGCGGTGAGGGTGACGAGGGTGGTGAGTGTGACTACAGCGGTCAGCGTGTCGACAGTGACGTACTGACCGGGCTGCTCGGCGGCGACGTGGCTGTCGCCCTCACGGACGGGGACGGCGCGGTGGTGTGGGGCGCGGACGTCCTGGCCCCGCACGGTCTCGCCGATGTATGGCGGTTGCTGACGGCGGTGCCGGCGGCCCGCGCGGTCGGCCGCAGGTCGCAGACCCTGGCCCGGTCCGGGGCCGCGCTGTCCGGGCTGCTCGTGGCGGTCGGCGAGTCCGGCGGGAGGAACCGTGCGCCGGTGCCCGGGCTGCGGCACGCACCGGTCGACGCCGCCGCGGTGGCGGCCCTGCTGACCGGCGCGCGAGCGGCCCTCGGTGTGGCGGTGACCCGCGCCCCGCACCCCCGGCCGCGGGTGGCCTGGCACGCGCTGGAACCGGCGGACGTCCGAACCAGGCTGGAGAGCGAACCGGACGCGGACACGACGCCGGTCGAGCAGGCAACCGCCCAGGTGCACAAGGCGGTTGACCCCATCGGTAAGTTGCCCGTGCTGGCCCCGGCCCGCTGGTCGTTCCAGCTCGCCCAGGCCGTACGAGGCGAGCTGCACGACCCGCTCACCCCGGTCCTGGCGGTCGGCTCGGCCGCCTCGGCGATCCTGGGCTCCGTCATGGACGCCCTGCTGGTCGTCGGCGCCCTCGACCTGAACGCGCTGGTCGGCGGCGTACAGCGGCTGCGTGCCGAGCGGGCGCTGTCCGGGCTGCTCGCGGAACAGAAACAGAAGGCGCGCGTCACGGAATGGCATGCCACGGAGAGGCACGCAGCGGACTTGGAGGACGCCGCCGCGGACGCAAGACCGCCGGGTGCACGCCCCGAGGCGTCCCGCGAGCCATACCCCGAGTCGCACCCCGAAGCCCACACCGTGGACGCCACCAAGCTCACCCCGGGCGACGTGATCGAGCTCAAGGCGGACGACGTCGTGCCCGCCGACGCCCGCCTCCTGTGGGAGGACGGCCTGGAGGTGGACGAGTCCGCGCTCACCGGCGAGTCCCTCCCGGTGGACAAGCAGACGGATCCGACGCCGCGCGCCCCCGTGGCCGACCGCCGCTGCATGGTCTTCGAGGGCACGACCGTGGTGGCCGGCGAGGCCCAGGCCGTCGTGGTGGACACCGGAGACCACACCGAGGCGGCCCGGGCCGTACACCTCGCCGCCCGCAAGCCGCCGTCCGCCGGGGTACAGGCCAGGCTGCAGGAACTCACCCGCAAGGCAATGCCGTTGACCATGGCGGGCGGGGCGACGGTGACAGGTCTCGCGCTGCTGCGCGGCACGCCGATCCGCGAGGCGGTGAGCGGCGGCGTGGCGGTGGCCGTGGCCGCCGTCCCCGAAGGCCTGCCGCTGGTGGCGACGGTGGCGCAGCTGGCGGCCGCCCGGCGGCTCAGCCAACGCGGCGTCCTCGTCCGCGCCCCGCGCACCCTCGAGGCCCTCGGCCGCATGGACACCGTCTGCTTCGACAAGACCGGCACCCTCACCGAGAACCGGCTGCGCCTGGTACGGATCGCCGACAGCGACGGCACGGTCCACAAGCCGGACGAGCCGGAGTCCGGGAACACGCTGCGCGTCGCGGCACGCGCCTGCCCCCGCCTGAACGGCGACTCCGGCCGGCCGCCGGCGCACGCCACCGACGAGGCCGTCCTGGACGCGGCAGGACTTGACCCGGACTGGGAGCAGACCGAGGGCCGCCCGTTCGAGGCCGCCCGCGGATACGCCGCCGCCGTGGGCCGGGCCGCCGACGGCGCACGCGTGCTCGTGGTCAAGGGCGCCCCGGAGACCGTCCTCCCCGCCTGCTCCGGCCTCCCGCCCCACGCGTCCGACGCGGAACGGTCGCTGGCCCGCGACGGACTGCGCGTCCTGGCGGTGGCCGGACGCTCGCTGGACGAGACCGAGAAGGAGTCGGACGTACTGGAACAGCCCTTGAAAGGGCTGGAGTTCACCGGTCTGCTCGCGCTGGCGGACGTACCGCGGGAGACGTCCACGGCCCTCGTGCGCGGGCTGCGGGAGGCGGGCGTACGACCCGTCATGCTGACCGGCGACCACCCGCAGACCGCCCGCGCGATCGCCGCCGAACTGGGCTGGCCGGCGGACACGACCGTGGTCACCGGCGACGAACTGGCGTCCGCGGACCGGTCTGTGCGGTCCCGGATGTTGCGCGACGTGGGTGTCGTCGCCCGGGTCGCGCCCGAACAGAAGCTTCAGGTCGTCGAGTCACTCCGGGACGCGGGCCGGGTGGTCGGGATGGTCGGGGACGGAGCCAACGACGCCGCGGCCATCCGCGCCGCCGACATCGGCGTGGGCATCAGCGCCCGCGGCTCGGCGGCCGCGCGCAACGCGGCCGACCTCGTCCTCACCGGCGACGACCTGACGGTCCTCATCGAGGCGGTCACCGAAGGCCGCGCCCTGTGGCACAGCGTCGCCGACGCCATCGCCATCCTGATCGGCGGCAACGCCGGAGAGGTCGGTTTCGGCATCCTCGGCACCCTCCTCTCGGGCGCCGCCCCGCTCTCCACCCGCCAGATGCTGCTCGTGAACCTGTTCACGGACCTGTTCCCGGCGATGGCGGTGGCGGTGACGCCGAAGGAGGAGCCCGAGGAAGCCGAATCGCCGGAGCGGGAGGGGCCGGAGAGTGCCGAATCCCCGCGGCGAGAGGAGCGGAACGGGCCGGAGAGCGCCGGACCGCTCGGTACGACACTGCTCGGCGCCCCGCTGATCCGCCAGATCCGCCACCGTGCCCTGACCACCTGCCTGGGCGCGACGGTGGCTTGGCTGATCGGCCGCTTCACCCCCGGCACGGCCCGCCGCTCCACGACGATGGCCCTGTGCGGTGTGGTCGGCACCCAGCTCGCCCAGACGCTGGCCGACCGCCGCCACAGCCCCCTGGTCCGCGTCACGTCCTTCGGCTCCGCCGCCGCCCTCGTCGCCCTCGTCCAGACCCCCGGCTCCAGCCAGCTCTTCGGCTGCACACCGCTCGGCCCGGTCGCCTGGGCCGGCGTCGCCGCGGCCATCGCCCTCGCGGTGACGGGCCAACGAGCGCTGCCGCAGGTGGAGAAGACCGTCCTGCGACTATGGCCCCGCGAGCAGGCCGGCTGAGGTATGGCGTGCGGGGCGGGGGAGGGGGGGAAA
>NZ_JBQQCG010000076.1:0-57024 GCF_052245575.1 Streptomyces sp. 2A115 | reverse complement strand
TCGGTTTCGACGTCACCATCGGACCCGCAGGAACCGGACCCGCCTGAACCGGGCTCGACAGGAGTGCGGCCTCGCGGCGAGGCCGCACTCAAAGATGCCCGTGGGACCCCGGATTCACATCTCAGCGTGAACACTTTCCGGGAAAGTGTTCACGCTTTTCGGAGTGCATGCCTGGGGTCCGGGCCGAACGTGAGGAGTTGGACCGGCCTGGCACCTGCTGGAGCCGGGGTGCCCTCTGCCCACCGTGGATTTGTCAACGGTTCAGGTCGACGACGCGGGCAAAACGCGTCTCGTACAGGCCGGGGCGTACGGTCGCGATGAACGGCTCCTCGTACTCCTCCCCCACACGGAGCGCCGCCTCGACGGCTGCGGCTGAGCCGAACGGGAGTCCGCCCTCGTGTAGTTGACAGCAGGTCAGAGTGGCGGGGTAATCGAGGTCGATCGTCGTGATGCCCAGTTGTCCGATGTGGACGGCGATACCGGGACGTTCGCGCTCGGCCTCGATGACGGAGAGTACGGGCGCATGGAGGAACACGTCCGGTTCGAGCCGGGCTGCGTGGACGAGGCCGGAGACCTGTCGGTTGCCGCCCAGCGCCAGCAGGGTGTCGGCGTCGAGGATGTAGTGCTCTCGGATCACGCGGCGCCCTGCTCGGCCGCGTAGTGGGCGACGACCTGGCCGCGCACCTTGCGCAGGACCTCGGCGCTGGCTTCGTCGGTGACGGTGACGCCGAAGTGTTCTGCGAGGTACTCGGCGGTGTGCGCGGCGCGTTCCTCCAGTTCGCTCGGGGTGAGAGTGCTCTCGGCGAACTGCTCGATCAGGTGGCGCATGGTCGTACCCCGAGCCTCCGCGAGGAGGGCGAGACGGTCACGGGTCTTGGAGTCGACCTTGATCGTGGTGTCCATGGGGTGAGTATACCGACCGGAATACCGGAGAGCGGGAAGCTTCGCGGTGCTCACGCTTCCTCCTTCGGGGCGATGGCGAACCAGACCGCCTTGCCGTGCGGGTAGTCCCGTACGCCCCACTCGTCGGCGCACGACTCGACGATGCCGAGCCCTCGCCCGCGCTCGTCATTGTCGGCGGGAGTGCCTGGCGTCGGAGTACCCGCCCCGTGGTCCCAGACGGTGACCCGGAAGTCGTCCGGGGTGCGCTCCATGCTGACGTACGCCTCCACGGAGGAGTGGCGGTAAGCGTTGGTGACGACCTCGGAGACCAGCAACTCCACCGTGTCCACAATGCAGTTGAGCTTCGCGGCGGCGAGGATGCTGCGGATCGTGGCTCGGACCACGCGGACAGCACGGGGGTCGTGGGGGATGGAGAGGCCGTAGGTCCAGATGGGAGTGGGGGTTTCGGGCGTGCGCATGTGGCAGCCTCCAGTTATGTGCTTGTTGTGACTGAAGCCATACGTAACGTAGCGGATTAGGTTGCCAATACTCAACCTACTTGTGGGAGAGGTGGGTTGTTGGATACTTCAGTGGATGGCGATGAGGAGGCTGCATGGGGCTGAGGGCGAACCCGACGTATCGACAGCGACGCTTCGGCTCCGAGGTGCGAGCCATGCGTGAGAGTGCCGGATTCACTGCCGCACGTGCGGCAGAGGTGATGGAGATGAACGCCTCTCACATCAGTACCGTCGAGGCGGGACGGACGGGCCTGTCCGCAGACCGGCTCCATCGGCTTGCTACTGCTTCAGGTAGCGATGACTCAACCTATGTGGATGCCTTGGTTGATCTGGGTGCTGCGTCCGGCAAGGGATGGTGGACGGAGTATCGAGACCGGGTGCGTCCTTCGCTTCTCGATCTGGCCGAGTTGGAGGACGGGGCCGCTGAAGTGGTCTGCTACGAACCGTTCTTCGTGCCGGGGCTGCTCCAGACCGAGTCATACGCCTCGGTGATCCACCGCCAGGGGTACTCGAAGGCGCGGGAAGCCGAGCACGATCTGGCGGTCGAGTTCCGAGTCGCCCGCCAGCGGATCCTCCAGGGGGAACACCCTCCCCGGGTCCACGCGATCGTCCATGAGGCGGCACTGCACCCGTCGTACGGAGACAGGCGTGTCATGCGCGAGCAACTGGTCCGGCTGATTGAACTGTCACGCCTGCCTCACGTGACCATTCAAGTGCTTCCCTTTGACGGACCTGTGCCGTTCGGCACGTCCTTCACCGCGCTTCTGCCACCCGTGAAGAGGCTCGGAACCGTGATCGTCGCGCACGTCGAACAGTCCCTGTACCTGGGAGAGGTTGAGGCTCTTGCTCGGTACACGGACTTGTTCGCTAGGCTGCGGCACGCGGCGCTTCCGCCCATGGATGTGTCCGTGCCGCCTGAGGGGCACCTCGCCAAAGACTCCTTGGGCCTGATCCAGAGACTCCTCTATCCCCTCCTTTGAAGAAGGCGAGCATGACTGGGCTGCGGTGGCAGAAGTCGACCTACAGTGAAGGTGGCGCCGACACCTGCGTCGAGGTAGCCATTGACCCCGCCGGCACCCCCCACCTCCGGGAGAGCGACACCCCGGACGCCGTACTCACCGTGGCGCCGTCCGCCCTCGCGGCGCTGCTCGGCCGAGTCAAGAGCGGGAAAGCGTCCGGCGGTTGACCCCAACACGGGCCCGCCGAAACCCGTCGCGTACCCGAGCACCATCACCCCTTCAGCTCGACCCCGCCTTGCCGTAGCGGCGGAAGGCGCCGGTCTCCACGCTCCACGGGCCGAAGGGCACCGTATCGCCGAAGATGTATGGGTCCTTGTGCTGGTAGCGATCCTTGCAGGGGTCGGAGTGCACTTGGATGGTGCCGGTGCGAGGGTCGACGCCCATGTAGTGGGCGATGCCCATGGCTGGGTACTCGGCGAGTTTTTCGCCGTAGTCGTTGTCCGGATTTGACGGCGAGACGATCTCGATGACTGCCAGGACCTGCGTGGCGTCGACGGCGAGCCCCTCTTCGTCCAAAACGTCCTCGGGGATCACGACGGCGTCCGGGCGCCGCATCCGGCCGATCGCCGGGTGCTCGATCTCAGGGCCGTTCTCGCAGACATGGCCGGGGTGGGTTGCGGGCAGCTGCTCGTTGAGCTGGTTGCGGATACGGCGGACCGTGCCCCCATGGCGCTTCGAGGGGCTCATCATCGCGAGGAACGGTCCGGAGGGACCGATTTCGACATCCCAAGATCCCTCAAGGTGCTCGGCGTACGCCGTCAGCTCCTCGGCGATCGCGCGCATCTTCGCGTAGTCCATAACGTGAGACTAGCGAGGCCGATGCCTCCGTGCCGTCGCCAAGGAGGGGGTCCGCACCCTCCTGGTCGCGCACCCCCGTACGTGCACCCGCGTACGTGCATACGGATGGTCCATCCCCTCAGAAGGACGGATTCAATGCGCGCCATGTACCTTCTGCCCCGATATTGGGCGCTAAAGGTACAGCGCTCCGGCGCCGGAGCCACAGCGCACTCCGAGGAGGCACACCATGCGTGGAGCCACGCACGCCAGATGGGCCGCGAGCGCGGTGGCGGTAGCCCTCGCCGCGACGGCCTGCGGGGACGACGGGGGCGGCGAAAGCGGCGGCGAAGGCTCCGGCATCGTGAGTTCGTCGTGGGGTGACCCGCAGAATCCGCTGGAGCCGGCCAACATCAACGAGGTGCAGGGCGGCAAGGTCCTCGACATGGTCTTCCGCGGTCTGAAGCGGTACGACGCCGAGACCGGCGAGGCCAAGGACATGCTCGCCGAGAAGATCGAGACCACGGACTCGCGGAACTTCACGGTCACCATCAAGAGCGGGTGGACGTTCAGCAACGGCGAGCCCGTCACCGCCAAGTCGTTCGTGGACGCCTGGAACTACGGCGCCGGCCTCAAGAACAACCAGAAGAACGCGTACTTCTTCGGGTACATCGACGGCTACGACAGGGTCCATCCGGACGACGGCAGCAAGCAGAGCGCGGACACGCTGTCCGGGCTCAAGGTCACCGGCGACACCACGTTCACCGTCAGGCTCAACCAGAAGTTCTCGTCCTTCCCCGACACCCTCGGCTACGCGGCCTTCTCGCCGCTGCCCAAGGCGTTCTTCGACGACCACGCGGCCTGGCTGAAGAAGCCGGTCGGCAACGGCCCGTACACCATCGACTCGTACACCAAGGGCTCCCAGATGTCCCTCAGGAAGTGGGACGCCTACCCCGGCGCGGACAAGGCCCGGAACGGCGGCGTCGACCTCAGGGTCTACACCGACAACAACACCGCCTACACCGACCTGATGGCGGGCAACCTCGACCTCGTCGACGACGTGCCCGCCTCACAGCTCAAGAACGCCCCGAGCGACCTCGGCGACCGGTACATCAACACGCCGGCCGGCATCATCCAGACCCTCGCCTTCCCGTTCTACGACAAGGCCTGGGACAAGGACGGCATGGAGAAGGTCCGCATGGGCCTGTCCAGGGCGATCGACCGCGAGCAGATCACCGACACGATCTTCCAGAAGACGCGCACGCCCGCCACCGACTGGAACTCGCCCGTCCTCGGCAAGAACGGCGGCTACAAGGCGGGGCTGTGCGGTGACGCGTGCGAGTACGACCCCGGCGAGGCCAGGAAGCTGATCGAGGAGGGCGGCGGCCTGCCCGGCGGACAGGTCAAGATCTCGTACAACGCGGACACCGGCTCGCACAGGGAGTGGGTGGACGCCGTCTGCAACTCCATCAACAACGCGCTGGACAACGACAAGGCCTGCGTCGGCAACCCCGTCGGCACCTTCGCCGACTTCCGCGACCAGATCACGCAGTCGAAGATGAGCGGTCCCTTCCGGGCCGGCTGGCAGATGGACTACCCGCTGATCCAGAACTTCCTCCAGCCGCTGTACTACACCAACGCCTCGTCCAACGACGGCAAGTGGAGCAACGCCGAGTTCGACAAGCTCGTCGACCAGGCCAACGCCGAGACGGACCAGGCCAAGGCGGTGCAGCTGTTCCAGCAGGCCGAGGAGGTCCTGCGGGACAACATGGGCGCCATCCCGCTCTGGTACCAGAACGGCAGCGCCGGCTACTCGGACCGACTCTCCAACGTGGCCCTGAACCAGTTCAGCGTGCCCGTCTACGAGGAGATCAAGGTCAGCTGAGCCGCGAGGGCACCTCCCCCCCCAGAACCCGGAACACGGTGCCCCATCTACCTCCGGAGCCCTCATGGGACGGTATGTGATCCGGCGTCTGCTGCAGATGATCCCGGTCTTCTTCGGCGCCACCCTGTTGATCTTCCTGATGGTGAACGTGATGGGTGACCCCGTCGCGGGCCTGTGCGGCGACCGGCAGTGCGACCCCGCCACGGCCGCTCAGCTCCGGAAGGAGTTCGGCTTGGACAAGCCGGTGTGGCAGCAGTACGCGACCTACATGGGCAACGTCTTCACCGGCGACTTCGGCACAGCCTTCAACGGGCAGGAGGTCACCGAGCTGATGTCGACCGCCTTCCCGGTCACCATCCGGCTCACGATCGTCGCGATCCTCTTCGAGATCGTCATCGGCATCACCCTGGGCGTCGTCACCGGGCTGCGCCGCGGCCGCCCCGTCGACACCGGTGTCCTGCTCGTCACCCTCGTCGTCATCTCGGTGCCGACCTTCGTCACCGGTCTGCTGCTCCAACTGCTGCTGGGCGCCGAGTGGGGCTGGATGCGGCCCTCCGTCTCCTCGGAAGCCCCCTTCGACGAGCTGATCGTGCCCGGTCTCGTCCTCGCGTCCGTCTCCCTCGCGTACGTGACCCGGCTGACCCGTACCTCCATCGCGGAGAACCGGCGTGCCGACTACGTCCGTACGGCCGTCGCCAAGGGCCTGCCCCGGCGCCGGGTCGTCACCCGGCACCTTCTGCGCAACTCACTCATCCCCGTGGTCACCTTCATCGGCACCGACATCGGCGCGCTGATGGGCGGCGCGATCGTCACCGAGCGCATCTTCAACATCCACGGCGTCGGCTTCCAGCTCTACCAGGGGATCCTGCGCCAGAACACCCAGACCGTCGTCGGCTTCGTGACCGTCCTCGTCCTCGTCTTCCTGGCGGCCAACCTGCTGGTCGACCTCCTGTACGCCGTACTCGACCCGAGGATCCGCTATGCCTGAACCCCAGCCGCCGGAGCCGTACATCTCGGGCGGGGGCCGCGCACCGGAGGACGCCGCCGTCGCCTCCACGGGCATGGGCGGCGCCGTGGACCTGGCGACGAGCGAGGGCGCGAGCCTCGAAAAGGTCCCGGGCGGCCCGGAGGGCACGGGCCCACACCGGGGAGGCATGGGCCCACACTCGGGAGGCACGGGCCGACCAGAGCTGGATCCATCAGCCGCCTCCGGCGGACGGGCCCGCTCCCTCTGGTCCGACGCCTGGCGCGACCTCCGCCGCAACCCCGTCTTCATCGTCTCGGGGCTCGTCATCCTCTTCCTGGTCCTCATCTCCCTGTGGCCCTCGGCGATCGCCTCCGGCAACCCGCTCAAGTGCGAGCTCGCCAAGGCGCAGGAGGGCTCCCAGCCCGGCCACCCCTTCGGATACGACGGCCAGGGCTGCGACGTCTACACACGGACCGTGTACGGGGCGCGGGTGTCCGTCACCGTCGGCGTGTGCGCCACGCTCGGGGTCGCGATCCTCGGCTCGGTGCTCGGCGGGCTCGCCGGGTTCTTCGGCGGGGCGTGGGACGCGATCCTGTCGCGGATCACCGACGTCTTCTTCGCGATCCCCGTCGTCCTCGGCGGTCTGGTGCTTCTCTCCGTCGTGACCAGCTCCACCGTCTGGCCGGTGATCGGGTTCATGGTGCTGCTCGGCTGGCCGCAGATCTCCCGTATCGCCCGCGGCTCCGTGATCACCACCAAGCAGAACGACTACGTCCAGGCGGCCCGGGCCCTCGGCGCCTCCAACTCGCGGATGCTGCTGCGGCACATCACGCCCAACGCGGTCGCCCCGGTCATCGTCGTGGCGACCATCGCGCTCGGTACGTACATCGCGCTGGAGGCGACCCTCTCGTACCTCGGCGTCGGTCTGAAGCCGCCGACCGTGAGCTGGGGCATCGACATCTCCTCGGCGTCCGTGCACATCCGCACGGCGCCGCACGCGCTGCTCTGGCCGGCCGGCGCGCTGGCCGTCACCGTCCTCGCGTTCATCATGCTCGGCGACGCGGTGCGCGACGCCCTCGACCCGAAGCTGAGGTGAGCGACGTGCTGCTCGAAGTGCGCGATCTGCACGTGGAGTTCAGGACCAGGGACGGGGTCGCCAAGGCCGTCAACGGGGTCACGTACAGCGTGGACGAGGGCGAGACGCTCGCCGTGCTCGGCGAGTCGGGGTCCGGCAAGTCCGTGACCGCGCAGGCCGTGATGGGCATCCTCGACATGCCGCCCGGGAGGATCACCGCGGGCGAGATCCTCTTCCAGGGCCAGGACCTCCTGAAGTTCGGGGAGGAGGAGCGGAGGAAGGTCCGCGGCGCCGGGATGGCGATGATCTTCCAGGACGCGCTCAGCTCCCTGAACCCCGTCCTGTCCGTCGGCGCCCAGCTCGGCGAGATGTTCACCGTCCACCAGGGCATGTCGAGGAAGGACGCCAGGGCGAAGGCGATCGAGCTGATGGACCGCGTGCGCATCCCGGCCGCGGCCGCCCGGGTCGGCGACTATCCCCACCAGTTCTCCGGCGGCATGCGCCAGCGCATCATGATCGCCATGGCGATGGCCCTGGAACCCGCCCTGATCATCGCCGACGAGCCCACCACCGCACTCGACGTCACCGTCCAGGCCCAGGTCATGGACCTGCTCGCCGAGTTGCGGCGCGAGCTCGACATGGGGCTCATCCTCATCACGCACGACCTGGGAGTCGTCGCGGACGTCGCCGACAGGATCGCCGTGATGTACGCGGGCCGGATCGTCGAGTCGGCCCCGGTCCACGACATCTACAAGGCACCGGCGCATCCCTACACGAAGGGGCTCCTGGAGTCGATCCCGCGGCTCGACCAGAAGGGCCAGGAGCTGTACGCCATCAAGGGCCTGCCGCCGAACCTGACGCACATCCCGCCGGGCTGTGCCTTCAACCCGCGCTGCCCCCTGGCCCAGGACGTGTGCCGCACCCACGTGCCCCCGCTGTACGAGGTCGAGGTCTCCGGCGAACGCGGGAGCGCGTGCCACTTCTGGCGGGAGTGCCTCAATGGCTGAGCCACTCCTCCAGGTGCGCGGCCTGGTCAAGCACTATCCGCTCACCCAGGGCATCCTCTTCAAGAAGCAGGTCGGCGCGGTCAGGGCCGTCGACGGCGTCGACTTCGAGCTCGGCGCGGGGGAGACCCTCGGCATCGTCGGGGAATCCGGCTGCGGCAAGTCGACGGTCGCCAGGATGCTGGTCAACCTGGAGAGGCCGACCGCGGGCGAGATCAGGTACAACGGCGAGGACATCACCAGACTCTCCGGCCGCGCCCTGAAGGCCGTACGCCGCAACATCCAGATGGTCTTCCAGGACCCGTACACCTCGCTCAACCCCCGGATGACCGTCGGCGACATCATCGGAGAACCGTACGAGATCCACCCCGAGGTCGCGCCGAAGGGCGACCGGCGCCGGAAGGTCCAGGACCTGCTGGACGTGGTCGGGCTCAACCCGGAGTACATCAACCGCTATCCGCACCAGTTCTCCGGCGGCCAGCGCCAACGCATCGGCATCGCGAGAGGGCTGGCGCTGCGGCCGGAGATCATCGTCGCGGACGAACCGGTGTCGGCCCTCGACGTGTCGGTGCAGGCCCAGGTCATCAACCTGATGGACAAGCTGCAGAGCGAGTTCGATCTCTCGTACGTCTTCATCGCGCACGACCTGTCGATCGTGCGGCACATCTCCGACCGGGTCGGCGTGATGTACCTCGGGCGGATCGTGGAGGCCGGCAGGGACGCCGAGATCTACGACCATCCGACGCATCCCTATACACAGGCACTGCTGTCCGCCGTGCCCGTCCCGGACCCGGAGGCCCGCGAGCACCGGGAACGGATCATCCTCTTCGGCGACGTGCCCTCACCGGCGAACGTCCCCTCCGGCTGCCGCTTCCGCACCCGCTGCTGGAAGGCCCGGGACCGATGCGCGCTGGAGGTACCGCTGCTCGCGGTGCCCGCGGAGTTCCGGTTCGAGGCCGGTCCGGCCGCCCATGACTCGGCGTGCCACTTCGCGGAGGAGAAACAGGTGGTTCCACCCGAAGAGCCCACCGACGAGCCGACAGACGGGCTGAAATAGGATGAAAAAAGCGCATCAACTTCGTTAACACGCAGGCAACTTCACCGACCCGATACCGATATACGGACGCGTCACTCTCTACAACGTACGGCCGTGCGGGTGCCGTAGACCGGCCGGGGCGCGCCATGTCTCCCCGGCCGGTCGCACGTTCGCGTCCCGTCAGACGATGCCCAGCGAGCGCTTCAGGAAGTCCACCTGAAGCAGCAGCAGGTTCTCGGCGACCTGCTCCTGCGGAGTCATGTGCGTGACCCCCGAGAGCGGCAGCACCTCGTGCGGGCGGCCGGCGGCCAGCAGCGCGGAGGACAGCCGCAGGGAGTGCGCGACCACCACGTTGTCGTCGGCGAGGCCGTGCACGATCATCATCGGGCGCGCGGGCTCGACGGCGCCCACCAGGCCGTTGTCATCGATCAGTGAATTCGCGGCGTACACGTCGGGCCGGCTGTTCGGATCGCCCAGGTAGCGCTCCGTGTAGTGGGTGTCGTACAGCCGCTGGTCGGTGACCGGCGCGCCCACCACACCCGCGTGGAAGACGTCCGGGCGGCGCAGCACCGCGAGCCCCGCGAGATAGCCGCCGAACGACCAGCCGCGAATGGCGACCCGGCTCAGGTCCAGCGGGAAGCGCTCGGCGAGCGCCCGGAGCGCGTGGACCTGGTCGTCGAGGACGACCGCCGCCATGTCGTCCTTGATCGCCTTCTCCCAGGCGGGGGAGCGGCCCGGCATGCCCCGCCCGTCCGCGACGACCACCGCGAAGCCCTGGTCGGCGAACCACTGCGAGGTCAGATACGGGTTGTGCGCGGCCAGCACGCGCTGGCCGTGCGGCCCGCCGTACGGGTCCATCAGGACCGGCAGCGGACCGTCCGTGTAGCCGGTGGGGAGCAGAACGGCGCACGGCACGCGGCGCTCGCCCGCCTCCGTGAGCGTCACGCGCGGGCGCAGACCGGGGTGTTCGGCGTACGAGGCCACGGTCGCCACCCTCTTGCCGTCCCGCAGCACCTGCACCTGGGCGCCCGGCAGGTCGGGCACCGCCGAGACGAGCACCGTCACTCCGCCCGCGCGCACCGCCGAGTGCACCCCGGGCTCCTGCGAAATCCGTTCCATACCAAGGTCGTTGACCCGGTAGACGTGCACCTCACCGGTCTCCGGGACGGCCGCCTCCTCGCCCGCGGACGCGGAGACCAGCACGTCGTCGTCCGACACGTCGAGCACCGCACGCACATGCAACTGCGCTCCGGTCAGCGGGCGTTCACCCACCGCGAGCACGCGCGCCCCGCCCTCGTCGGTGATCCGCACAAGCTGTCCGCTGGGACTCCAGCTCGGTACCCCGGGGAAAAGATCAAGCCATTGTGGATCTTCGTCGGCGTGCACCATCCGGGTCACGCCGGTGTCCGGGTCCACGGCCAGGTAGAGCTGGCTCGCCTGGTCCCGCGCCTGCACGAGGAGAAGCGGCGCTCCGGCGGCTGACCAGTGCACTCGTGCCAGATACGGGTAGCGCGCCCGGTCCCAGACGACCTCCGTGCGCACCCCGTCGAGGTCGACGACGAAGAGCCGTACGTCCGCGTTGTCCGTCCCGGCCGCCGGGTACGCGACCTGCTGCGGGTCACGTTCCGGATGCGCGGGATCGGCGATCCACCAGCGGCGTACGGGAGCGTCGTCGGCGCGTGCGACCAGCAGCCGGTCCGAGTCCGGCGACCACCAGAAGCCGCGTGAACGGCCCATCTCCTCCATCGCGATGAACTCGGCGAGTCCATAGGTGACCGTGTCGGATTCGGGCTGCGCGAGTGCCCGATCGTCCTCGCCCTCGGCGCCGACGACACGCAGGGCGCCTCCGGATACGTATGCGACGAGCCGTCCGTCGGGGGCCGGGCGTGGGTCGAGGACCGGCCCCGGGACGGTCAGTTCACGTGCCGTGCCCGCCCGCAGCTCCGCTGTGAAAAGCCGCCCCGACAAGGCGAAGGAGGCCAGCTCAACGGCCGTGTCGGTGGCGTAGCCGACGATGCCCGCCCCGCCCTCGCGGCTGCGCTCGCGCCGGGCCCGTTCCGCGGCGGACAGCCGCTCCGAGGTACCTCCGAGCAGGGCCTGTGGATCGGCTGCCAGACGCTCCTCGCCGTTCGCCACGTCGAGGACCCACAGCTTGTTCGCCCGGTCCGTGCCGGAACCGGACCGCAGGAACGTGACGCGGGAATCGTCGGGCGCCACGGTGAACGCCCGGGGCGCCCCGAGCGTGAAGCGCAGGGTGCGCGCCTGCCGGCGCGGAAAGGAGAGAGGCTCGATCGTCATGCCTCGACCATATTGGCCATGCGCCCCCTTGTGCGGCCGTGCGCCGATCAATGCGCAGGTACGAATAGTTATGATCACTAGCGCTGCGTGGGTATCAACCTGCTGGCCCGCTGTATGGATTTACTGCCCCCACAATCCAACCCCCCGACCCCCATGTCCCTGGGATCCTTGGAGGTGAGCCGCCGTGGCACTCTCGATTTCGGCGGTGGTGCTGCTGGCGATCATCGTCTTCATCCTGATCAAGAAATCAGGGTTGAAGGCGCCTCACGCCATCGTCTGCGTTCTGTTCGGCTTCTACCTGGCCAGCTCGACGATGGCCCCCACGATCAACGAGGTGACCACGAACATCGCGGACATGGTCGGAGGCATCAAGTTCTGACCTGCCTCGTAGGGTGGGGTCCATGACGGAACCGCCCTCCCGGCGTCTCCTCCTGGTGCACGCGCACCCGGACGACGAGGCGATCAACAATGGCACGACCATGGCCCGGTACGCGGCCGAGGGCGCCCATGTCACGCTCGTGACCTGCACGCTGGGCGAGCAGGGCGAGGTCATCCCGCCCGAGCTCGCCCACCTGACGGGCGAGGCCCTCGGAGCCCATCGCCTGCGGGAACTCGGCGCGGCGACGCGCGAGGTCGGTGTGCACGACTTCCGCTCCCTCGGCGGCGCCGGACGGCACCAGGACTCCGGGATGATGGGCCTCTCCGAGAACGACAACCCGCGCTGCTTCTGGCGGGCCGACGTCGACGAGGCCGCCGCGGACCTCGTCCAGGTGATCCGCGAGGTACGCCCTCAGGTGCTCGTCACCTACGACCCGAACGGCGGCTACGGCCACCCGGATCACATCCAGGCCCACCGCGTCGCGATGCGCGCCGCCGACCTGGCCGCGGATCCCGGCTACCGCACGGACCTCGGCGAACCGTGGACGATCACGAAGATCTACTGGAACCGCGTGCCGCGCTCCGTCGCCGAAGAGGGCTTCGCCCGCCTGGAGGACGTACTCGACGAACTGCCGTTCCCCGCCTCCGCCGCGGTCGGCGACGTACCGGGGGTCGTGGACGACTCCCTGATCACCACGGAGATCGACGGCACCGCCTTCGCCGCCGCCAAGGCCGCCGCGATGCGGGCGCACGCCACGCAGATCGAGGTCGCCGAGCCGTGGTTCGCGCTCTCCAACCAGCTCGCGCAGCCTCTTTTCTTCGTGGAGTACTACGAGTTGGTGCGAGGAGAGCGCAACGAGGCGCGTGAGACGGACCTGTTCGCGGGGATCGCTGAGGAGGATGTCCGTTGAGTCCTGGTGGATGTCTGATGCGTATTGAGGTGCATGTCTGATGAGTACGACCAACAGGCCGGGCGCGGGAAGCATGCTCGCTCAGCCGCCGGTACCGCCCTCGGCCGGGCGGATCGCCGTGTACCTGGGGCTCTTTGTGCTCGGCGCGGTGGTCGGGGCGGCCGGTGGGCTGGTCCAATCGGGTTGGTTCCCGGGCGGGTTGGTGCTCGCGTTGGCCGGCGCGGCCGGGCTCTTCCTGGGCGGTGCGCGGGCGACCGGCAGCCGGGCCGGGGCGGTGGCGCCCGCGGCCGGGTGGATGATTGCCGTCGTGCTGCTCACCGCGAGCCGCCCCGAGGGCGACTTCCTCTTCGCCGCAGGAGCCGGCTCCTACCTCTTCCTGCTCGGTGGAATGGCTGTGGCTGTGATGTGCGCCACCCTTGGCCGGGGGCGGCAACCGGGTGGCTTCGCCGCCCGACTTGGCAAGTGACGTACCACTTCGCCACCGCGCGCAGGTGCGAGTCCGGTGTGGGTTTCTCCGACGGCCGGAAGATGCGTGCGACAAGTGGCCAGTATGGTGGTGCGCGCCGCCGAGCCGCCCGAATCGAGGTCGAGTAAACGGGCGGTGGAGCCAACCGGGAGAACCTGCCTTGAGTCGTGAAACTGACAGTTCGTCCTCCGGGCCCAACGGGCGCGGCGGAACCGCATACCCGTCGGGGACTCCGCCGTACGGAACCCCCGCGGTGTCCGACAACGGCACCGACGCGGGGCATTCCGCCGGTGACCGGCCGGAGGCGCCCAAGACCGAGACCACGCTGACGACGCGGATCCGGATCAACATCCCCGGATCGCGGCCCATTCCGCCGGTCGTCGTGCGCACCCCTGTCGCGGGCGCGGAGCCCTCCGACGGGACAAGTGCGTCCGGACCGGAGGCGACGGAGCCCGGGCCGGGTGCCGGTGCGGGCGGGCCTGCGAACACGGACACCCCGTCCTCCGGCGTGCCCGCCGCTCCCACCGGTGAGCGGACGAGCGACTGGTTCGCGCCACGCAAGGCCGGTTCGCCCAAGGGCGGTCCGGGTGGTGGCGGCACCAACGGGGCCGGACTGCCCGGCGGTTCGGGTACGCAGGGCTCGGGGACGAGCGCCGGTGCGGGAGTTGGCGCGGGCGGGCCCGGTGCGGGTTCCGGACCCGGCGCCGGCGGCGGGCGCCACGGGGGTTCCGGTGCGCGCCCGGGTGGCGCGAAGGGTTCCGGTGCGGCGCCTCGGCACGGCAGTTCCACGGGCAGCGGCTCGGGTGGTGCGCGGCCCGGCGGTACGAACGGGGCCGGGATGCCCGGCGCGGGCGCGGGCGGTACCGGTCCTGTGTCGCCCGGACACGGGGGTGGCACCGGTTCCTTCGACGTGTCCGGGGCGCTGGCGGCGGGGCCGCTGGGCACCGGGTCGTATCCGACGCCGAATGCCGGCTCGGGCGACGGTGGCGGTGAGCCGCGGCGCGACGGACTTCCGTACTTCTCCGACGGCGTCCAGGGCGGACCGGGCGGACCTTCGGGCCCGACCAGTGGTCCGGTCATGGGCGACGGGCCGCTTACGGCGCCCGGCGGTGCGGGTGGCCCGGGTGGCCCGGGCGGACTGGGTGTCTCCGGTGGGCCAGGTGGTCCTGGCGGACCCGGCGTGCCTGGCGGACATGGTGGGCCTGGTGGGCCTGGCGGACCCGGCGTGCCTGGCGGACACGGTGGGCCTGGTGGGCCTCGCGGACCCGGCGGTCCCGGCGGTGGGCGTATCCCCGGTGTTCAGAACGGTCCGGGTTTTCCCGGCGGCCAGGGTGACCCGGGTGGTTCGGGCTTCCCCGGCGGTCAGAACGGGTCTGCTTTCCCCGGTGGCCCCGGTGGCCCCGGTGGCCCCGGAGGACCTGGCGCCCCCGGAGGGTATGGCGCTCCCGGAAGGCCTGGCGGCCCCGGTGCTCCGGACGGATCGGGCTTCCCCGGCGGCAAGGGCGCGCAGAACGGCTCCGCCTTCTCCGGCGCCCCCGGCGCTCCCGGTGGCGGCATGAGCGACGACACCGCGATCCTCACCCCTCAGAAGCCCGCGCCCGAGCCCGGTACGCCGGGCTACGGCGGCGCAGGTGAGAACGTCTCCGGACACACCCTGACCAGCGGCATCCCTGTCGTACCCGCCGGCCCGAACTCACCGTTCGGACCGGGCGCGCACACCGACGGCCCGCTGCCGCACCAGCCCCCGAAGCTGCCCGACCCGGTCTCGCCTGCCGCGCCCGCCGCGGCCCGGCCGAAGAAGAAGGGGCGCAACAAGCTGGTGCTCCTGACCGCCGGCGTGGTGGCCCTGGGCGGTATCGCGTACGGCGCCGGGCTGCTCATGAACCGCTCCGACGTGCCCCAGGGCACCACCGTGCTCGGCGTCGACATCGGCGGCGGCACCCGTGACGAGGCGGTCAAGAAGCTCGACGACGCCTTCGAGGAGCGTGCGGCCAAGTCGCTCCAGCTCTCGGTGGACGGCGACACCGTCGCGCTCAGGCCGGACCAGGCCGGGCTCCAGCTCGACAGCCAGGCCACGGTGCGGGCGGCGGCGGGCAGCGACTACAACCCCGTCTCGGTGATCGGCTCGCTCTTCGGCAACCACCGTGTCGTCGAACCGGACATGCCCGTCGACGAGGAGAAGCTGCAGGCCGCCCTGGAGGACGCGGCGGGCGGCTCGGGCTCGGCGACCGAAGGCACGATCAAGTTCCAGTCGGGCAAGGCCGTCGCCGTGTACGGCAAGGCGGGCCAGGGCATCGACATCGGCCAGTCGACTGAGGCCGTGACGGCGGCGTACCGCGCGCAGGTGGAGACCGGGAAGACCACTCCCGTGAAGGTTCCCACCAAGACGCAGGAGCCCAAGGTCACCAAGGCCGAGGTCGACCGGATGATGAAGGCGTTCGCGGAGCCGGCGATGTCGGGCCGCGTGACGATCATGGCGGGCGGGTTGGAGCTCCTGTACCTCACTCCGGAGAATTCCCTGTGGAAGTTCCTCGGTGTGAAGGCGAATGCCCAGGGCAAGCTCGTGGAGTACTACGACACTGCCGCGCTGAAGAAGGTGTACGGCGGCGCCTTCGACGGCGTACTGATCACCCGCGGCAACGGCAAGAAGACCGCCGTGACCCCACAGGACGTGGTCGGCGCGATGCGTCCGGCGTTGCTCGGCAAGACGGCGGCGGAGCGGGTTGGCGTGATCGAGACGAACCCGAGCTGAGCGCTGGGCGCTCAGCTGGGTTCGGTGGGTGCTCCAGTTCGGTGGGTGGCTGCGGGCCGGTTGCGCAGTTCCCCGCGCCCCCAAAATGGGCGCCTCAGGCCTGTTTTTGCTGCGGGGTGGTGGGGGCTGGTCGCGCAGTTCCCCGCGCCCCTGACGGGCGCTCCTGACGGGCGCCCCTGACAGGGCGCCTCGCCGGTGCCGGAAGCGCGGTCAGTTGAGCATGGCCCGGGCCGCCTGTGCCTGCCGCCTCACCTGGTCCGCCGCCGGTGCGTCCACGGCGGCCACGATCTCCGCGTACGCCTCCAGTTCCGTGGCGCCGGTGAGGAAGTCACCCCGCTGGACGAGGAGTTGGGCTCGCTCGTAGCGGAGGCGGGCGGCGTGGGACGGGAGCAGGAGGGAAAGGTCGACGGCCCAGAGGGCGACGTCGGAGCGCTCGGGGCGGGCGGCGGCCCAGGCGCGGATGTTGTTGAGGATGCGCAGGACGACGTCGAGCGGGTCGGCGGGCGAGAGCATCGACGGGTCGAGGGGCGCGCCGGTGGCGCCGGCCACCAGCAGCTCCGTGTCGGTGCCGGTCAGAACGCGGCCGCCGTCGAACGGATCGACGAGAACCTGCTCCTCCGGAGGCCCGAAGCCGACCACGAAGTGCCCGGGCAGGGCGACGCCGTACACCGGTGCCCCGGCCCGTCGGGCGACCTCCATCCACACCACCGAGAGCAGGATGGGCAGCCCGCGGCGGCGCCGCAGCACCTCGTGGAGCAGCGAGGACTCCAGACGCTGGTAGTCGCCGGGCGTACCCCGGAACCGGCAGCGGCCACCGAGGTGCTCGGCGAGCGCCGTGGCCCAGGACCGCGGCCCGCCGGGCCGGAACGGCAGCTCCCCGGCCAGCCGGTCCAGCTCGATCTGCGCCTCGTCCATGCCCGTCTCGTCGAGCGCCTCGTCCGCCTGCGCCCCGACCAGCAAGCACAGCGTGGACAGATCGGGCCGCTCGGCCCGCGCCTCGTCACCGAACCGCCGCCGCCACTCGGCGCTCCGCTCCGGACCGGGAGGATGAGGAGGACGCATAGCTGGCTCGTGCCCTTTCACGCCGATCGATACCGCTCTGTGGCCGTGCCACCGTTTCCGCCGCCGTCGGGCGCCGTCGGCTGCCGGTAGTGGTGGTACGCGTGATGCGCCGCGAAACCCATGCCCGCGTACAGCGCCCGTGCCCCCGCGTTGTCGGCCTCCACCTGGAGCCACGCCGCTGAGGCGCCCTCGGCCAAGGCCTGGCGGGCCAGGGCCGTCATGACCGTGGTGGCCAGGCCCTGGCGGCGCAGTGACGGATCGACCTCCACCGCGGCGAAGCCGGCCCAGCGGCCGTCGATCACGCAGCGACCGATCGCCGCGGGTATGCCCGGCTCGGCGCCCGGCACGGTCGCGAACCACACCGAGGGGCCTCCCCCACTCTCGGCTTCTCCCCCACTCTCGGCTTCGCTCGAGCGGGGGGACCCCCGTCCCAGCACCTTCAGGGCCACCTCGCTCACGCCCTTGCGCTGGTAGCGGCCGAGCCACGCCTCGTCGGGCTCGCGGGAGAGCAGGACCGGCCGGTCCTGCTCCGGGTCCGCGAGGTCACCGATCGGCGCCAGCGCGCCGATCCACAGCTCGGCGGTCACCTCACGCACCCAACCGCGCGCCTCCAGCTCCGCGCACAGCAGCTCCTGCGCACCCTCGGCCCCGGTCGCGGTCTGGACGTACGCGGGCAGCCCCCGGGCCGCGTACCACTTCCGGATCAGCGACAGCGCCTCGTCCAGCGGTACGCCGGGATCTCCGAGTGGCAGCACCGAGTTGGCGCGTCGCGTGAACCCGGCGGCGGCCCGCAGCTCCCACTCGCCGAGCCGCTCCCGCTCCACCGGCTGCCAGGCCCGCGCGGCGACCCGCGCCAGCTCCTCGTACGAGGCCGCCGGGCCCCGCCGCCGGGTCGGCGCGGCCGGTACTACCTTGCCCGCCACCAGCGTCGATTCCGGAATCCGGACGCTCTCCCCGGACCGGCGTGTGATCGCCAGCACACCGTCGTCCCATGATGTGAGAACGCCAACCGTGTCGGTGAACTTCTCACCCTGAGGAGCGTGTTCGTCCAGCTGCCGCACCGAGACGCGTTTTCCCACGTCAGCAGGGGTAACACGGACTTCGAACCGGATACGCGCAGAGAATTCCACAGCTCAGTCCAACCCTCCTGTTCGGATCATGCCCAAGAACGGAGATACTAGGTGCGGGCATCGACGACGCCGCGCTCCCGCGCGCCAGGTGGCGGAGCCTGAAGACGGCTCGCCAGCGCCCTATCGAGGAGGAACGACAGCGTGACCTACGTCATCGCGCAGCCTTGTGTCGACGTCAAGGACAAGGCGTGCATCGAGGAGTGCCCGGTCGACTGCATCTACGAGGGCTCCCGGTCCTTGTACATCCACCCGGACGAATGCGTCGACTGTGGAGCCTGCGAGCCGGTCTGCCCGGTCGAGGCGATCTTCTACGAAGACGACACTCCTGAGGAGTGGAAGGACTACTACAAGGCGAACGTCGAGTTCTTCGATGAGCTCGGTTCGCCCGGCGGCGCCAGCAAGCTGGGACTGATCGAGCGTGACCACCCCTTCGTCGCAGCTCTGCCGCCGCAGAACCAGTAAGCGGTACGTACGAGAGTGCGCCGCCTCGGTCCCGTACGGCACCGCCGCCGTACGGGACCGAGGCGTTTGCCGTACGCGCCCCACGTACGTCCGTACGGTCCGTACGAGAAAGTGAGCCAGAACCCGTGTCCGCAGTTTCCGACCGGCTTCCCACCTTTCCCTGGGACAAGCTGGAGCCCTTCAAGGCGACGGCCGCCGCTCACCCGGGTGGCATCGTCGACCTGTCCGTCGGCACCCCGGTCGACCCGGTGCCCGAGCTGATCCAGAAAGCGCTGGTCGCGGCCGCCGACTCGCCCGGCTATCCCACGGTGTGGGGCACGCCGGAGCTGCGGGACGCGCTGGTGGGCTGGTGCGAGCGGAGACTGGGCGCGCGGGACTTCACCCACCGCAACGTGCTGCCGGTCGTCGGTTCCAAGGAGCTGGTGGCCTGGCTGCCGACCCAGCTGGGCCTCGGCCCCGGCGACAAGGTCGCTTACCCGAGGCTCGCGTACCCGACGTACGAGGTCGGCGCCCGCCTGGCTCGCGCGGAATCCGTGGCGTACGAGGACCCCACGGAGTTGGACCCCGAGGGCCTGAGGCTCCTGTGGCTGAACTCCCCGTCCAACCCCACGGGCCGCGTCCTGTCCCAGCAGGAGCTCACCCGGATCGTCGCCTGGGCCCGCGAGCACGGCATCCTCGTCTTCTCCGACGAGTGCTACATCGAGCTGGGCTGGGAGGCCGACCCGGTCTCGGTGCTGCACCCCGAGGTGTGCGGCGGCTCGTCCGAGGGGATCGTGTCGGTCCACTCGCTCTCGAAGCGGTCGAACCTGGCGGGCTACCGTGCCGCGTTCCTGGCTGGTGACTCCGTGGTGCTGGGGGACCTCCTCCAGATCCGCAAGCACGGCGGCATGATGACGTCCGCACCGACCCAGGCCGCCGCGGCCGCCGCCCTCGGCGACGACACCCACGTCCACGAACAGCGCGAACGCTACGCCGCCCGCCGCACCGCCCTCCGCGCCGCTCTGCTGAAGCACGGCTTCCGCATCGAGCACAGCGAGGCGAGCCTGTACCTCTGGGCGACCCGCGACGAGTCCTGCTGGGACACGGTGGCGCACTTGGCCGCGTTGGGGATCCTGGTGGCACCGGGCGACTTCTACGGCCCGGCGGGAGACCGCTTCGTACGCGTGGCACTGACGGCGACGGACGAGCGGGTGGCGGAGGCAGTGAAGCGCCTGTCCTGAGTCACGAACTCCCGACACGGCGAAGGGGTCCAGGGAAGCTCCCTGGACCCCTTCGCCGTACAGCCCTGGTGACTAGGCGAGCGGCAGCCCGTTCACCGGCAGCTGCTGGGTCGGCAGGCCACTGCCGGTCGCCGACCCCGCGGTGTCACCGAGCACGGAACCCGCGGTCCCGGCGACGTCCCCGGCGGTCTTCTGCGCGGCGGGCGTCGCGGTCTTCACGGCCTTGCCGCCCGTCTTGCCCGCGTTCGGCACGGCCTTCTTGACGGCCTTGCTGCCGGTGTTGCCGACGAGGTCGGTGGCGTTCTGCGTGGCACCCTCGACGGTGGTGCCCGCGCTGTCCAGCGCGGACAGCCCGCCGAGGTCGGGGGCAGCCGGCAGTTGGGGCGCCGCGCTGGCGGAGCCGGCCGCACCGACCCCGGCAGCCGCTCCCGCTGCGACGAGCAGCGCGGCACGGGCGATCCGGCGGGTCAGGGGGAGGGACATGATGCTCCTTAGACGGAAGAGAAAGATGAAGTGTCCGACCGCGCCCGGCAGTTGACCGACTGGATGTCGGCCGGCTGCCGATCGACCGGCTGTCGACCGGCTGTTGATCGACTGGCTGTTGATCGTTCCGGGCTCGGACGCAGTGACTACCGCTCGAAGCCCGCGAAGGTTGCGGTGGCCCAACGTAAAGAGTTGGCAATGCGTCGCATTATCGGCTGCGGAGAAACCCGGGCAAAGAACGCCCGGTGAGAAAGTCTGCTGAATCCTTACGGCCCTTTGTTCCCAAGGGATTCACGGGAAACGAGGGACGCCGGAGGAAAACCCGCGTGCCCCGTCGACATGGCACGCCGGGAGTGCCCCCAACGGGTGATGACTCGTACTACTGCCCGGTCACGATTCGGACCTCGCCGGTGGAGTTCTCGGAGTCCTGGGACGCTCCGGAGTTGCCGGCGGCCCCGGAGTTCCGCGCGCCCGAGCCCTCCGTCCGCCACTCGCTCTGGGTCCTCCCGGCCGTCCACACCCGGCCCGCGTAGGCGACCCGCTCGACGTGCAGGGCGGACGAGTTGGCCACGGCCCAGTGCGCCAGGGCCCAGCCGCGCCGCAGCTGCCCGCCCTCGGCGGCCGGGGTCTTCGGGACGGGGACGGTCACGGTGCGCTTGCTGCCGGAGCCGCTCGTCCCGGTGGGCGCGGCCGACGGCGTGGCACCCACCTCCGCGGCGGCTTCCTGGAAGGCGTCGCGCCCGAAGTCCCGTACGAGCGAGGCGCGCACCGCGTCCGGGCCGCCGGGCCGCATGTCGCGGCGCCCCTCGCAGGTGAACGTGGCGGCCGCGCGTCCGGTCAGCGCCGCGGCCAGCAGCGTGGCGTCCGGTTCGTGCTTCGCGTACGCCTCCGGAAAGCCGCTGCGCTGCACGCTCTGCGCGGCGACGGTGAGGGGCAGCCGCGAGTAGTCCGGAACCTTGGCCAGCTGCTCGTAGAACTCGCCCGCCGCGTACCTCGGATCACTGATCTGCCGCGCGGTGCCCCAGCCCTGCGAGGGCCGCTGCTGGAACAGGCCCAGCGAATCCCGGTCGCCGTGGCCGATGTTGCGCAGGCCGGACTCCTGGAGCGCCGTCGCCAGGGCGATGGTGACGGCCCGCTCGGGCATGCCCCGGTTGGTGCCGACCGCCGAGATCGTCGCCGCGTTCACCGCCTGCTCCGCCGTGAATTCGTACGACACTCCGTCGCCCTTGTCGGAGACGACTCTGCACTTCGGCTCTCCCTTGCTCCCGGTGAGGTACTGCACCGTGAGATAGCCCGCGAGGGCAAGCAAAACCGTGAGGGCCGCTCCGAAGCGGAGCAGGCGGCCACGGTGTGAGGAAGAGGGGGACGGCTCTGGCACGGGATACACGTTACTGGAGGGTACTGTGAATGATCTGTGGGTTTGTGGAAAAACAATTGGGCCCTCGATATCAGGGTCATTATCAGGTCACTGACAAAGCCCGTCCGCGGCCTCAGGCCGCCGACCGGGACCTGCCGCCCGGCGCGTTAGGGTCGACGGCATGGCCGACACCCCCCTTGACCTCACTCTGGACGCCGCCCGGCTCACCGCGCAGCTCGTCGACTTCCCCTCGGAGAGCGGCAACGAGAAGCCCCTCGCGGACGCCGTCGAGTCCGCGCTGCGCGCCCTGCCGCACCTGACGGTCGACCGCTACGGCAACAACGTCGTCGCGCGTACGAATCTGGGGCGGGCCGAGCGCGTGATCCTGGCCGGGCACATCGACACGGTCCCCATCGCGGACAACGTGCCGTCGAGGCTGGACGAGGACGGCGTGCTGTGGGGCTGTGGCACCTGCGACATGAAGGCGGGCGTCGCGGTCCAGCTGCGTGTCGCGGCCACCGTCCCGGCTCCCAATCGCGACCTCACGTTCGTCTTCTACGACAACGAAGAGGTCGCCGCACACCTGAACGGTCTGAAGCATGTGTCCGAGGCCCATCCCGACTGGCTGGAGGGCGATTTCGCGGTCCTCCTGGAGCCGTCGGACGGCCAGGTCGAGGGCGGCTGCCAGGGGACGCTCCGGGTGCTGCTGAAGACGAAGGGCGAGCGGGCGCACTCGGCGCGCAGCTGGATGGGGTCCAACGCCATCCACGCGGCCGCCCCGATCCTCGCCCGCCTCGCCTCGTACGAGCCGCGCTACCCGGTCATCGACGGGCTGGAGTACCGCGAGGGCCTGAACGCCGTCGGTATCTCGGGAGGGGTGGCGGGCAACGTCATCCCCGACGAGTGCGTGGTGACCGTCAACTTCCGTTACGCGCCCGACCGCAGCGAGGAGGAGGCCCTGGCCCACGTCCACGAGGTCTTCGCCGACTGCGGTGTCGACGAGTTCGTCGTCGACGACCACAGCGGCGCGGCCCTCCCCGGCCTGTCCCACCCCGCGGCCGCCGCGTTCATCAAGGCGGTCGGCGGCATTCCGCAGCCCAAGTACGGCTGGACGGACGTCTCCCGTTTCAGCGCGCTCGGCGTCCCCGCGGTCAACTATGGTCCCGGTAACCCGCATTTGGCTCACAAGCGGGACGAAAGGGTCGAAACGGCGAAGGTCCTGGCGGGCGAGGAACGGCTGCGGGCCTGGCTGACCGCCTGAGCCTGTCCGAACCCGTCTGGTCCCGTGCGAGGCGTACCTGACGGCGGTTCATGGCGGACATGCCCGCGTCCCCCCTCCGTAACCCGCGTAGATCTACGCTGGGGTGGAACGACCCGCAAGCGGAGGGAGCGGACATGGCTACTGGCAACCCGGAGGGCAAGAAGCGGCCGCCGGAGGAGCAGCGGCTGGGCCCTGTGCTGCGCAGGCGAGGGCAGGTGCAGGCGAGTACGACGGACCAGCGTCTGCTGGACGCCGGCGGGCCGTCGGACTGGGTGCACACCGATCCCTGGCGGGTGCTGCGCATCCAGTCGGAGTTCATCGAGGGCTTCGGCACGCTCGCCGAACTCCCGCCCGCGATCAGCGTCTTCGGCTCGGCCCGTACGCCTGAGGGGTCTCTCGAGTACGAGGCGGGGGTCAAGCTCGGGCGCGGACTGGTCGAGGCCGGGTTCGCGGTGATCACGGGTGGCGGTCCGGGCGCGATGGAGGCGGCCAACAAGGGCGCGTGCGAGGCGAAGGGCATCTCGGTCGGTCTGGGCATCGAGCTGCCCTTCGAGCAGGGGCTCAACCCCTACGTCGACATCGGTCTCAACTTCCGCTACTTCTTCGTCCGCAAGATGATGTTCGTCAAGTACGCGCAGGGGTTCGTGGTGCTCCCCGGCGGCCTCGGCACCCTCGACGAACTCTTCGAGGCCCTCACCCTCGTCCAGACCCAGAAGGTCACCCGCTTCCCGATCGTCCTCTTCGGTACGGAGTACTGGGGCGGCCTGGTCGACTGGCTCAAGAACACGCTCATCGCCCAGGGGAAGGCGTCCGAGAAGGACCTGCTGCTGTTCCACCTGACGGATGACGTGGATGAGGCGGTGGCGTTGGTGTCGAAGGAGGCCGGGAGGTAGACGGGGGGTCTTCGCCCCCGTTTCAGCCCGTCCCGCGTTTGAGGACGAGGCCGTCCAGGCCGAGAAAAGGGGGTCTGGGGGGCGCAACCCCCAGGGGACGGGACGGTATGTGCGGCGGGGGCGAAAGACGCTCTACGCCAGCCCCCGCCGAGCAACAGCCGGCGCCCGGTGCCCAGCGATCGACGCCACCATGTCCAGCACCTGCCGGGTCTCCGCGACCTCATGCACGCGATACACCCGCGCCCCCAGCCACGCCGAGACGGCAGTCGTCGCCAGCGTCCCCACCACCCGCTCCTTGACCGGCTTGTCGAGGGTCTCGCCCACGAAGTCCTTGTTGGAGAGAGAGACCAGCACGGGCCACCCCGTCTCGACCATCTCACCCAGCCGGCGCGTGGCTTCCAGACTGTGCCGCGTGTTCTTCCCGAAGTCGTGCCCCGGATCGATGAGTACGGAATCCCGAGCCACCCCGAGCGACACGGCCCGCTCGGCCAGCGCGAGCGTCACGCGCAGGATGTCGCCCATGACGTCGTCGTAAGCGACCCGATGAGGCCGCGTACGAGGCTGCGTACCGCCCGCGTGCGTGCACACCAGCCCCACCCCGTACCGCCCGGCGACCTCCGCGAGCCGAGGATCGACGCCGCCCCACGCGTCGTTGAGTACGTCGGCCCCCGCCTCGCAGACGGCTTCACCGACGTCGTGCCGCCAGGTGTCGACGCTGATGATCACGTCCGGAAAGCGCCGCCGCACCTCGGCGACGAAGCCGACGGTCCGCCGCGCCTCCTCCTCGGCGGTCACCTCCTCACCGGGACCGGCCTTGACCCCGCCGATGTCGACGATGGCGGCTCCCTCCGCCACCGCCTGCTCCACGCGCGCGAGGGCGGGCTCGTCGCGGAACGTGGCCCCCTGGTCGTAGAAGGAGTCAGGGGTCCGGTTCACGATCGCCATGATCACCGGCTCGTGCGCGTCGAATTCGCGCCTGCCCAGCCTGAGCATCCCCTGTGACCTCTCCCAGTAGTTCTCAGCGGTTGTCGCCGTTCCGCCGCCTGCGACCCTAACTGTCAGAGTCGCATGGCACGATCGGAGCCTGACACTTTCCGCGCCGACGCCTCCCGCGTCGGCATCAGAGCGTGGGGACCTCAGCGATGTTCATGTTCTTGTTCCTGGTCGTCGCCCTCGTCGTCGTGGTCGGCGCGGTGACCCTTTCCGTGGTGGGCGGCAGTGAGGGCGGAGCCCTCCCCGAGGTACCGCCGGAGCGCCTCCAGGACTCCCTGCCGCCGGACCGCCCCGTGCACCGCGGAGACGTGGAGACGCTGCGTTTCCCGCTGGCACTCCGCGGCTACCGCATGGCCGACGTGGACGACGCCCTGGGCCGCCTCGGTGCCGAGCTGTCCGAGCGGGACGCCCGGATCGCCGACCTGGAGGATGCGCTGGCCGGGGCCCGAGCGGCCCAGGCAACCTCGTTGCGGAAGCCCTCGGAGGAGGACCACCGGTGAGCGACGCTCTGCGGGGCCCCGACGGCGCCCTGCGCTGCCCCTGGGCCCTGTCGACCGAGGACTACGTGGCGTACCACGACGAGGAGTGGGGCCGCCCGGTCCACGGTGATGACGCGCTGTACGAGCGGCTGTGCCTGGAGGCCTTCCAGTCGGGCCTGTCCTGGATCACGATCCTGCGCCGCCGCGACGGCTTCCGTACCGCCTTCGCCGACTTCAAGATCGCCGCCGTGGCGGCCTTCACGGACGAGGACGAGGCACGGCTCCTCGCCGATCCGGGCATCATCCGCAACCGCGCCAAGATCGCGGCGACGGTCGCCAACGCACGCGTGCTGGCCGACTGGGCGCCGGGCGAGCTGGACGAGCTGATCTGGTCGTACGCGCCGGACGCGGCGTCCCGCCCCGCTCCGAAGGCCCTCATAGAGGTCCCGGCGGTCACGGACGAGTCGACGGCCCTCTCCAAGACACTGAAGAAACGCGGCATTCGCTTCGTGGGCCCGACGACGGCGTACGCCCTGATGCAGGCGTGCGGCCTGGTAAACGACCACTTGCAGGACTGTGTGGCCAGGGTCCGCTGAGGCGCCCCTCTAGGGGCGCGGGGCTGTGACGTATGCCGCTCCGCCGCGATGGGGGTCCCCCGCTCATGGGGGTCCCCCCGCTCGAGCGAAGCCGAGAGTGGGGGAGCGACCGCCACAACCGGCCCGCAGCTTACGAACCGAGCCTCCGAACCGCCGAATCCAGCGAAGCGTCACCGCCCCAAATACTTCGGCTTCTCCTTGTTGACGAAGGCCTGCACCGCGATCGTGTGGTCCTCTGAGGCCCCCGCCCGCGTCTGCAACTCGTCCTCCTTCTCCAGCGTCTCGTCCAGCGAATGCGACAGCGCGTAGGCAAGGGACTCCTTGAGCGCCGCATACGCCAGAGTCGGCCCCTCGGCCAGCGCACGGGCCACCTTCACCGCCTCGGCGGCGAGGTCGGCAGAGGGCACCACACGATTGGCCATCCCCAGCTCGTACGCCTCCTGGGCGCTGATGCTCCGCGGAAAGAGCAGCAGATCTGCTGCGCGAGAGGGACCGACGACCCGGGGCAGCGTCCAGGAGATCCCGGAGTCGGCGGTCAGTGCGACGCCGGCGAAGGAGGTGTTGAAGGCGGCCGTGTCGGCGACGACGCGGTAGTCGGCGGCGAGCGCGAAGCCGAAGCCCGCCCCGGCCGCGACGCCGTTGACCGCCGCCACCACCGGCTTCGCCGCCCCGGTCAGGGCCCGCACGATCGGGTTGTAGTGCTCCTGGACCGTGCTCATGACGCCTCCACCCGAGCCACCCGAGCCCGACTCGCGCGCCGCGAGCAGCCCGCCGATGTGCTCCTTGAGGTCCTGGCCCACACAGAACGCCCGGTCACCGGCGGCGGTGAGCAGCACGGCCCGTACGGCGCCGTCCGCCGCGGCCGCCTGTGCCGCGTCCCGGAAGGCGACCTTGGTCTCGGTGTTCATCGCGTTCATCGCCTCGGGGCGGTTCAGCGTGATCGTCGCGAGTCCGTCGCTCACCTCGTAGAGCACGGTGTCGGCCATGGTGGGTCCCCTCCGGTGTCGCGGCTCCGTCGTACCCCTCGGTACGTCCTCGTCTGAGGACAGCATGGCGGAGATCACGAGGAGCGGCTGGGTTCGGACATGTGAGCTGGGTCAAAGAATTCCGGCGCCCAAAAGTCGATGCGGCGGCGCAGTATCGCAGTCACACCGCCGAATTGAGTGGTTTTGCTCAAGCGCGTTGCGCAAGCGATGCCGACTGATGTTGGTCATCGGGTCCTGAGATGCGGGATAATGGCCTGGAAGCAATGTGTTCGATGCCGGTGACGCGTGTCCGACGTGCGGACGCGTGCCCTTCGACGGGGCCGTCGGCGACGATGAGCTGGTTTCAGGAAGGGGAACGAGCATGGCGGCCATGAAGCCGCGGACGGGCGATGGCCCGCTCGAGGTGACCAAGGAGGGGCGGGGCATCGTCATGCGCGTTCCGCTCGAGGGCGGCGGTCGACTCGTCGTCGAGCTGACCCCCGACGAAGCTGACGCGCTGGGCGACGCCCTCAAGAAGGTCGTCGGCTGACGCGCAAGCGACCATACCTTTCACTGCCCCGGCACCGTGCTTCGGTGTCGGGGCAGCGGTGTTCCAGGGGTACGTCGGTGACGTACCCCTGGTTATGTGTCCAGGTCAGCGGGGTGTGGCTCAGCGTTTGACGGCGCACAGCAGGCCGTCACCGACCGGCAGTAACGAGGGCACCAGATCCTGGCTCTCGCGGATCGTGCGCAACAGCTCGCGCAGCCGCAGGACCTCTGTGGGCTGTGGGCCCGACTCCACTGTCCGGCCGTTGGCGAAGACACCCTCGAATACGACGAGGCCGCCGGGCCGCAGCAGGCGCAACGATTCAGCGAGATAGTCCAGGGACTCCAGACGGTCGCCGTCGCAGAAGACGAGGTCGTATCCGGCGTCCGCGAGCCGGGGCAGTACGTCCAGTGCGCGACCCGGAATGAAGCGGGCCCGGTTGCTGGCGAAGCCGGACGCGCGGAAGGCCTGCCGGGCGAACTGCTGGTGCTCCGGCTCCGGATCCACGGTCGTCAGTACACCGTCCGGCCGCATGCCGTGCAACAGATGAATTCCGGAGACTCCGGTTCCGGTCCCGATCTCCGCGACCGCCTTGGCGTCCACGGTGGCGGCAAGCAACCGCAGCGCGTGGCCAGTGCCGGGTGACACCGAGCGCAGCCCTGCCTCCCGGGCCCGCTCCCGGGCCCAGTGCAGTGCGTCGTCCTCGGCGACAAAGGCGTCGGCGAACGCCCAGCTCGTCAGCCGGTTGCCGGTAATGACCCTCTCCTGTCCCCGTGGTTGCCTGGGCGTGACTGTATCCGTTGCCGCCGGGAACCCGCAGATGGGACCAGGCGTTTAGAGGGGGTGGGGAACTACGCGGGGGGAAGCGGATGGATCAGGACGCCGAGCAAGTGCTGACGCAGCCATATGAGCGCGTATCAAATTCCCGTAAAACCGCTTATCCGGAGCTAACGGGCGAGGTGGCTATGGTAGGGGCTCCACTGGACACCACCAGAGCCGACAGGGGAGGTGCGGCTGCGCCTGTGGATCGGGGAGGGGTGCTTCGGCGCCTGCTCAGATCGGCGGGTGAGCCGAAATCCGTGAACAACACCGCTGACCGTTACCACACTGCTGGCTCCGCTCAGACTGCCACCTTCACGTCCGACGCGGACTCGCAGACGTGGACTCCGCCCACCTGGGAGGAGATCGTCAGCACGCACAGCGGCCGGGTCTACCGGCTCGCCTACCGCCTGACGGGCAACCAGCACGACGCCGAGGACCTGACCCAGGAAGTCTTCGTCCGGGTCTTCCGCTCCCTGTCGACCTACACGCCGGGCACTTTCGAGGGCTGGCTGCACCGCATCACCACGAACCTGTTCCTGGACATGGTGCGCCGCAAGCAGCGCATCCGCTTCGACGCGCTCGGTGACGACGCGGCCGAGCGGCTGCCCAGCCGCGAGCCGTCCCCGCAGCAGGTCTTCAACGACACGCACTTCGACGCGGACGTCCAGCAGGCGCTGGACACCCTCGCGCCCGAGTTCCGCGCCGCGGTCGTCCTCTGCGACATCGAGGGACTTTCGTACGAGGAGATCGCCGCGACCCTGGGCGTGAAGCTCGGCACGGTCCGCAGCCGCATCCACCGCGGCCGCTCCCAGCTGCGCAAGGCCCTTGCCCACCGCTCGCCCGAGGCCCGCAAGGAGCGCCGCGGTTTCGCGGTCACCGGAGTGCCCGCTCTGGGAGGAGGGGGCGCGAGCGCGTGAGTGGATCACGGCTGAATCCTGCCGATCGGCCCCTTGCCGAGCAGCATCTCGGAGACCGGCTCTCCGCCCTGGTGGACGGCGAGCTCGGCCATGAGGCGCGCGAGCGCGTCCTGGCCCACCTCGCCACGTGCGCGAAGTGCAAGTCCGAGGCCGACGAGCAGCGACGACTGAAGAACGTGTTCGCGGAGGTCGCCCCGCCGCCCCCCTCGGAGAGCTTCCTGGCCCGTCTCCAGGGCCTCCCCGGGGGAGGTGACTCGGACGGCGACGGCTCGCCGCTGGGCGGGGGAGGGTTCGGAGCCTCCGGAGTCTTCGGCATGAAGCCGGACTCCTTCGGTTACGTGCCGTCGGGTCCGCATGCCACCGTGCTGCCCTCGGAGCAGCGCGGGTTCCGTATCCATGACATGAGCCGACGTGAGGCCGAGCGGTCGGCCTCACGGGGACTGCGTTTCGCGGCCGCCGCGGCCGGCGCCGTGTCGCTCGCCGCGATCGCCCTCGGCGGGGTGGCGACCGGCGGTGCGCCGACCGACACCACGGACGCGCGAGGCGGATCCGGGTCCGGCAGCAATGTGACACCGATGCGCGCCCAGGGCGCGGGCGGTGCGACCGCGCCCGAATCACAGCGCCGCCGATCCGTCGGGCCGCTGCTCGCGCAGGGCCAGCGCTCCTTCACCGGTGAGGGAGGCGCGCAGACCGAGATGTCCGCGCCGTTGCTGCCCGGGCCCGGGGTGCCCCAGCTCGCCGATGAGCACGGCGCGCGGTCGCTGCATGCGCTGACCACCCCGATGATGGCCGGTGCCGCCGCCGTGTCCCCGCTCATACGTCCCCTCACCACCGACGCACAGGTCGCGCTGACCGCGTGGTCGCCCGTGTCGGAGTTCGGGACGTCCGGGTCGCCGAGCGTCCCGCCCCACGACTCGTCCACCTCACCTTCGCCTTCCTCCTCCGGCTGAACGGCCCGCTGCGCGGCGGCCCGTGAACCTGGTTGAATCCAGGGATGGGCCGCGCCCGCCGGAGGGACCCCGGGTGCGGAGTCGACAAACCGCGGTGACCGCCGATGTGCTGGGCCGCCGCGGGTCAGGTGTGGGGAGAGCATGGACGAGGGGAAGCCCACGAAGCCGAAGTGGTGGAGCCGGCCTCGGACCCACGCGCCGGATTCCGCTCCGACGGGTTCTGATTCCGTGGGTTCCGAGTCCACGGGTTCCGATTCCGCAGGTTCTGATTCCGCGGGTTCGGATTCCAGAGGTTCCGCCATGGACGGGTTTCGCGGGCGCGCGATGGAGGGGGACTTCGAGCTGGCGAAGCCTGCCGGTGCCGGTGCCGGTGTCGGCCCCGGTGCTGTTGCCGGTTCGGCCGGAGAGCAGGTGGCGGGGGAAATGAGCGGCGGCGTGAGTGTGCCCGGAGAGCGGGCCAGGCCGCTGCATGATCCGGATCCGTACAGCACGCCGCCGTACGGCGGGCCCGGGCCCTGGGCTCCCGCGCCGCCGGTGCAGCATCCGGGGGCGACTCCCGCGCGCGGTACGGCTGTTCCTGCCGTGACTCCGCCGCAGGGCGGTGCCGCCGGAGGCGGGCCCGAGGCCGCTGCCGCGCAGGGTGCCCCCAGCACGGTGATGCCTCTTGGGTATGAGCCGGCGGTGATCCCCGCCCACGGCGCCGCCGGCCAGGGTGCCGCCGCTCAGCACACTCCCGCTCAGCACACTCCCGCGCCGAACGTTCCGGCGCCCTGGCAGCACTACGACCCCTGGGCCGCCGCCCCCCTCCAGCAGAACGGGGCCGCCGTCGAGACCCAGAGCGGGCGGCGCAAGCGGACCAAGACGGCACTGGTGCTCGCGGCCGTGCTCCTCGCGCTCGTGTCCGGAGGCGTCGGAGGGGCCGTAGGGGCGTATCTGGAGCGGAACGGCGGGCTCGACGACGTGGAGCTGCCGCAGGCCGGTACGGAGGCCAAGGGGCGGGCGTCGGACAGCGTGGCCGGGATAGCGGCCAGCGCCCTGCCCAGCGTGGTGACCCTTCATGTGCGCGGCTCGGAGGCGCAGGGCACCGGCACCGGCTTCGTCCTCGACGAGCGCGGCCACATCCTCACCAACAACCACGTCGTCGAGCCGGCGGGCGGCAGCGGCGAGATATCCGTGACCTTCAGCGGCGGCGAGACCGCCAAGGCCAAGGTCGTGGGCCGCGACAGCGGTTACGACCTCGCCGTCGTGAAGGTGACCGGCGTCAGCGGCCTCAAGGCCCTGCCACTCGGCAACTCCGACAACGTCCAGGTCGGCGACCCCGTCGTGGCCATCGGTGCCCCCTTCGACCTCGAGAACACCGTCACCGCCGGCATCATCAGCGCCAAGGAGCGCCCCATCACGGCGGGTGGCGAGGAAGGCGACGGCAGCGACATCTCGTACGTGGACGCGTTGCAGACGGACGCCCCGATAAACCCCGGCAACTCCGGCGGCCCTCTGGTCGACTCCAAGGCCCGCGTCATCGGCATCAACAGCGCCATACGTTCCGCGGACAGCGGCTCCGACCTGGAGGGCGGGCAGTCCGGTTCGATCGGCCTGGGCTTCGCCATCCCCATCAACCAGGGCAAGCGCGTCGCCGAGGAGCTCATCAACACCGGCAAGGCCACCCACCCGGTGATCGGCGTGACGCTCGACATGGACTACACGGGCGACGGCGCCCGCGTCGGCGCCAAGGGCAACGACGGCGGCCCGCCGGTCAACCAGGGCGGCCCCGGCGACCGGGCGGGCATCGAGGCCGGCGACGTCATCACCGAGGTCGACGGGCAGCGCGTGCACTCCGGCGAGGAACTCATCGTCAAGATCCGCGCCCACCGCCCCGGCGACCGGCTGGAGCTGACCCTGGAGCGCGACGGCAAGGAGCGGAAGGTCACCCTCGTCCTCGGCTCCGCCGACGGCGACTGACAGAGGCTCTACGGCTGACAGAAGCATTACGACCGACAGAAGCATTACGACTGACAAGAACCCCCACGACCGACAGAACCGCCATAACTGACAGAAACGTCACAGGTGGCGGGCCGAACCCAGCCCCCACTAGGCAAACATCCCGGAAAACCAGGCGTGTACACGTAGTCGGAGGGCCCGGGACAGTACCGGACAGACAGGAACGCCGGGTACCGTGGACCCGGCCCGGACCACGGAAAGCTGCCGAGGGCCGAGGACATCGCAAGGAGCTGCTAGGTGTTCAATGACATAGGACCGCTCGAGCTGGTGACGCTCGTTGTCCTTGCCGTGCTCGTCTTCGGCCCGGAGAAGCTCCCGAAGATGATCCAGGACGTCACGCGCACCATTCGCAAGATCCGTGAGTTCTCGGAGAGTGCCAAGGCGGACATCCGTGAGGAACTCGGTCCGGAGTTCAAGGACTTCGAGTTCGAGGACCTCAATCCCAAGACGTTCATCCGCAAGCAGTTGGACAACGACGAGCTGGGGATCAAGGAGATCCGCAACGGCTTCGACCTGAAGAAGGAGATGGCCGAGGTCACGGATGCCGTGCACGGCCGGGAGTCCGAATCCTCCGCGTCCTCCTCTTCCGATTCCTCGTCTTCCGGTTCGTCCTCCGGTGGCACCGTCGACATGACGAAGAAGCGCGAGAAGCTGGATCCGGACGAGCGCCCGCCGTTCGACGCGGACGCCACCTGAGCCTGAGACTGGCCTGACCGCGAGGCGTATGCCCGCGGTGCGTCCCGGAACGCCACGCCCGCTGTCCGAAGTCCGCTTCATCGGGTTCGTACGCCCGCGGTCTTCCCTCGCACAGCCCGTACGCCGCCTGGGTTCCGCATGCTCACGGTGGGCTGAATCCGACGACTACGCGACCCGCAAAGGCGACCGGTTTCCCGGCTCGCCGCGGAGCTGTGGCTATCCTGCCTAGTTGTTGTGCGGACCGGAAGGACGCCCGAAAGGGGGGCGGGTCGTTCGGTCCGACTAGAGCGAGGAGGCGTCCGGGCACATGGAGACGACAAGTCGGGTAGGCGCGCAGGCGCCGGCCGCGGAGGATGGACAACAGGTCCCCTCCGCCCGGCGTACGGTCGACGGCTACCTGCTGGCGCCCTTCCCGTGGTACGGCCTCGACGAGGCCTTCACGGGACCGCGCTGGCTGATGCAGGTCGGCGCCACCGCCGACGGAGCCATTGAGCACGGCTCGATCGGGCACGGCGACGAGCCTTCGGTACGCAGTGAGGGTACGGAGGACAAGGAGCGCTTCGCGGTCGTGGTGACCGTCGCGGCCAATCCGGTGCGGCGCACTGCCGACGGCACGGGAGTGCTGGAGGCCACGTCGGTGTCCTCCGCGGCGTGGCTCGCGGGGGTGGGGCTGCTGTCCTTCACCTGGCCCGGCCAGATGGACCACACCCTGCGCGACGACTGGCTGGACCAGCAGACCGAGACGGCGTGGGTTCTCGCGGACGATCTGACCGGCTCCGACTGGTCGACGCTGTCCCTCCCCGTGGACGGGGTGCCGACGCCCTTCCACTACCGCGAGTCCGAGTTCGGCTGGGTCCTCGCGGGGTCCACCCAGGAGGCGGTCCATCTGGGCGCGTACGGGCGGGGGATGAGTGCGTACGGTCTGGGCTTCTCCGTGATCAAGGACATCAGTACGTACGCGTAGCGGGTACGGAGATGGAGGCGCCGTCCTCCTGGACGGCGCCCCCTGGCGGCCTTGGTCAAGTCCGGTGCGGTACCCGCGCCCCGCCCCGTGAGGGGCGCGGGGAACTGCGCGACCAGCCCTCACCGGCCCGCGGGTTCATCACCGTTCCTTCAGTGGAGCGCTTGGTGCGGCCTAGAACTTGTTCCTCGGCGTGATCCCCAGCGACATGCCGGACAGGCCGCGCTGGCGGCCGCCCAGCTTGCCCGCGATGGCGCGGAGGGCCGCGCCGGCCGGGGAGTCGGGGTCGGTCAGGACGACGGGCTTGCCCTCGTCGCCGCCCTCGCGGAGGCGGACGTCGATGGGGATGGAGCCGAGGACCGGAACGTTGGCGCCCGTCGTGCGGGTGAGGCCGTCGGCGACCGACTGGCCGCCGCCCGTGCCGAAGACGTCGACCATCTCGTCGCAGTGCGGGCAGGGGAGCCCGGACATGTTCTCCACGACGCCCACGATCTTCTGGTGGGTCTGGACGGCGATGGAGCCCGCGCGCTCGGCGACCTCGGCCGCCGCCTGCTGCGGGGTGGTGACGACGAGGATCTCGGCGTTCGGAACCAGCTGTGCGACCGAGATCGCGATGTCGCCGGTGCCCGGCGGGAGGTCGAGGAGCAGGACGTCCAGGTCGCCCCAGTAGACGTCCGCGAGGAACTGCTGGAGTGCGCGGTGGAGCATCGGGCCGCGCCAGACGACCGGCGCGTTGCCCGGAGTGAACATGCCGATCGAGATGACCTTCACGCCGTGCGCGGACGGCGGCATGATCATGTTCTCGACCTGGGTCGGACGCCCGTCGGCGCCGAGCATGCGCGGCACGGAGTGGCCGTAGATGTCGGCGTCGACGACGCCGACCTTGAGGCCGTCGGCCGCCATCGCCGCCGCGAGGTTGACCGTCACGGACGACTTGCCGACGCCGCCCTTGCCGGACGCGACCGCGTACACGCGCGTGAGTGAGCCGGGCTGGGCGAAGGGGACCTCGCGCTCGGCCTGGCCGCCACGCAGCGAGGACGCCAGCTCCCGCCGCTGCTCGTCGCTCATCACGTCCAGGGTCACGTCGACGCGGGTGACGCCCTCGACCGCAGAGACGGCGTCCGTCACGTTGTTCGTGATGGTCTCGCGCATCGGGCAGCCGGAGACCGTGAGGTAGACGGTGACCGCGACCGCTCCATCCGCTCCGATCTCCACCGATTTGACCATCCCGAGCTCGGTGATGGGTCGATGGATCTCGGGGTCGTTCACCGTAGCCAGTGCTTCACGCACCGCGTCTTCCGTAGCCGCCATAAGGACGATGGTACGGCGCCCGGCAGGGCGGCCGGAAAGCCCCTCAACGGTCGTCTACGTCACGCCCCCGAGGCCGTTCCGCCGGGAATACGACGCGACCGCCGCCGTGCCGCTCCTCCACGTCCTTGACCAGGTCCTCGATTTCGGAGCGGATCCAGTCCCGGGTGGCGACCTCACCCAGGCCGACGCGCAGCGCGGCGATCTCCCGGGTCAGATACTCGGTGTCCGCGATGGACCGCTCGTTCTGCTTGCGGTCCTGTTCGAGATTGACCCGGTCGCGGTCGTCCTGGCGGTTCTGCGCGAGAAGGATCAGCGGGGCGGCGTACGAGGCCTGCAGCGACAGCATCAGGGTCAGGAAGATGAACGGGTACGTGTCGAAGCGAAGGTCGCGCGGCGCGGACACGTTCCACACCACCCACAGGATGACGACGACCGTCATCCCGACGATGAACCGCCCCGTGCCCAGGAATCGAGCGATCCGCTCCGAGAGCCGTCCGAAGGCCTCCGGGTCGTACTCGGGCAGCAGTCTGCGCCGGGGCGGCTGCGGCTGGTCGAGCCGGATACGCGACCGGGTGGCGGCGGTCGCCCCGGTGGCGGCCCGCTCGCGCACCTCGCGCTCAGGAGCCATGAGCGGCCCCCTCCCCGTAATTTCGCCGACCGGACATTCCCTCGCCGGAAGTCGCTTGGTCAGCGGGCTCCTCGTCGAGGTGGAACTCGGTCTCGCGCCAGTCCTCGGGCAGCATGTGGTCGAGTACGTCGTCCACGGTGACCGCCCCGAGCAGCGAGCCGCTCTCGTCGACGACGGGCGCGGCGACCATGTCGTACGTCGCGAAGAAGCCCGCCACGACGGGCAGTTCGGCCTCCGGGTCCAACGGCTGCAGGGCGTCGTCGAGCATCGCTCCGACGAGCGTGTACGGCGGATCGCGCAGCAGCCGCTGGAAGTGGACCGCGCCGAGGTACTTGCCGGTCGGTGTCTCGTCCGGCGGGCGGCACACGTACACCTGGGCGGCCAGCGCGGGGGAGAGGTCCGGGTTGCGCACCCGCGCGAGCGCGTCCGCGACGGTCGCGTCGGGCCGCAGCACGATCGGCTCGGTCGTCATCAGACCGCCCGCCGTGCGCTCCTCGTACGCCAGCAGCCGCCGTACGTCCGCCGCGTCGTCCGGACGCATCAGCGCCAGCAACCGCTCCTTGTCGTCCTCCGGCAGCTCGCTGAGCAGGTCGGCCGCGTCATCGGGGTCCATCGCCTCCAGGACGTCGGCGGCGCGTTCCTCCTTGAGCTTGCCGAGGATCTCGATCTGGTCGTCCTCCGGGAGCTCTTCGAGGACGTCGGCGAGCCGGTCGTCGTCCAGGGCGGCCGCGACCTCCGCCCGCCGCTTCGCCGACAGGTGGTGCAGGACGTTCGCGAGGTCGGCGGGGCGCAGCTGCTCGAAGGTGGCGAGCAGGCTCTCGGCGCCCTGCCCGTGCTCCTCCAGTGAGAACCCGGTGACGGCCGACCACTCGACGGTCAGCGTCTCGCCCTTGGCCCGCCGGAAAGCGCTGGCACTCCGCCCCTTCCGTACGAAGACCCGGTCGATCTCCCAGTCGCGGCGGGCCGGCAACTGCTGGATCGACACGTCGAGCACGGTCACCTCCTCGCCGCTCTCGACGAGCCGTACCCGCCGGTCGAGCAGCTCGCCGAGCACGAGCCGCTCGGTGGGCCGCTGCTCGAAGCGCCGCACGTTGAGGACGCCGGTGGTGATGACCTGGCCGGACTCGATGCCGGTCACGCGGGTCATGGGCAGGAAGATGCGGCGGCGGGTGGAGAGTTCGACGACGAGGCCGAGCAGCCGAGGGGGCCGCCTCCCCACGCGCAGCATGGCGACCAGGTCGCGCACCCGGCCCACCTGGTCGCCGTTCGGGTCGAAGACGGCGATGCCGGAGAGATGCGAGACGAAGATCCTGGGGGCGCCTGCCGCCATGCCCGCGCCTCCTTACCTCATACGGGCTTCCGTTCGGGTGTTTTGATGCGTCATGTCCGCTCGGGTGGGCTTCAGGCTAGCCCGTCCCGGTCGGATACGCCCTGGTGAGCGGTCCGGACGGACTGATTCAGAGTGGCGCGGGGAGCCCCGGTACGCTGCGTTACGCCGTTGAGGACCCCCGCACGAGAGGCAGCGCCACCTGTGACTGCGATTTCCCAGGGACGCACCCGTAAGTCCGCGCTGGCTAGCGCTGTGTGCGCGCTGGTCGTGACAGGGACCGGGCTGACGGGGTGCGGCGGCGACGACCCGGACGCGGGCACGAACGGGGTCGGGAAGCTGCCCCCGGCCAAGATCCAGAGCAGGACCCAGTCGGCCGCCAGGACCGCGGAGACGGTACGGCTGTCGGGGGCGGTGATCAGCAACAAGCGCACGTACAAGCTGGACATGCGGCTCAAGGACGACGGCGGCACGGGCTCGGTCACCTCGAAGGGCGTGACGTTCCGCCTGCTGCGGGTCGACGAGCACCTCTTCATCAAGGCCGACGCGGACTTCTGGGACCACCAGGACGGCAAGAGCGACGACGGTACGACCGACGCGACGGCCGCGGGCAAGCTCGACGGCATGTACGTGAAGGTCCCCAAGGGAGACCCCGCCTACCAGCAGCTCAGCGTCTTCACCGACAAGGACGTACTCCTCGACGGCCTCCTCACCCTGCACGGCGAGCTCGCCACCGACGGCCGCCACGAGCAGAGCGGCATCCGCACGATCCGCCTCACCGGCGACAAGGGCTCCGGCGGCGAACTGGACATTTCCCTGGAGGGCAAGCCCTACCCCCTCCTCCTGGTCCGCGCGGGAGGCGCGGGAACGCTCCGCTTGACGGACTGGGACAAGGACTTCGCCCTGGAGGCCCCGGAGAAGGACGAGACGGTGGACTACGGTCAGCAGCTCCCGTCGTCGTGAGCGGGTTCATCTCCGCGTGACGCCCGACGCCCGACAGTCCGGCGGGCGGGGTGGTCAGGCGACTGCGGGTGGTTTGTGGGGTCGCGCAGTTCCCGCGCCCCTAAGGACAGCTGGGCCACAGGTGCCCCTTCAGGGGTGCGGGGAACTGCGCGACCAGCCCACTACAACCCCGCGGTCGCCCACCGGCCTCCGCGCGGAGCGCCTACGCTCAAGCCCGCCTGCGCTTCTTGAAGAGCAAGCGTGGAAGCCCCGCCGGGGCCGCCTGACGCGTGGTCGCCGAGGTAGCCAAGGGCGGCGCAGAAAGCGACCCCTCCGGCAGCGACGCAGTCTCCCCCGTGGGCTCCAGCCGGAGCACACGACACTCCCGCGCCCACCGCCCCGGCATGGCCTCACCATCGGGCGCGTTCAACCGCTTGCCCTTCAGCTCGGCAACAGCCGCATCCCACTCCTCGGACCCCGGAGCCAGCTCCACGACCTTCGCGGACCAGGAGACGAGCCGACCGCCCTTGTCCTTGCTGCGTACGGTGACCACCGCGCCGCCGCCGTCCACGAGACCGGGAAGCGGCTGCTCGCCGGGCCCGTCGCCGACCAGGCACACCGCCCCGTCGTGCCATACGTGCCACAGCGCCTGGGAGGGCATCCCGTCGGACATCCCGTCCCCCTGGACATGGAGCCCTCGCACCCAGACGAGCCCGGACTTCTTGGTGGCCTCCTCGACGAGGGCCTGGTCGAGCAGCTGATCGGTCATACGGCCAGCCTAGCCGGGCCCTTCACAGCCACCCATTACAGCCATTCGTCACAGCCATCTGTCACAGCCAACCGTTGCGCTTCAGCGTGCGGTGGATCGCGAAGCAGATGCCGACCGTGACGCCCAGCACGAGCGGGTAGCCGAACCTCCAGCGCAGCTCAGGCATGTAGTCGAAGTTCATGCCGTACACGCCACACACCATCGTCGGTACGGCGATGATCGCCGCCCAGGACGTGATCTTGCGCATGTCCTCGTTCTGCGCCACGGAGGCCTGCGCGAGGTTGGCCTGGAGGATGGAGTTGAGCAGCTCGTCGAAACCGATGACCTGCTCCTGCACGCGCGCGAGGTGGTCGGCGACATCGCGGAAGTACTTCTGGATGTCGGGGTCGACCAGCCGCATCGGCCGCTCGCTGAGCAGCTGCATCGGCCGCATCAGCGGCGACACCGCGCGCTTGAACTCCAGCACCTCACGCTTGAGCTGGTAGATCCGGGCCGAGTCGACACCGCGCGACACCCCGCCCCTGCGCCCGGGCGAGAACACCTCGGTCTCGACCTCGTCGATGTCGTCCTGCATGGCGTCGGCGACCGCGACGTACCCGTCGACGACATGGTCGGCGATGGAGTGCAGCACGGCCGAGGGTCCTTTGGCGAGCAGCTCGGGGTCGTCCTGCAGCCGGTGCCGCAGCGCCCGCAGCGAGCCCTGCCCGCCGTGCCGGACGGTGATGAAGAAGTCCCGCCCGGTGAAGCACATCACCTCGCCGGTCTCCACGACCTCGCTGGTGGCGGTGAGTTCGTCATGCTCGACGTAGTGGATGGTCTTGAAGACGGCGAACAGTGTGTCGTCGTAACGCTCCAGCTTGGGCCGCTGGTGGGCGTGGACGGCGTCCTCGACGGCCAGCGGGTGCAGCCCGAACTCAGCGGCGATACCGGCGAATTCGGCCTCGGTCGGCTCGTGCAGACCGATCCAGGCGAACCCTCCGTCCCGCCGCACGTCACGGATCGCCGCATGTGGCGTGAGGCTGGTGAGGTTGTCGTCGGACCGGAGGCGGGCGCCGTCGCGGTAGACCGCGCAGTCCACGACGGCCGAACTCGTTCCGGCCTCTCGGGTGGTGTCGTACGCGCCACCGTCCTTGCGGATCGAGGGACGGACCGCGGCACGCAGGTCACGGATCATCGACATGGCAGGCTCCTTCGCGAACACGAGCCGCCGGCAACGGTTGAGACTGCCCGGAATGGGGACGTCCTGACTGCGGATGTTTGGCACGTCCACAAAGCGGGGAGCACCGCACCGTCGCGGTGGCAGCTTTGCTACTGATACAGATCAGACAGATCAGGCAAAAACGAAGTGCTCTTCCGTCGTGCACCGGACAGGCATGACGCGAGTACGGGAGGCGGCAGCCAGCAGAGCGGGAGTTGAGGTACTCAGCAGCCGGAAGAGCGGGTGGTACTGCACGGTCGACTTCGATCCATGGAGCCCCACCTCCTCCGGCCGGTCCCCCGTGGGGGAGGTCCATCCCCCGTAGGGGAGTCTCATGCGTCGAGACTGTCGAGACATGGGCCGGGACTCGAGAGCGACGCTTCTGCGTGCTGCCCCGGCCGGCGGCCTAGACTACCAGCCGACTCATGTGTCAAGTCGTCGCTTTGCCCGTTGTTGGCCAAGGGGCAATGGCCGATCCACCAGAAAGCCGCAGGCCGGCCACGGCCTATGCTCGGCGCATGGCTGATGTTCTTCCCCTGGTGGAGGCCCGGTTGCGTACCGCCCTGGGCGAACCGGACGCGCGTGCCGCGGTGACCTTTCTCGGCACGGACCGCATCGAGGTTCTCCGCTTCACCGACGGCGACATCGTCCGCTACGCGACGCTCGGCATGTCCGCCCAGCCGATGGCGGACCCCACGGCGGTCGTCGCCGACCCGGTCGCGGGCCCGCGCGCCGAGCTGGTCCTCTCCGTACGCGCGGGCGTCGCCGACACCGACAAGGTGCTCCGCCCCCTCGCCGTACTGGCCGCGTCCCCGCAGGTGGAGGGCCTGGTCGTGGCGCCGGGCGCGTCGCTCGACGTGGGCGATCCCCTGTGGCCCGGTGCCCCTTTCACCTCCGTGCTGGTCGCCGAGCCGGGCGGTCTGGTCGAGGATCTCGAGCTCGACGCGCCCCTGGATCCCGTACGTTTCCTGCCGCTGCTGCCCATGACGCCGAACGAGGCCGCGTGGAAGCGCGTGCACGGCGCGCAGGCCCTCCAGGAGCGCTGGCTCACGGGCGGAACGGACCTGCGCGATGCCTCACGCAAGTCCGTGTCCCTGGACTGACCGCCCGGAAGGGCCCTCAACAGCTGGCCGAAGACCACCAGTTGGGAATCTCACACTCGGGATCCGGCGTCCTCGGGCGCCCGCCGGCCTCGGTGGGCGAAGACGGTCAGGAGTTGGCGAAGACGGTCACGCCGTCCTCCGTCGCGTGCCGCGGCGCCAGCTCCTCGGCCTCGTCCGTGAGCGCGCTCCGGCGTACGACGACCACGAGCGCCCCGAGCAGCGCGGTGACCGCCGCGACCACGAACGGGATGTGGATGTCGGTCCACTCCTCGATCTTCGGCGCGAAGTAGGGAGCCGCGGCGGCCGCGAACCAGCGGACGAAGTTGTAGCCGGCGCTCGCCACGGGGCGCGGCGCGTCCGAGACGCCCAGGGCGAGCTCCGTGTAGACGGTGTTGTTCACGCCGATGAAGGCGCCGGACAGGATCGTGCAGACGATGGCGGTGGTGTGGCTGCCGTACCCGAGCACGAGCACGTCGGCCGCGAGCAGTACCAGCGAGCCGCCGAGCACCTTCAGTGAGCCGAACCGCGCCTGCATGCGCGGCGCGACGACCACCGAGAACACCGCGAGCAGTACACCCCAGGCGAAGAAGACCGCGCCGGACTTGTACGGGGTCATGTTCAGCACGAACGGCGTGAAGGCCAGCACGGTGAAGAACGTGTAGTTGTAGAAAAACGAGGAAGCGGCAGCCGAGGCGAGTCCGCCGTGGCCGAGCGCCTTGATCGGGTCGAGCAGGCCCGTCTTGCGGGCCGGCTTCGGCTGCTCCTTCAGGAACGCCGTGATGCACAGGAACCCGATCGCCATCAGGAACGCGGTGCCGAAGAACGGATAGCGCCAGCTGGCGTCCCCGAGCAGCGCGCCCAGCAGGGGCCCGCAGGCCATGCCGAGGCCCAGGGCGGACTCGTACAACAGGATCGCCGCGGCGCTGCCGCCGGCTGCCGCGCCGACGATGACGGCGAGGGCGGTGGAGACGAAGAGGGCGTTGCCGAGCCCCCAGCCCGCTCGGAACCCGACGAGTTCGCCGACCGACCCGGACGTGCCCGACAGCGCCGCGAAGACCACGACGAGGGCGAGGCCCAGGAGCAGGGTCCGGCGGCCGCCCACGCGGCTGGAGACGAAGCCGGTGACCAGCATCGCGATGGCCGTGATCAGGAAGTACGAGGTGAAGAGCAGGGAGACCTGGCCGGCGGTGGCGTCCAGTCCCTTGGCGATGGACGGCAGGATGGGGTCGACGAGGCCGATGCCCATGAAGGCGACGACGGATGCCCCGGCGGTCGCCCAGACCGCCATCGGCTGACGCAGGAGGCTGCCGGCTCCCGCGTCGAGCGTGTCCCCTTCGGCGAGGCCTCCCGTGCTGCTGCTGTTCATGCCCGCTCCTTCGCTCACTGATCGCGGAGAGATTGTTGGTGTATACACATAATAAGTTAGATCAGCTAATTGATGCAAGCTACATCTAGATTTCCCAGGTGACAGGCACACGCCGGACGGGTGATCGTCCTTGACGCGACGAAAGACGGGGAGGACCGTTGGGCCCTATGAGGGGCGAACCCAGTTGCCCGAAGTGTGGTGGCCGGGTCCGGGCTCCCGGCCTCTTTGCCGACTCCTGGCAGTGCGATGTGCACGGCACTGTGCATCCGCTGCAGCCCGTGATCCCGCCCAGCGTCGAGGCGCTCAGCGTGGTGGTGCGTCGTGCGCGCGTACCGGTGTGGATGCCCTGGCCGCTGCCCGTCGGCTGGCTCTTCACCGGCGCGGGCTTCGCGGGCGACGACCGCAGCGGCGGCCGTGCCACGGCTGTGGTGTGCTCGGGGCCGGGGCCGCTCGGTGGCATGGGGGAGCTGCTGCTCGTCGCCGAGGAACTCGGCGTCGGCCTCGGTGCGCGGTACGCGGGCATCGACGGACCCGATCCGGGGCCGTACATGAACGTCGAGAAACCGCCCCAGGCGAAGGTCCTCGCGGCGGGCCGCCCGACTCCGCTCTGGCATGTCTCCCGAACCCCGGACGACCGTGCCGTCTTCGCGGGCGAGGCGTGTGGTTTGTGGCTGTGGGCGGTTGTGTGGCCCGAGCAGGCAGGGCTGTTGATGTATGACGAGCTGGTGCTGACGGATCTGCGGGATGCGGGTGCGGAGGTTGATCTTCTGCCGTGCGGGGCGTTGTCGCCACGGATTCTCGAGGTCTAGCGCGGTGGCGCTCCGCTGGGTTTGGCCGGTGGGGTGGGGGATGCCTTGGGTTGGTTGGGTTTGTGCGGGTGGTTTGTGGCTGGTCGCGCAGTTCCCCGCGCCCCTCGCGGGGCGGGACGCGGTTCGTCGCGTCCTCCCTTGCGGGGCGTGGCCGCGGTTCGTTGCGTCCCTTGCGAGGCGTGGCCGCGGTTCGTCGTGTTCCGGACCGGGCCCCTGACGGGGTGCCCGTAGGGGCGGTTCCGACCCCCGTTATCCTTGGGCGTTCCCTTTCGTCCGCTCAAAGCCTGGAGTCCGCGTCGTGCGTATCGATCTGCACACCCACTCCACGGCTTCCGACGGTACGGATACTCCCGCCGAGCTCGTTCGGAACGCGGCCGCCGCCGGGCTGGACGTGGTCGCGCTGACCGATCACGACACCACCCGCGGCTATGCCGAGGCCATCGCGGCCGTGCCCGCCGGGCTGACGCTCGTGACCGGGGCCGAGCTTTCCTGCCGCCTCGACGGGGTGGGGCTGCACATGCTGGCGTACCTCTTCGATCCCGAGGAGCCCGAGCTGTTGCGCGAGCGCGAGCTCGTACGTGACGACCGGGTGCCGCGAGCCCAGGCGATGATCGGCAAGCTCCAGGAGCTGGGGGTGCCGGTCACTTGGGAGCAGGTGGCGCGGATCGCGGGCGGCGGGTCCGTGGGGCGGCCGCACATCGCCACCGCGCTGGTCGAGCTGGGGGTCGTGGCCGACGTCTCCGACGCCTTCACGACCGAGTGGCTCGCCGACGGCGGGCGGGCGTACGTCGAGAAGCACGAGTCGGATCCCTTCGAGGCGATCCGGCTGGTCAAGGCCGCGGGCGGGGTGACCGTCTTCGCGCATCCCGCCGCCGCCAAACGGGGGCAGATCGTTCCCGAGAGCGCCATCGCGGAACTCGCCGCGGCCGGGCTCGACGGGATCGAGGTCGACCACATGGACCACGAGCCGGCCACGCGGGCCCGACTGCGGGGGCTCGCGGGCGAGTTGGGGCTGCTGACGACCGGGTCCAGCGACTATCACGGCAGCCGTAAGACGTGTGTGCTCGGGGAGTTCACGACGGATCCCGAGATCTATGGGGAGATCACGCGGCGAGCGACCGGTGCGTTTCCGGTGCCGGGTGCGGGCGGACTCGCGGGCGCCTGAGTATCCGCCAGAGGTGCGGGCGTCTGAGCGCTCCTCCAGAGGTGCGGGCGCCTGGGCATCCACCAGAGGCACGGGCGCCCGAACGCCCACATCACCGGTAGCGGCCGACGTGTCGCCCCTATTCGTGTTCCGCGTGTTCCACCCACCACCGCAAGGCTCACCGTGTTCGATCTCGCCGTCTTCGGCTCGCTCTTCCTCACCCTCTTCGTGATCATGGATCCCCCCGGGGTCACGCCGATCTTCCTCGCGCTGACGTCCGGACGGCCGGCCAAGGTGCAGAAGCGGATGGCGTTCCAGGCCGTCTGTGTGGCCGGCGGTGTCATCGCCGTCTTCGGGCTGCTCGGGCACCAGATCCTGGACTACCTGCACGTGTCCGTTCCCGCGCTGATGATCGCGGGCGGACTACTGCTCCTCCTCATCGCGCTCGACCTGCTCACGGGCAAGACGGACGAGCCCAAGCAGACCAAGGACGTCAACGTCGCGCTCGTACCGTTGGGCATGCCGCTGCTCGCCGGGCCGGGCGCGATCGTGTCCGTGATCCTGGCCGTCCAGAAGGCCGACAGTGTGGCGACGCAGGCGGCGGTGTGGGCGGCGATCGTCGCCATCCACGTCGTGCTGTGGGTCGTGATGCGGTACTCGCTGCTGATCATCCGCGTCATCAAGGACGGCGGTGTCGTGCTGGTGACCCGGCTCGCGGGCATGATGCTCTCCGCGATCGCCGTACAGCAGATCATCAACGGGGTCACGCTCGTGATCGAGGGAAGCTGAACATGACCCGGGGAAGCTGAACGTATACGCAGAACCCCCGTACGGCATCGGAGCCGTACGGGGGTTCTGAAGTCTGTCAAACGTCCGCTGCTATGAGGCCGAGGAGTCGGCCGGGCGGATCCAGAGGCGCTGCCCGATTGCTGCGGCCTGCTGAACGATCCGGTTGACGGAGGCGGCGTCCACGACAGTGCTGTCCACGGGCGTGCCGTCGACATCGTCGAGTCGCATGATTTCGAAGCGCATGGCTTCTCCCTTCGTCTGGTCATCCTCCTGAAGGAGAACTACTGATGGTTGGGTGCGCGGGGCGTCTGTGTCCCGCGTTCCCAACGGATACAACCGGATGTCTGTTACGAACATTCCCTACGCTAAATAAAATTTTCGAACGTCTAACTACTTGCGAGTATCGGGACCTGTTGTGTTCACGCGGTGACGGCCTGCGACAATGAGGCGCATATGAATGACGACTTCGCGGCGACGGACGACCTGGCCTCCCTCGGTGTGCGTATCGACCGCACGAACGAGCTGCTCCAGCGCATGCTCGCCGAGGTGGCGAAGACGCCGTCCACGCACGCGATCTTCGTCGACGCCGGGTATCTGTACGCGGCCGCGGGTCGCCTCGTAGCCGGGACCGAGGACCGACGGGCCTACGACCTGGACGCCGAGGGGCTCATCGAGGCGCTCATCGACCGGGCCCGCACGATCTTCGCGGACAGCAGGCTGCTGCGCGTCTACTGGTACGACGGGGCGCGGCGCCGGATCCACACCGCCGAGCAGCAGTCCATCGCCGAGCTGCCCGACGTCAAGGTCCGGCTGGGCAACCTCAACGCCAACAACCAGCAGAAGGGCGTCGACTCCCTCATCCGCAGCGACCTGGAGTCGCTGGCCCGGCACCGCGCCATCAGCGACGCGGCGCTCATCGGCGGCGACGAGGACCTGGTCTCGGCGGTCGAGGCGGCGCAGGGGTACGGGGCCCGGGTCCACCTCTGGGGCATCGAGGCGCCGGAGGGGCGCAACCAGGCGGAGCCGCTGCTCTGGGAGGTCGACAGCCAGCGGACCTTCGACCTCGAGTTCTTCAAGCCGTACGTCGCCCGGCGGACCGCCGCCTCGTACGACATGGCGGCAGGGGCGCGGCCCACGCGCGAGGACGTGCGCTTCGTGGGGGCGCAGATCGCCGCGAAGTGGCTGGCCGCGCGGGGGCGGGAGGCGCTGGCGGACCTGCTGCCCGGGCATCCGTATCTGCCCGGGCCGGTCGACCAGGACCTGCTCGTGGAGTCCGAGGGGCTGCTCCAGTACTCGTTGCGGGGGCAGGCGGACCTGAGACGGGCGCTGCGGGACGGGTTCTGGGAGCACCTGCAGGGGCAGTACTGAGCGCGAAGCGCTCCGCTGGAAGAACCGTGAATCCCCGCGGGCCGGTGGGGGCTGGTCGCGCAGTTCCCCGCGCCCCCTACGGGGCGCGGTACCCGTTCTGGCCCGACTGGTCCCAGAAGGCGGCGATGGCTTCGGCCGTCTCCAGGGGGCGGTCCGAGTTGGGGGAGTGCTCGGCTCCGCGGATGATCGTGCGGTGCGCGTGGAGGCGTGTGGCCATGTGGTCCAGGAGCGCTACCGGCCAGGTGTCGTCGTATTCGCCCGACAGGACGTGCTTGGGCAGCGGTACGGCGGCCAGATCGTCCACTCGGTCGGGTTCCGTGCACAACTGGCGCCCCGCGGCGGTGAGTTGGGCCGGGCTGTTACCGAGCCAGCGGCGCTTGAGGTCCTCTTGGTCGTCGAGACCGGCGTCCAGGTCGTCCTCGGCGTCCTCCGGGGGCTCCAGTGCCCGGATCGCGTCCCACACCTGCGCCATGTCCATCACGGCGAGCGCGTCCCGCAACAGCTTCACGCGCTGCTGCTGGGAGGGCGAGATCTCGGCCGGGCCGGAGGACATCAGGGTGAGCGACCGGAAACGGGCGGGTTCCCGCAGCACGGCGTTCCTGCCGACGAGCCCGCCGAAGGAGTGGCCCACGAGGTGCACAGGGTCCGCCACCTCCAGGGCATCCACCTGCGCGAGCACGTCCTGCGCCAACTCGGCCTGCGCGTATGCCGATTCGTCGTCCCTCGGACCCGGTGACTCGTACTGCCCGCGCCCGTCCACGGCGATGGTCCGGTATCCGGCCGCCGCCAGCGGTTCGTGCAACGAGATGAAGTCCTCTTTGCTGCCGGTGAACCCGGGCAGGAGCAGCGCGGTTCCTCTCGCGTCGACTCCGGGCGCCACGGGCGCGTCGATCACGGCGAACTCCCCGCGTGCGGTGCGGAGCCGATACGCGCGGACCCAGGAGGGCGGGACGAAGGTGGCAGGCCTGCTCATGAGAAGGAGGCTATCCGGGGAACCTTGCGGGCGGGACCAGGGGTGCGGGATCCGGGGTGTCGGCTGCGGGGGCGGACCGGGGGCTGGGTGTTCGCTCACCCGTGCTCGGGAACGCCGACGACCCTGTGCCCGGGAACGCCGATGGCCCGGCCCCACCAAGTGGGGCCGGGCCATCGGGTGAGCGTCAGCTCTCCGTCGTCTCGGCGGCCGCTGCCGTCTTCCGAGCGCGGCGGCGCGGGGGCTTGGCCTCCGGCGCCACCTCGGCCGTGACCGCGTCCGCGACGGCGGTCGTGGCCGTGGTCGCTGCCTTGCGGGTGCGGCGGGGCTTGGCCGGGGTCTCGACCGGGGTGGCCTCGGTGGCCTGGGCCGGGATGTCGGCCTCGGCAACCGCAGCGACCTTACGAGTGCGGCGGCGCGGCTTCGTCTCGGCTGCCTCGGCGGTGTCCACGGCGGCCTCGGCGGCTGCCGCGGTCTTGCGCGTACGGCGAGGCTTCGTCTCCGTCGCCTCTGCCACCGCGACCGTCGTGCCTTCCGCGGTGTCCACCGCGGTCTCGGCGGCCTTGCGCGTACGCCGACGCGGCTTGGCCTCCGCGGCGGGCGCCTCCTCCGCCGGAGCGGTTTCGGCGACCTTGCGGGTGCGGCGGCGCGGCTTGACCTCGGGCTCCTCGGTCGCCTGGGCCGGGATGTCGGCCTCGACAACCTCAGCGGCCTCGGTGACCTTGCGCGTACGGCGGCGGGGCTTGGCCTCGGCCGCCTCGGCGGTGTCCAGGGCTGCCTCGGCCGTCGTCGCCTTGCGAGTGCGGCGCGGCTTGGCCTCGACGGCCTCCGCCACCACGTCGAGGGCCTTGTCGGCAGCGGCTTCCACCGGGGCCGCGGCGGTCTTCCGAGTGCGGCGGCGCGGCTTCGTCTCCGTCACCTCGACCGGTGTGTCCGTCACCTCGACCGTCGTGCCCTCGGCGGTGTCCACCGCGGTCTCGGCGGCCTTGCGGGTGCGGCGGCGCGGCTTCGGCTCGACCGCGGGGGCCTCCTCGACCACGCTCTCGACCACAGCGGCAGCCGGCTGCGCGACCTCCGCCGTCCTGCGCGTGCGGCGGCGGCGCGGCTTGGCCTCCGCGTCCACCGGCTCGGCCGATGCGGCGACCTCGACCGAGCTGTCCTCGACCGAGGTGCTCTCGGCCGTGGCGACGGCGGTCTCGGCCGCCTCCGACACCGCTCCGGCACGCGCCCGGCGGCGCCGTCGCGGTGTGCGCGACTCCGTGGCCGGGGCCGACTCGGTGGTCTCGGTCGTGGTCGGCTCCGCGGCGTCCATCGGCGTGCCGTTGCGCGTACGACGACGGCGACGCGGCGTACGCGCCGGGCGCTCACGCTCGCGCTCGGCGGCCGGGGCCGCCGCCGGAGCGGCGGAACGGCCACCGCGGCCGCGCGGACCGCCACGGCCACCGGTCTCGCCGAGGTCCTCGACCGCCTCGGCCGAGAGGCCGGCACGGGTGCGCTCGGAACGCGGCAGGACGCCCTTCGTGCCGGCCGGAATGTTCAGCTCTTCGAAGAGGTGCGGAGACGTCGAGTACGTCTCCGGCGGGTCGCTCAGGCCGAGTTCAAGCGCCTTGTTGATGAGCTGCCAGCGCGGGATGTCGTCCCAGTCGACGAGCGTGATCGCGATGCCCTTGGCGCCCGCCCGGCCCGTACGGCCGATGCGGTGCAGGTACGTTTTCTCGTCCTCGGGGGACTGGTAGTTGATGACGTGCGTGACGCCCTCGACGTCGATGCCACGGGCGGCGACGTCGGTGCAGACGAGCACGTCCACCTTGCCGTTGCGGAAGGCGCGCAGCGCCTGCTCGCGGGCGCCCTGGCCGAGGTCGCCGTGGACCGCGCCGGAGGCGAAACCGCGCTGCTGGAGCTGGTCGGCGAGGTCCGCCGCCGTCCGCTTGGTGCGGCAGAAGACCATCACGAGACCGCGGCCGTCGGCCTGCAGTATCCGCGAGACCATCTCCGGCTTGTCCATGTTGTGCGCGCGGTAGGCGAACTGCGCGGTGTTCCGGACCGTCTGGCCCTCGTCGTCCGGCGCCGTGGCGCGGATGTGCGTGGGCTGCGACATGTAGCGGCGCGCGAGACCGATGACCGCGCCCGGCATGGTCGCCGAGAACAGCATGGTCTGACGGCGGGCCGGCAGCATGTTGATGATCTTCTCGACGTCGGGCAGGAAGCCCAGGTCGAGCATCTCGTCGGCCTCGTCGAGCACGAGGGCCCGCACGTGACTCAGGTTCAGCTTCTTCTGGCCCGCGAGGTCCAGCAGACGGCCCGGGGTGCCGACGACCACGTCGATACCCTTCTTGAGGGCCTCGACCTGCGGCTCGTACGCCCGGCCGCCGTAGATGGCGAGCACGCGCACGTTACGGACCTTGCCCGCGGTCAGCAGGTCGTTCGTCACCTGAGTGCACAGCTCGCGCGTCGGGACGACGACGAGTGCCTGCGGGGCGTCGGTGAGCTGCTCGGGCTTGGCCCGGCCCGCCTCGACGTCCGCGGGAACGGTGACGCGCTCGAGGAGCGGAAGGCCGAAGCCCAGCGTCTTGCCGGTGCCGGTCTTGGCCTGGCCGATGACGTCGGTGCCGGTGAGGGCAACGGGGAGCGTCATTTCCTGGATGGGGAAGGGACTGGTGATGCCTACGGCCTCAAGGGCCTCGGCCGTCTCGGAAAGGATCCCGAGGTCTCGGAAAGTAGTCAGGGTGCTGCCTCTTCTGTGTATGCGGTGCGAGGCGAGCGCGGGGGTCGTGTCGGGACCGTGCCGGGGACGTCGGCCGCTCTTGACCAGCGGGCCGGGTGGCATGGGACCACTGCCGACGCTCGAGCTCTCGTACCGCTGAGGGTCCCCCCGGATGCCGTACGCATCTGTGCCGTACGGGTGAGGAGGGCTGTCGGGTCGGAGCCGATCGGGCCACCGACCGGGCATCCTCATTCGTGCGGCCTGTCGAGTTGGTCGAGTTACGTAGATCAACTCAGCAGGCGCATTACCACCATACCCCGGAATCGCGCATATGCGATGGCCGATTTGGTCACGTAGTGGTCGTCACAGTGATTGACCAGGGACTTCCGCGTTGCGGTGAGCGGGCTATTGTGCGCTTCATGACGACGCCTGACAACGCCCCCGACGCCCCCGCCGAACCGACCGGAGTCGCCGCCCAGGACTGGGCGAAGGCCTGCGTCGACCCCCAGTACCGTGCCGCGGTCGTGGACCTGCTCGGAGCGCTCGCGTACGGAGAACTGGCGGCGTTCGAGCGGCTCGCCGAGGACGCCAAGCTGGCGCCGACGCTCGCCGACAAGGCGGAGCTGGCGAAGATGGCGTCGGCGGAGTTCCACCACTTCGAGCAGTTGCGGGACCGGCTCACCGAGATCGGTGCGGAGCCCACGGAGGCGATGGAGCCGTTCGTCGCAGCGCTCGACGGCTTCCACAAGCAGACGGCGCCGTCGGACTGGCTGGAGGGACTCGTCAAGGCGTACGTCGGTGACTCGATCGCCAGTGACTTCTACCGGGAGGTCGCGGCGCGGCTCGACTCCGATACGCGCGGGCTTGTGCTGGCCGTGCTCGACGACACGGGGCATGCCTCGTTCGCCGTCGAGAAGGTGCGTGCCGCGATCGACGCGGATCCTCGTGTGGGTGGGCGACTCGCGTTGTGGGCGCGGCGGTTGATGGGGGAGGCGTTGTCGCAGTCGCAGCGGGTTGTCGCCGACCGGGACGCCTTGTCGACCATGCTTGTCGGTGGGGTCGCGGACGGGTTCGATCTCGCCGAGGTGGGGCGGATGTTCTCGCGGATCACTGAGGCGCACACCAAGCGGATGGCTGCGCTCGGGCTGGCCGCCTGAGCCCCGTGCAGGCCGGTTCGTTGTCTGCGGGTTGTGGGGGCTGGTCGCGCAGTTCCCCGCGCCCCTGAAGCACAGTTCCCCGCGCCCTGAAGAGGGGGCGCCTCAGCGGTCGTCGGTTGAATCGGAGCCGTCGGAGTCGGTGCTCACACCGTTGCTGATCGGCGGCCCAGTCTTCCCGCGGGGCGCAGGAGCAGGGACAGGGAGGCCGCCGAGACGGCCACCGCGCCGAGCATGATGACCAGGAAGTGGACCGAACCCACTGCGGTGTGGGTGAGGAATGCGCCGAAGAGGGCTCCGGCGGCGCCCGTCGGCAGGACGAGGCGGCGGGCGGGCAGGCGGTGCGGCAGGCGGTATGCCGCTGTCCAGGCCAGTGCCAGACCGAGGATCGCGGAGCCGAGCGCTTCCAAGAACATTTGGGGGTCCCTCCCGCACGGCCGTGTGCACTTCGGTCGTAGCCCGTCATACCCCTGACCTGCGGAATGCAATCCTTCCCTGTGGGTGACTTGTGCTCCATCTGTGAAGTGCACGGACAGGGAGCGGGCACTCGGAGAGGACATGGCGCGGAAATGGAGAGGGCATGGTGCGGACATGGAGGGGACATGGCGCGGACATGAAAAAGGGGCTCGGCGGCCTCTGCCACCGAGCCCCTCCCCGTTGCCTTACAGCGCGCCGAAGCCCACCTTGCGCGGGGCCGGCTCGCCGAGCTCCACGTAAGCGATGCGTTCCGCCGGGACGAGGACCTTGCGGCCGTGGTCGTCCACGAGGCTGAGCAGCTGCGACTTGCCGGCCAGCGCCTCGGACACCGCGCGCTCGACCTCTTCCGGGGTCTGACCGCTCTCCAGAACGATCTCGCGGGGCGCGTGCAGCACGCCGATCTTGACCTCCACGGCTATGTCCCTCCGACGGTCATTGATGTGCGCGTTCGTCCGCGCCGTACGCAGCACACATTAGCCCGGCGAGGGGACGTGCATGCTCCGTCCAAGAACGCCACGAGCGAACAGGAGGCGGGAACAAACGTGCCGTCAGTGGTGCTCGGAGCCGTGCAGCGGGAAGCCGGCGATGCCCCGCCAGGCCAGCGAGGTCAGCAGCTGTACCGCCTGGTCGCGCGGCACGCTGCGGTCGCTGTGCAGCCAGGAGCGGGCCACCACCTGAGCGAGGCCGCCGAGGCCTGAGGCAAGCAGCATCGACTCGTCCTTGGACAGGCCGGTGTCCTCCGCGATGACCTCGCTGATCGCCTCGGCGCACTCGAACGTGACCTTGTCCACGCGCTCGCGCACCGCGGGCTCGTTCGTCAGGTCCGACTCGAAGACCAGCCGGAAGGCACCGCCGTCGTCCTCCACGTACGCGAAGTACGCGTCCATGGTGGCCCAGACGCGCAGCTTGTTGTCCGTCGTGGACGCCAGCGCGGTCCGCACGGCCTGGAGCAGGGACTCGCAGTGCTGGTCCAGCAGTGCCAGGTAGAGGTCGAGCTTGCCCGGGAAGTGCTGGTAGAGCACCGGCTTGCTGACGCCCGCGCGTTCGGCGATGTCGTCCATCGCGGCCGAGTGATATCCCTGCGCAACGAATACTTCCTGGGCGGCGCCGAGGAGCTGGTTGCGTCGGGCACGGCGCGGCAGGCGAGTGCCCCGCGGGCGTGCCGCCTCTGTCTGCTCGATGGCTGTCACGCCGCCTCCCAAAATCGTCCACATGCGGTGAGCGCCGCGCCGCCATCGTACTTTTCGGTAACCCTGGTGTGCGCGGTGCGAGCGGAGAATTTCACGGACCGGACGCCGGTAAAACCCGTGCGGAATGTTCTAAACAAGGGCATGCCGGGCAGGTCAGGATTCCTGCGCACGCCTCCTGGCGGACGCCGGTGGTCGCTCCGGGCCTGCTTCGGCCTGCTTGTGCCGGCTTCTGCACGCCGCAGTCGACTGCTGCTCGCTTCGCGTTCGCTGCGGTCGGTTCCTGCTCGAGGTTCTCGCTCGCGATCCCTGCTCGCGATTCCTGCTCACTTCAGCGGTCTTCGGGAGCGGTTTTCGGGCCGCTTCACCGGTAGTCGTCCTCGTCGAGTTCGACGACTCTTGCCTGCTCCGCGAGGTCCGCCTCGTTCGCCCTGTCCGGGTTCACGCCGGTCAGCGGTTCGTCCCGGTGGGGCGTGAGCTCCGCGTGCTGTTCGGCGGCGTCGGCCTCGGGGGCCTCCACGTCGAACTCGGCGTCCTGGGTGTCCTCGGAGTCGGCGAGTGCCTCGGGGTCGGTGGGGTCGACGGTCATGTGTCCTCTTCCCGAGCGGTGCGAGTGCGCTCTTGCACGAGTACGAGTGCCCTCGTTTACGAAGCGTATGAGAGTCGAGATCAGGGCGCTATGCGATCCGGCCCCCATCCGGCCGCCACGGGACCCCGCCCTCCCACCACGACTCGCCCCGCCCTCCGACCGCCCCTCGCCCCGCCGTACGGCGCCGTGTCGGCCTCGGCCTGTGACCGCGAACACACGATCCAGGGTGTGATCGTCTCGTAACATTGCCGCATGTCTTCGACCGAACTGCCGTCCGTTCCGGCAACCACTGTCACGCCGAGGGTCGGCGCCGTCAGGGTGGCGGCTGGGGAGCGACTGCGATCGGTAGGGCTCCCCGGCATCACGCTGACGGTCCGGTCGAGACCGCCGGCCCGCGAGGGACTGCCGCCCGCGCTGTACGTACACGGGCTGGGCGGTTCCTCGCAGAACTGGTCGGGCCTGATGCCCCTCCTCGACGGCCTCGTCGAAAGCGAGGCCATCGATCTGCCGGGCTTCGGAGACTCACCGCCGCCCGACGACGGCGACTACTCGGTGACCGGGCACGCGCGCGCGGTCATCCGCTATCTCGACTCGGCCGACCGTGGACCGGTGCACCTCTTCGGCAACTCGCTGGGCGGCGCGGTCACGACCCGCGTCGCGGCCATCCGGCCCGACCTCGTCCGCACGCTCACGCTGGTCTCGCCCGCGCTCCCGGAGATCCGGGTGCAGCGCACGGCGGTGCCGACGGCCCTGCTGTCTGTGCCCGGAGTGGCGGCCCTGTTCACCCGGTTCACCAAGGACTGGTCCGCCGAGCAGCGCGTGCGCGGCGTCATGGGGCTCTGTTACGGGGATCCCTCCGTGGTGACGCCCGAGGCGTTCCGCAACGCGGTCGAGGAGATGGAGCGGCGGCTCGCGCTCCCCTACTTCTGGGATGCCATGACGCGGTCGTCGCGCGGCCTGGTGAACGCGTACACGCTGGGTGGCCAGCACGGACTGTGGCGCCAGGCCGAGCGGGTGCTGGCGCCGGCGCTCCTCATCTACGGAGGCCGCGACCAGCTCGTCGGGTTCCGCATGGCCCGAAGGGCGGCGCGTGCTTTCCGCGAGTCCCGGCTGCTTACGTTGCCGGATGCGGGGCATGTGGCGATGATGGAGTACCCGGAGACCGTGGCCACGGCCTTCCGCGAACTCCTCGCGGACACAGGCGAGTTGGCCGACGCCGGCACAAGTAGCGCTAGCAGCGCGAGGAGCTGAGGCGGGAAGTGGGACGTCACAGCCGTCGCGGGCCCGCCCCCAAGGGCGACACCGCCGACATACCCGTGGTCCCGGCTGCTCGGCCGGAAACGGGAACGGATGCAAGGGGGGCGGGGCGCGGTCGCGGCCCCGCGAGGCAGCAACCGCCGCCGTCGGCACCGATGGGCGGCACGTCCGCTCGGGGTGTGCCGAGGCTGCCCGAAGGATGGGTGCCGCGAGGGCCGGAGGGCGCGCCCGGGCAGGGAGTTCCGCGACCGGCGGGCGGTATGCCCTCGGACGGAGGTCCGGGATTCCCCGGTGGCGGCATGCCCGCGGGAGGAGCTCCGCGACGTTTCGACCCCCCGCCCGGTACGCCCGCGCGGGGGGTTCCTCGGTCGGCGGACGGGCCGCCTGGGCGAGGGGGCCCGCGGTTGCCGGACGGGACTCCGGCGCACGGGTTTCCGCGTATGCAGGACGGGACGCCCGCTCATGGGTTTCCACGTATGCAGGACGGGACGCCGGCATACGGGTTTCCTCGGCTGCCTGATGGCACGCCCGCCCATGGCTTTCCCCGGTTGCCGGACGGGACCCCGGCTCATGGGTTTCCGCGGCTTCCCGACGGGACCCCGGCGCACGGCACTCCTCGTTATCCCGACGGCAGCCCTGCCCACGGCGTCCCCCGGGTCCGTGGTGGGCACCCCGAGCAGCGTGAGAACGGTGGTGGCTGGGGCGAGTTGAGGGGTGGGCCGCGGACCGGCGTCGGGTACGGCGTACCCCAAGCGTCTCCGCAAGGACCTCCCTATCCGCAAGCGTCTCCATACGGCCCTCCGCAGGGCGGTCCCCGCGGCCCTCGGCAAGGAGGCCCCCAGGGCTCTCCGTACGGCGCGGCCCAGGGGCCGGGCCCGACCGGACCGGGGCCCACGATTCCCCGGCAGCGGTACGTTCCCTCGCGGGACCAGGACCCTCGTGGCCCGGGCGGCGGCCCTGGAGGCGCCCGTCAGGCCTACGTCGACGCCTTCGAACAGGGCGACGACGCGTTCGCGCCCCGGTCCGCCGCCGGGGCGGCGCTCCGCGCGGACCCTTTCGCGTCCGTCACCGGCTGGGAAGAGGACGTCGAGCACAAGGTGCCCCCGAGGAACCCGGAGGCACCTCAGGACGAGGAGCGGCCGGGGAAGACCAGGGGCGGCAAGGGGCGGGCCTTCACCGGAATCACGGCCGCCGCTGTCACCACGGTGCTGGCCTTCATCGTGGCCGGGCAGGTCACAGACGGGCGCGAGGACAGCTCCGTACGCCCGCAGACCGCCGGCGGCGCCGACCGTGAGACGGAGTCCAAGGACTACGCGGCGCGCGCCGGCAGCCGGCCGACCCCGTCCGAGTCGGCGAGCGTGGCCCCGCTGTCGTACGACCAGAAGATGGCGAAGAAGTATCCGCTGGCCGCCGAACTCAAGGGCCCTGGGGAGTTCGTGGCGGTCGCCGGATTCGACAAGGCACCCGGAACCGGACGGAAATACACCTACCGCGTCGACGTCGAGAAGGACCTCGGCCTCGACGGTGAGCTCTTCGCGCAGGCCGTGCAGAAAACCCTGAACGACGACCGGAGTTGGGCCCACGACGGCGGCCGTACCTTCGAGCGCGTCTCCTCCGGGAAACCCGACTTCGTCATCACGCTGGCGAGCCCCGGGACCACCGCGTTCTGGTGCGCCAAGTCCGGCCTCGACACCACCGAGGACAACGTGTCCTGCGACTCGGCCGCCACCGACCGCGTGATGATCAACGCGTACCGCTGGGCCCAGGGCGCCGAGACGTACGGCGACAAGATGTACGCGTACCGGCAGATGCTGATCAACCACGAGATCGGTCACCGGATCGGCTTCAACCATGTGACCTGCAGTACGGACGGCGCGCTCGCGCCCGTCATGCAGCAGCAGACCAAGTTCCTCGAGTACGACGGAATCCGCTGCCGGGCCAACCCGTGGCCGTTCCCCGGCAACTGAGCGACCGCCGACGAGCGACCGGCCGGCGAGCAGCCGTTCAACGAGCAGCCGCCGCGCAGCCGCCAAGAACTGGCCGAGGCGTGACGAAGTGTGTTCGGTTGATCTCTTAGCGCGACGGAACGCGATCCGCACGGGAAAGTTACGACCGTTCACCCCTTTTGGTGGCGCGATGGACAACCGTCCACCTCGACACCATCATGTCCGCATA
>NZ_JBQQCG010000075.1:0-57872 GCF_052245575.1 Streptomyces sp. 2A115 | reverse complement strand
CCCGCGGTTCTCCACCCCCCCCCCCGCCCCGCCAAGCCTTCTCCGTCACGTCTGCAGCAGCACCACGCACGACTCGCCCGGCAAGCTCAACAACCCGTCCGCGCCCGGCACCCCCACCGGCTCCCACGCGGCCAGCACGCGCGCCGGACGGGTGCCGAGGGGGATCGACGCGCGCTCCTTGTCGAGGTTCACGGCCACCCGGACGTCACCGCGGCGGAAGGCGAGCCAGCGGGCGGCTTCGTCGTAGGCGACCTTGACGTCCGAGAGGTCGGGGTCCGAGAGGTCGGGCTGGGCGTTCCGGAGGGCGATGAGTTCGCGGTACCAGGCGAGCACGCGCGCGTGGAGCCCGTTTTCCGGTTCGGACCAGTCGAGACAGGAGCGGTCGCGGGTGGCCGGATCCTGCGGATCCGGGACGTCTTCCTCGGCCCACCCGTGCGCCGCGAACTCCCGCCGCCTGCCCCGGCGTACGGCCTCCGCGAGCTCGGGATCCGTGTGGTCCGTGAAGAACTGCCAGGGCGTGCCCGCCGCCCACTCCTCGCCCATGAACAGCATCGGTGTGAACGGCCCGGTGAGCGTCAGCGCGGCCGCGCAGGCCAGCAGACCGGGAGAGAGGGAGGCCGAGAGCCGATCGCCCTGGGCGCGATTGCCGATCTGGTCGTGGGTCTGTGAGTAGCCCAGGAGGCGGTGCGCGGAGATCCGTGTGAGGTCCAGCGGGCGGCCGTGTCCCCGGCCGCGGAAGCTCGAGTACGTGCCGTCGTGGAAGAAACCCCTCGTCACCGTTTTCGCGACGGCGGCGAGCGGGGCCCGGGCGAAGTCCGCGTAGTAGCCCTGCGCCTCACCGGTCAGCGCGGTGTGCAGCGCGTGGTGGAAGTCGTCGTTCCACTGCGCGTGCAGCCCGAGCCCGCCCTCCTTGCGGGGCGTGATCAGCCGGGGATCGCCCAGGTCCGACTCGGCGACGAGGGAGAGCGGCCGGTCCAGCTCCCCGGAGAGCGCGTCCACGGAGGCCGACAGCTCCTCCAGGAAGTGGCACGCGCGTGTGTCACGCAGCGCGTGCACGGCGTCCAGGCGCAGCCCGTCGAGCCGGTAGTCACGCAGCCACGCCAGAGCGCTGCCGAGCAGGTAAGCGCGCACCTCGTCCGAACCGGGCGCGTCCAGGTTCACGGCCGAACCCCAGGGCGTGTGATGCGTCTCCGTGAAGTACGGCCCGAAGACGGGCAGGTAATTGCCGGACGGCCCCAGGTGGTTGTGCACGACGTCCAGGACGACGCCGAGCCCGAGCTCGTGCGCCCGGTCGACGAAGCGTTTCAGCGCCTCGGGGCCGCCGTAGGGCTCGTGCACGGCCCACAGCGACACCCCCTCGTACCCCCAGCCGTGCCGCCCAGGGAACGGGCACAGCGGCATCAACTCGACGTGCGTCACGCCCAGTTCCACGAGATGCCCGAGCCGCTCGGCGGCCGCGTCCAGGGTGCCCTCGCGCGTGTACGTCCCCACGTGCAGCTCGTACAGCACCGCACCCGGCAGCCCGCGTCCCGCCCACTCGGCGCGCCACGCGTACCGCTCGTGGTCGACCACCGCACTCAGCCCGTCGGGCCCGTCCGGCTGCCGGCGCGAGCGCGGGTCGGGCAGCACCGGGCCGTCGTCCACCGCGAACCCGTACCGCGTCCCGTCCGCCGCCTCGGCCTGCCCCTTCCACCACCCGGGACGGTCCGGATCGGGCTCCAACGCGCGCGTGGTGTCCGCGCAGTGGAGCGTCATGCGGTCGGCCTGTGGTGCCCACACCTCGAACTGCACGGACGGTTCTCCCTCGTCTGCTCACCGTGACGTCGCCGGTCCCATGGTGCGTCACGCGAGATCAATTCACCTTTGAATCCTGCCGATCGAATGACTGAAAAGGACGGAACGCAATGTCCGCACTCCTCTGAACTGCTGCGTTTTCTGGACACCCCGGCCGTGCTGCCAGACAATCAGCTCCGTGACGTCGTCCTCCGAGTTCCACACCTATCCCGCGCGGCTGTCGGACGCCGAGCGCGACAGGGCGCTGAAAGCGCTCCGGGAGGGCGCTGCCCTGGGGCGGCTCTCGCACGACACGTTCGTCCGGCGGATGGAGCTGGCGTTCGCCGCCCGTACCCTCGACGAGCTCGCCGTGCTCACCGCCGACCTGCACACCGAGAGCCGCTGGTCGCGGATGCTGTTCGGCACGGTCGAGGCGGTCTCCGGCTTCACCGTACGGCTGCGCAGGGCCTGGCAGGCCGAGCGGCTCCCCAAGTTGCTGCTGCCCCGGCCGGACAGCCGGTACCCGTTGCGCATCGGCCGTGATCCCGCCAACGGCCTCAGGCTCAGCCACGAGACGGTGTCCCGGGTGCACGCCGAACTCACCCGCCAGGGCGGCCTGTGGGTACTGCGCGACCTCGGCTCGACCAACGGCACGTCCGTGAACGGGCGGCGCGTGATCGGCGCCGCCGTCGTCCAGGTCGGCGATCAGGTCAGCTTCGGCCGGATGACGTTCCGGCTCGCGGCGAATTAAGGCCACGCCCGCTCCTTGGCCAGGGACACGCCCGCCACCCCTGGCCGAAGGTCACGCCCGCCCGACCGGCGGAACCGCAGCTTCCGCCGAGCGGCTCCACAGCGGCCGAAGTTCCTGCCGCTGCGGCGGTGTTGACGTACCTTCCCAGCCATGACTCACTGTGCGTACACCATGCACACCAAGTGAACCGACGGGCCCACTCGCAGCGGAGGTAAGACCCTGCCGGCACTCCTCCGTTACCCGTCCGTCGACGAACTGGGCGTCCGGGCGGCCGCGCTCGTCGCCCGCCGCCCACGGGATGCCCGACTGCGCCAAGTGGGCACGTCGCGGGCCGGACTTCCGCTGTGGCTGCTGTCCGTCGGACACGGCAGCCGGCAGGCCCTGATCGTCGCGGGCCCCCACTCCAACGAGCCGGTGGGCGGCGCCACCGCCCTGCGGCTGGCCGAACGGACCCTCGCCGACCCCCGGTTGTGCGACGGCGCCGACGTGACCTGGAACCTGCTGCTGTGCCTCGACCCCGACGGCTCGCGCCGCAACGAGGGCTGGCTGCCGGGCCCGTACACCCTCGGCCACTACTTCCGGAACTTCTTCCGCCCCGGCTTCCTGGAACAGCCCGAGTGGCTGCCCGACGGAGCGGACGGGGCCGCGCTTCCGGAGACCCGCGCCCTGCTCGGCCTGCAGGACGAACTGCGGCCATTCTTCCAGTGCTCCCTGCACGGCGTCGACGTGGGCGGCGGCTTCGTCGAGCTGACCCGCGACCTGCCCGGCCTCGCCCCGCGCCTCGCGCACACCGCGGCCCGCCTGGGCATCCCGCTCGAACTCGGCCCGTACGACACGCTGTACTGGCCCACCCTGGGACCCGCGGTCTACCGGATCCCGCCCCCGCGGCACGGAGACCTGGCGGCGGCCATAACGGAGGCGGCGGTCGAGTCCACATGGTTCCACCCGCACCAGTACGGCACGGTGACCGCGGTCGTCGAGGCCCCCATGTGGGGCGTGGCGGCCGTGGCGGACGGCACGGCGCCCGCGGACGCCGAAGGGGTCCTCCGGAGCGTCAGCCGCACGCTGCGGCGTGACACGGAGCTTCTGGAGGGCCTGCTGGCCCGCATCCGCCCCACCCTGGACACGGTTCCTGACGCGGACCGTCTCCTCGCGCCCGTCGACGACTACCTACTGGTATGCCCCGGCCTCGCCGACTCCTGGGACCCCGACACGGAGCCGGACGCCGACGGCGGCGCACGTACGCTGCCGCCGCTCAACACCGCCCGCCTGACCGCCCTGCGCATCTCCGCCCGGCGGATAGCGCTGCGCACCGCTGGGCTGCTCCACCAGCTCGTGACCGTCGCGGGGCACGACCCGTCCGGCGCGACGGCGGACCTCGACCGGCTCATCGACGAGTGGTGCGCGGACTACCACGACGGGCACGGGGCGCGCTGGATCCCCGTCGCGCGGCAGGTCGAGTACCAGGCGCGGGTGGTGCTCGCCGCGTTCGAACTGGCCCAGCGGCGTGTCCCCGGGGCGCGGCCCGGCGCGCGTCCGATCGACGCGCCCCCGGCGAGGGCCGAAGTGCCGTTCGAGTGAGTCCGGTGGGTTCCGGGGCCCGCCGTGCCGATGCATAGGGCATGACTACAACCATCAAAGCGGTACGCAACGGTCTGCTGGCGGCGTGTGCCCTGCTCGCCGCGGCAGCGGTCCCGGTTCAGGCGGCCCCCCACGGGGCGATCCCCGACGACTGGCTCTACGTCACGGTCACCAGTGGCGACGACACCCGCTCGGGCACCCCTCGCGGCACACTGCTGCGCTGCGATCCGCCCCGGGGACACGCGCAGGCGGTACCGGCTTGCGAGGAGCTCCGGACCGCGGACGGTGACGTCGGCCGCATCCCGCCGAAGGACGGCTACTGCCCGATGATCTACGCCCCGGTGACCGTGTCCGCGCGCGGAGAGTGGGGCGGCCGCCCGGTCACCTACAAGAAGACCTTCTCCAACTCCTGTGTGATGGCGGCACAGACGGGAGGGGTGTTCGCGCTGGCGGACTGAGCCACCGGGAAGTGAGGCACGCGCGTGGCCGTCATCGGCCTCCACGCGTGCGTGCCTCAGGCCGCCCTGCCCCGCCCCGCGCGTGCCGCGCAGCCGCCATCACTGTGCGGCTCTGGTGCTCGATCTGGTGTTCCAACGGCACCCAGCGCGCCCGGAAGTGTTCGGCGAAGTCCTCGCTCCAGGACGCGACCAGCCGTTCCAGGTGGGGCGCCGCCCGGTCGTCGGTCTCCTGGAGGACCCGCAGGAGCATCGCCGCCGCCCGCAGGGGGAGCCGGCGGCCGAACGCGTCGACACTGCTGAGGTACGCCATCGTCGTGTCCGCGGGCGGCGTCCGGACCCAGTCGCCGGCCAGCCCCGGCACCAGTTCCAGCGCCCACTTGGCGGCGCGCAGGAGAGGGCCGTCGGGCCCCGGAAGACGTGGCAGCGCCTCGGCCAGGACGCTCTCCACCTGGAGCGCGTCCTGGCGGAGCCGGAGCGCCAGGCGTCGCATCGCCGCCGCCGGGGCGGGATGCGGCGCGGGGTCGTCCACCAGGTCGCTCGCCCACATCGGTACCTCGACGACCGCGGTCAGGCCGCCGTACCGGTGTGCGTGGTACCAGGTGCTGTGCCGGGCGTCGTCGGGCATGCTCGGGTATGCCGCGTCCGTGCCGGGCGCGGGCATCACGTGCACACCGGGACCGGAGGCCGGCCAGCCGGCTGCGTCCGAGGCGCCCGTCTCGACCGGGATGTGCAGCTCCGCCGCGGACTTGGCGAACGGCTCGGCGAGGCCGGGGATGTCCTTCGTCAGCTGCACCCAGCTGCCGCCCAGATCGGTGCCGTGGAGGGACACCTGGAGGTAGGGGCGGAGTTCGTCGATGACCCCGGTGAGGGCGCGCGTCTCGGGCGGCAGCCGGTCGGGCGGCAGCACGGACGGGGACCACTCGGGCTGTTCGGGGCCGGCCGGGCGGAAGAAGCCGAGGTGGTAGTCGAACAGTGTGCGCGGCGCCGGCGTCACATGGAGGCTGGCGCCGTCCGGGTCCGCGCAGAGCAGGAAGTGCCAGGAGGCGTCGACCCGCAACTGCCGGTCGCGCTGGACCCGTTCGGCCAGCGACAGGAGGGTGGAGCCGCCGGTGGGCTCATTGGCGTGGGCGCCCGCGACGACCAGCACGGAACGCTCGGCGTGGCCCACGGAGAGCAGGTTCAGAGGCCGGCCCGCGCGCGAGGCGCCGACCTGTCTGAGGGAGCAGAGACCCGGCCGGTGGGCCGCCAACGCCCGGGCGGAGGAGACGAGTTCGGTCACACTGGGGTAGCGCAGCTCCGGCAGGAGACTCACCCCCGTCTTGGTCCGCCCGGCGTCGCAATCCGCAGTAGTCCACGGTCCTGGTGACCTGTCAAGGACGTGAAGGGGCGCCTTCAGGGGGCGCCCAGCAGCATTTACCGCCAGCAGGGGGGACCAAGTCGGCGACGCGCTCCGGAGTGCCTGATCACGCTCCCTCCCCGGAGCCGGAGTCGGAGCCGTCACCGACCCGCTCCAGGAGCACCACGGGCAGCGGCTCGAAAAGCGCTTCCACGCGCGCGTGTCCCGTGAACTCCCGCCCCGGGGTGAGCAGATCGGCCCACCGCCCCGCCGGCAGCGCAAGCACCGTGTCGCGCCAGCCACCCGCCTCCTCCAGGCGCAGCGACAGCCGCGTGACGGCTGTGATCACCTCTCCGGAGCGCACGAACGCCGCACAGTGGGCGGCACCCGGGCCCTCCGCGAGGAGCGGCGTGTACGTCGCCGCCTCGCCGAACGCGGAAGGCCGCCGCCCGCGCAGCCGCACCGCGGTCGTCGTGAGCGCGGCCTTCTCGGCGGACAGGCCCTCCGAGTCCTTCGGCGGGAAGTGCGCGGGCCGCCGGTTGTCCGGGTCCACCAGGGCCCGGTACTCGACCTCCGTGCCCTGATAGAGATCCGGCACACCCGGCATCGTCAGGTGGACGAGCGCGGCCCCCAGGACGTTCGCCCGCACGTACGGCTCCAGGGAGCTCCTGAACCCGGCCACGCGCTGCCCGGGCGCCCCGCACGGCCCCGCCTTCAGGAAAGCCGTCACAGAGGCCTCGTACGCGGGATCCTGCTCGGTCCACGCGGTGACCAGACCCGCCTCCCGGACATGCTTCAGCAACGCGCCCTGGAGCCGCTCCTCGGCGGCGGGACCGAGTCCGACGGCGGTCTGCCACGCGGCCCAGGCCACCTGGGGATCGGGCGCCGCCAGTCCATCGACCGCCGTCCGCCCGGTCACCTCGGCGAGCAGGTCGGCCCAGCGCAGCGGGACCTGTGTGAGCACCGAGATCGCCGCCCGTACATCGGCGCTGCGCTTCGTGTCGTGGGTGGACAGCACGGTGCCGGTGGCCGGCCAGTCACGCTGCACGCGCGCGCAGTAGGCGTGGAAGACCTCCGGGGACACGGCCGGGGACACCGGCTCGCCGCCCACCTCGGTCGCCGACAGCAGCGGCACGTACCGGTAGAACGCCGTGTCCTCCACGGACTTCGCCCGCAGCGCCGACGCTGTCTGCGCGAACCGGGCCCGGAACCCCTCGTAGGCGGGCCCGTCGCCGATCCGGCCGAGCACGAAATCCCGTACGAGATCCACCGCGTGTGCCTCCTCGGGCACCCGGAAGGCCTGCCGGGCCTCCTCCGCGGCCTCCTCGGTGACGACGGACGCGGCGTCGCCGGAGGCGTAGGGCCGGTAGACCTCGAGGCGGACCAGGAGCTCCCGCAGCGCGGTGCGCAGGGCCCAGGGGGCGTGGTCGCGCAGCGCCGGGTCGGGCGAGGTGCGGCACAGGCGGCTCGCCTCGCGGGTGAGGCGGTCGATCTCGGTGGCCAGCTCGTGATGGACCACCTTGTACGCGGCCCGCCGCACCGTCGCCTCCCAGACGCCGCCCCGGTCGGCTTGAGGGGCCGCGTACCGCCGGTACTGGCCGAGGAGTTCCCCGGCGCCCGCCGGGTCCGTGAAGAGGCCGTCCACGTGCCGCAGCGCGTCGTAGCCGGTGGTGCCCGCGACCGGCCAGGCGGCGGGCAGCGGTTCGCCGTCCGCGAGGATCTTCTCGACCACGGTCCAGCGGCCGCCCGTCGCCTCGTGGAGGCGGCGGAGGTACGCGTCCGGGTCGGAGAGGCCGTCCGGGTGGTCGATCCGCAGGCCGTCGACCACGCCCTCGTGCAGCAGCTCAAGGATCTTCGCGTGCGTGGCCGCGAACACCTCCGGGTCCTCGACGCGCACCCCGATGAGCTCCGAGATGCTGAAGAAGCGGCGGTAGTTGAGCTCGGTACGGGCCAGCCGCCACCACGCCAGGCGGTACCACTGCGCGTCCACCAGCTCAGTCAGGGGCAGGTGCTCGGTGCCGGCGCGCAGCGGGAACGCGTGGTCGTAGTAGCGCAGGACGTCGCCGTCGACCTCCAGGTGGCCGAGCTCCGCGCCGAGCGGCCCGCCGAGCACCGGCAGCAGCATCCGCCCTTCCTGGGCCTGCCAGTCGATGTCGAACCAGCGCGCGTACGGCGAGTCCGGGCCCTCGCGCAGCACCTCCCACAGGGCGCGGTTGTGACGCGGAGCCATCGCCATGTGGTTCGGCACGATGTCCACCACCAGGCCCAGACCGTGCTCCCGCGCGGTGCGCGACAGCGACCGCAGCCCCGCCTCGCCGCCCAGTTCGCCGCGCACGCGCGCGTGGTCCACGACGTCGTAGCCGTGCCCCGACCCCGGAACGGCCTCCAGGACCGGCGACAGATGCAGATGGGAGACCCCGAGCGAGGCCAGATACGGCACGGCCGCCTCGGCCGCCGCGAACGGGAACTCCGGCTGCAGCTGCAGCCGGTAGGTGGCGGTCGGCACGGCGGGGGCCACCGGATCGGGACGCTCAGGTGTCATGGGAACCTACGTACCCGCCCAGCGGCCTTTCGTGTCATCGACACGCCACCGCTCCGCGGGAAGGGCAGTGAAGGCAGTACTGAAGCCGCGGGTCCGTTGTGGCTGGGCGCGCCCACGCGGCGGAGCCGCATGATGTTGCAGCCCCGCGCCCCTTGAGGGGCGCGGGGAACCGTCGGACTTTGCCCATCAGTTCAGGCAGGTCGTTGGAGGACCATCATGCTCCGGTCCACCAGCGACAGCCGGTCGCCCGCCTTCACCTTCGCCGCCGTCGCGGGGTCCACCCCCTCCGAGCGGGCCGTGTCGACCACGACCTGCCACTGCCGCCCGTGATTGACCGGCACCACGAACTCGGTCGTCTTCGGTGAGGCGTTGAACATCAGCAGGAACGAGTCGTCGCAGATGCGCTCACCGCGCGGGCCCGGCTCGGAGATCGCGTTGCCGTTGAGGAACACGGACAGCGCACGCGCCTGCGTCGAGTTCCAGTCGCGCTGGGTCATCTCCTCACCCGCGGGGGTGAACCAGGCGATGTCCGACAGCTCGTCGTGGGTGCCCTGCACGGGCCGGCCGTGGAAGAACCGACGCCGCCGGAACACGGGGTGCTCGCGGCGCAGCCGCACCATCTCGCGCGTGAACTCCAGCAACTCGCTGCCGTCCTCGGGCCACGGCACCCAGGCCAGCTCGTTGTCCTGGCAGTACGCGTTGTTGTTGCCGCGCTGCGTGCGCGCGAACTCGTCGCCGTGGCTGAGCATCGGCACGCCCTGGGAGAGCAGCAGTGTCGCGGTGAAGTTCCGCATCTGACGTGCCCGTAGCTCGAGGACCTCCGGGTCGTCGGTCTCGCCCTCGACCCCGCAGTTCCACGACCGGTTGTGGCTCTCGCCGTCGCGGTTGTCCTCGCCGTTGGCGTCGTTGCGCTTCTCGTTGTACGACACGAGATCGTTCAGCGTGAAGCCGTCGTGGCAGGTCACGAAGTTGATCGAGGCCAGCGGTCGGCGCCCGTCGTCCTGGTAGAGGTCCGACGACCCCGTCAGCCGGGACGCGAACTCCGCGAGCGTGCGCGGCTCGCCCCGCCACATGTCCCGTACGGTGTCGCGGTACTTCCCGTTCCACTCGGTCCACAGCGGCGGGAAGTTGCCCACCTGGTAGCCGCCCTCGCCCACGTCCCAGGGCTCCGCGATCAGTTTCACCTGGGAGACCACCGGGTCCTGCTGTACCAGGTCGAAGAACGACGACAGCCGGTCCACCTCGTGGAACTGGCGGGCCAGGGTCGCCGCGAGGTCGAAGCGGAACCCGTCGACGTGCATCTCGGTGACCCAGTAGCGCAGCGAGTCCATGATCAGCTGCAGCACGTGGGGGGAGCGCATGAGCAGCGAGTTGCCCGTCCCCGTGGTGTCCATGTAGTAGCGGGGATCGTCCGTGAGCCGGTAGTACGAGGCGTTGTCGAGGCCCCGGAAGGACAGCGTCGGCCCCAGGTGGTTGCCCTCGGCCGTGTGGTTGTAGACCACGTCCAGGATGACCTCGATACCGGCCTCGTGCAGCGCTCGTACGGCCGACTTGAACTCCAGGACCTGCTGCCCGCGGTCACCCCAGGAGGCGTACGCGTTGTGGGGGGCGAAGAAGCCGATCGTGTTGTAGCCCCAGTAGTTGTTGAGGCCCATGTCCACCAGACGGTGGTCGTTCACGAACTGGTGAACGGGCATCAGCTCCAGTGCCGTGACGCCCAGCTCGGTCAGGTGTTCGATGATGGCCGGATGCGCGAGCGCCGCGTACGTGCCGCGCAGTTCGTCGGGCAGCCCCGGGTGCCGCATCGTCAGACCCTTCACATGGGCCTCGTAGAGCAGCGTGTGGTGGTACTCGGTGCGCGGGCGCCGGTCGTCGCCCCAGTCGAAGTACGGGTTGACCACCACCGAGGTCATCGTGTGAGGAGCCGAGTCCAGGTCGTTGCGCTTGTTCGGCGACCCGAAGTGATAGCCGTACACCTCCTCGCCCCACTCGATGCCACCGCTTATGGCGCGCGCGTACGGGTCGAGCAGCAGCTTCGCCGAATTGCAGCGCTGCCCGCGCTCCGGCGCGTACGGGCCGTGCACGCGGAAGCCGTACCGCTGGCCCGGCATGATGCCGGGCAGGTACGCGTGCCGTACGAACGCGTCGCTCTCGCGCAGCTCTATGGCCGTCTCGGAGCCGTCGTCGTGCAGCAGACACAGTTCGATTCGGTCCGCGGCCTCCGAGAAGACCGCGAAGTTGGTGCCGGCGCCGTCGTACGTGGCACCGAGTGGGTACGCCTGTCCAGGCCAGACCTGCATGGATGCAACTCTTCCAGTTGTGCGATGCCGCGTGGGGCGACTCCCGCCCGAGTCTCCCCGAAAGTGATGGAACCACCTATGACTTACCTCCCTCTTACCGGTTGACCCGTGCATACGAGGTATGCCGACCAGTGGGATTCAAGGGACTCCTAGGGCAATAGGAGGAGTGGGGGGAATGTGCGCAACATAGTGCACCGCCATTTGGGCAAGGTGATGGCGGGCGCGGGCATCGCGGTCGCCGGGACCGCCGTGATGGTCGCGATCACTCTGCCGGGTTCGGCGGGCGCCGACGACTCGGGCAGTGGCCAGGGAGCCGGCCAGACCTCCCAGCAGGCGGGGCAGGATCAAGGCCAGGGCCAGGGCCAGACCGCAGTGCAGCCGGGCGTCGTCGAGCAGGCCCCCGCCGACGGTGACACGGGCAAGGGACGTGACCCGCTCACCGACGACGAGACCAAGCGCGTCGAGCAGCTCGCCCTGGACCGGCAGCTGCTGCGCACCAGCGAGAACGTCGAAGGGGACCGGGGCCCGCAGCGGATCACCGTCAACCTCGCCGAGCCCGAGGCGGACGAACTGGACGACCCCGACGCGCCGCGCCGCGCCGACGTGTCGTTCTACGACTACAAGGACGACTCGCTCGTCACCAAGACCGTCAACCTCGACACCGGCAAGGTCGAGGGGACCGACACCCAGCAGGGCGTTCAGCCGCCGCTCAGCCGCGCCGAGACCATCGAGGCCACACAGCTCCTGATCGCCGACCCGCTCGGCGCCGGCCTGAAGGCGGACTACAAGGACGCCACCGGCAAGGAGCTGACCACTCCTGACCAGCTGACGCTCAGCAGCATGGTCTTCCGGGCGAGCCCGGGCATGCCGGCCGCCATCGCCGACTGCGGCGAGCACCGCTGCCTGCGACTCTTCGTGAAGGTCAAGAACGGGCCCTGGATCGACAGCCGTGACCTGGTGGTCGACCTGAGCGCCCGCAAGGTCACCAGGATCGGCTGAACGGGTCTCCAGTCAGCGACCTTCGTTCATCGCCCTGAGTTCACTTTCCCAACTCACGCTCCTCTGTAAGGGAGTCATTTCTTAATGCGCGTGAACAGAATCAGCCGCGCCCGCGGGCGGACGATGGTGGGCCTCTCCGTGGCCGCCCTGACCGTCGGCGCCGCTACGTCCGCGGGACCGGCCGTCGCCCAGCCCGAGGCAGCACCCAAGGCCGCCCCCGCGGCGGCCGCCGACTGCAGCGCGGCGTACAAGATCGAGCAGAAACTCTCCACCGGCACCACCTGGACGATGTGCTGGCACTACGAGAGCGAGGCCGGGCTCGTCCTGGAGAACGTCTCGTACCAGCCCAAGGGTGAAGCCCGTCCCATACGCGTCCTGACCAGCGGGAAGCTCGGCCAGATCCACGTCCCCTACGACGACGGTTCGGTCGAGTACGACGACCTCACGGGCTTCGGCTTCGGAACGGGCCTGATGAACCTGGCCCCCGGAGAGTGCCCCGGCGGCACCATCAAGACCGTCAAGGTCCCGGACGGGGACCCGGCGAACCCGAACGTCAAGGGCCTGTGCACCACGACCCGCGCGCGAGGCCACGCCTACCGTATGCAGGGCGACTCGGCGAACAAGGTCTGGCAGAAGCAGGGCAAGGACCTGCTCGTCTACACGGTCAACCAGGTCGGCTGGTACGAGTACATGACCGAGTGGCGCTTCCAGGACGACGGCACGATCAACATGAACGTCGGCGCCACCGGCACCCTCGCGCCCGAGGACTACGACGCCGGCGACGGCCGCGGCTGGCCGATCGGCAAGGGCGCCAAGGACTACGCCACCAGCCACAGCCACAACGTCTTCTGGCGGCTCAACTTCGGCCTCGACGGCTCCTCGAAGAACAACGTCGAGCAGTACGACTCCGTGGTCAGCCCGCCCGCGTCGGGCGGCGCGGCCCCGCGCAACAAGACCACCCGCACGAAGGTCACCAAGGAACTCGCCGGCGACGCCAAGAACATGCGCTGGTGGCGCGTGGTCAGCACGGTCGGCAAGAACAAGGACAACCACGCCCGTTCGTACGAGTTCGTGCCGGGCGCCACCACCAAGTACCCGGGCCGCAGCTACACCAAGCACGACGTCTACTTCACCCAGTACAAGAAGTGCGAGCAGTTCGCCAGCAACAACCTGCGCAACTGCGGTACCGGAGGCGGCAAGTCCGTCGACAAGTGGGTCAACGGACAGGCCCTCACGCACCCCGTGGCCTGGGTCAACGTGGGCTTCCACCACGTCGCCCGGGACGAGGACCAGCAGCCCATGCCGGTCCACTGGCAGGGCTTCTCGATCGCCCCGCGGGACGTCACCGCTATGAATCCGCTCACCCCGCCGGAGCTCGCCGACCAGAACGGGCATGTGGAATCCGGTAGTTGAGAAACTACCTGTCCATCCGGCTGCACCGCCGACCGCTCCCGGAGTACCCTTCCTTGATCGTTGGCTGGGGGAGTGCTCGGGGGAGCGGAAGGCGGTGCGCGGGTGGGGTCCGGAGGGCTGGAGTTGCCCCCTGGTGACGGAGGTCACGAGGGGAACTCCTCGGATGCCCCGCCCGGAGCGGTGTCCCTGGCACGCCCGATGGAGATCGGAGCGGAACTGGACTGGGGCGCCGACGCCTGGCGCGAGGTGCGTACGCGCGCCCAGCGGGCCGGGCGGGCCTACATCTGGCTGAACCTGGTCGAACAGCGGCTGCGCGCCGTCGTGGCCGCCGTTCTGCGCCCGATCTACGAACCGGTCCACGGCGAGGACGACTGGGTGGTCGCCGCCGCCGGACCCGCCGGCCAGGAGTGGGTGCAGCGCGCCGTCGCGGTACGCGAAGTCAGCCGCCGCAAGGGCTACTTGCTGGACCCCGCCGACGACAACGTGCTCAGCTTCCTCACCCTGCCCCAGCTGCGCGAGCTGATGGTGCAGCACTGGCCGTGCTTCGAGCCGTACTTCGACGAGCGCCGGGACGTCGAACTCGCCCTGGACGAACTGGAAGTCACCCGCAACGTCGTCTCCCGCAACCGCGCCCTCTCCGAGGCCGTCCTCGCCCAGGCCGAGCGCGCCTCCGCGAAGCTCCTGGAGATACTCGGCGCGGGCAGCGACGTACCGTCGGCGCGGCGGCTGCCCGTCGACGCCGTCGAGAATCTGGTCGGCGACCGGTACGCGGACGTGGTGGGCGTGCACTCTGACCGGGTGCGCCTGCTGCGGCAGTTCCCCGCCGAGGACCTCTTCGGCGGCGCGCGTCGCCTCGACGCCATCGGCATCGGTCTGAACCTCCTCGTGCAGAACTTCTCCGGGCGGCGGCTCGTGCGACTGGCCGAGTCCGGGTGCCGGGTCCGGCTGCTCTTCCTGAACCCCGCCTCCAGCGCGGTGAAGCGGCGCGAGCGTGAACTCGGCATAAAGAGAGGCGAGTTGAGCCGCTCCGTCGAGATGAACATCCTGCACATGCGCCGGGTCCGCGCCCGACTCCGCGACCCCGGCGCCTTCGAGATCCAGGTCTACGACGAGACGCCCCGCTTCACGGCGTACCTCGTCGACGGGGACGGCTCGGACGGGGTCGCGGTCGTGCAGTCCTACCTGCGCCGGACGCGCGGGATGGAGGCGCCGGTGCTCGTGCTGCGCGGCGGGGCGCGAGTGCTCAAGCCGGACGATGCCGGTGAAGAAGGCCTTTTCGGGACGTACCGCGAGGAGTTCGAGGTGGCTTGGGCTGATTCACGGCCTGTGTCCTGACAACTCCCCCTCCCGGGCCACCGCTAAGCGGAACGCGGTCCTCGGATTGTCAGTGGCACATGGGATCGTGGTGGTCACTGGGGGAACGCACCATGAAGAAGGGGGCCGGCATGGGCTGGCACGGGGAGCTGCTGATCGGCTTCGACCTGGAGACGACCGGGACCGATCCGCGCGAGGCGCGCATCGTCACGGGAGCGGTGATCGAGGTCAGGGGCGGAGAGCCGGTCGGGAGCCGCGAATGGCTGGCCGATCCGGGGGTGGAGATTCCGGCGGACGCGGTGGCGGTGCACGGGATCAGCAACGAACGGGCGGCGGCCGAGGGCAGGCCCGCCGACGAGGTGGCCGACGCGATCGCCGCGGTCCTCGTCTCGTACTGGCAGACGGGCGTGCCGGTCGTCGCCTACAACGCGGCCTTCGACCTGACCCTGCTCTCCGCGGAGCTGCGGCGGTACGAACTGCCGTCGCTGCGCGAGCGGCTCGGCGGCCTCGCTCCCGCGCCGGTCATCGACCCGTACACGATCGACCGCTCCGTGGACCGCTACCGCCGCGGCAAACGGAACCTCGAAGCGGTCTGCGGGGAGTACGGGGTCGCGCTCGAATCCGCCCACGACGCCTCGGCGGACGCTTTGGCCGCGGCCCGCCTCGCCCACGCGATAGCCGGCCGCCACCCCAAGGTCGCGGCGCTCGGCCCGGCGGAGCTGCACCGCCGCCAGATCGAGTGGTACGCGGAGTGGGCGGCCGACTTCCAGAGTTTCCTGCGCCGCAAGGGCGACCCGAACGCGGTGGTGGACGGGACGTGGCCGGTGCGGGACTTGGCGGACGAGCGGGTCTGACGGGGGCTGAGCGGGTCGGTCACACCGAGGTCGTGCTCGGCGGGCTCGGGTTCGGGGTCGTGCCCGGTGTGCTCGCGTTCGGACTCGGACTCGCGATGCGCTCGACCCGTGGCTCGGCGAGCCGGGCGTAGTCGGGGCCGGACATGGCCAGGGAGCGGTCGAGGCGGGCGGCGTTGAAGTAGAGACGCGGCTGGGCGACGACCTCCGGATCGGCGACGAGTTCGAGGCTGGGGTCGAAGCTGAACGGGAGGACGGTGCCTGGGACGGCCTGCGCCAGCCGCTCGGCGGTGGCCGCGTCAGTGAATCCGGCGTAGCGGGCGGTGTAGAGCGCGCGGATGGCGTCGAGGTCCACGCGTCGGTCTCCGGGGACGACAGCGAGGACGTGGCGCGTGGTCCGGCGGTCGACCTTGACCCTGAGCACGATGCACTTCGCGGCCTCGGACTCCGGGTGGCCGCGCAGCGCTGAGACGGCCTCGGTGCTGCCTTCCGGCTCGTGGTCGATGAGTTCGTAGGCGATGGAGGAGGTGTCGAGCAGGGTGATCAGACGGTCGTAGGTGTCGTGGGCGTGGGCGTGGGTGTCGTCGTGGTCGTGGGTGTTGCTGCCGGTGCCGGTGCCGGTGCCGGTGTCGGTGTCGGTGTCGGTGTCGGTGTCAGGCATGCGGGGGCCTCTTCGTTCTCTGCGTTGCTTTCTTCGGGGCTCTGCGTGTTGTCCGGGGTCTTCGTGGGATGGCGGTGGGCGCGTTCGACGGCCTGGCCCCAGTACGTTCCGGCGACCATCAGGGCCGCGCCGAGACCGGTGAGCACGGTGAAGCGTTCGCCTGCGAGGCCGATACCGATCACCACGGCCCAGACCGGTTCGGTACCCAGCAGCAGGCTGGCGCGGCTGGCCGACGTGCGCTGGACGGCCCAGGTCTGCGCGAGGAAGGCGAACACGCTGCAGAACAGGGCGAGATAGAGCAGCTGCGCCCAGCCGGCGGCACCGACATGGGCGAGGGCCGGCAGGTCGCCGGCGGCGGGTACGACGAACAGCGCCGAGCCGACAAGGGTCTGCACGGTGGTCAGTTGGAGCGGGCGGATCGCGCGGTGCGCGGTGAGTCGGCCGACGAGCGCGACGTGCACCGCCCGTACCACCGCGGCGGCGAGCATCAGCAGGTCGCCGAGGCGGGGAGCGTGGAAACCGTTGCCCGACATGAGGAGGCCGACGGCCAGCAGACACACGCCTGCGGCCGCGTAGAAGGAGAGGGGCAGGCCGCCGTGGTGACCCGTGCGGTCGAGGAGGGGAGTGAGCACGATCGTCAGGCTGATGATCAGGCCCGCGTTGGCGGCACTCGTGTGGGCGACGCCGTACGTCTCCACTACCAGGACGGCCGCCTGCGTCACCCCCAGGGGCACACCGACCCGGAGCTCGTCCCGGGTCCACCCGCCGGACCCCGGTCGGGCCGCGACCAGTCCCAGACACGCGAGCGCGGACAGCGCGTACCGGGCGAACAGCACCACCAGGACGGGGAGTACGGCGGTGGCCGTCTGGGCGGAGAGATAGCTGGAACCCCAGACGAGGGCGACAAGGAGAAGTACCGCATCGGTACGGCGGGCATCGGGCACCCGCCTACCCTGCACCCCTGTATCCCTGAAGCCCAGAGCCAACTTCTTAAGCGACCCTTTAGCTTCCCTACATTGATCTCTAGGCTGAGGGCATGGACGAACGGCAGCTGCGCATCCTCCGTGAGCTGGGCGAACTGGGCAGTGTCACGGCGGTCGCCGAGGCCCTGCTGGTGACGCCCTCGGCGATCTCCCAGCAGCTGCGGCTGCTGCAGCGCGCGATTTCCGTCCCGCTCACCGAGCGCGAGGGGCGGCGGCTGGTGCTCACCGATGCCGGGCAGGCGTTGGCAGGCGCGGCGATCGAGGTGGAGACGGCCCTGGAGCGCGCGCGGCACACGGTCGCCGAGTTCGTCGACCGGCCGGACGGCGAGGTGTCGGTGGCGGCCTTCCACAGCGCGGGCTCGGCGTTCTTTCCGTTGTTGCTACGGGGTCTGGCCGCGCCCGGCGGGCCTCGGCTCTCCCTCGCCGACGAGGACGTCGCGCAGGACGACTTCCCGCCGCTGACCCGGGAGTACGACCTCGTGCTGGCCCACCGCCTCGAACACGCCCCGCCGTGGTCGCGTACCGTGACCGCCACCACGCTCCTGCGTGAACCGCTCGATGTGGCCATGCCCGCGGACCACCCCCTGGCGGCCAAGCGGCGGCTCGTGCCGCGCGATGTGGCCGATCAGCCCTGGATCACCGTGCACGACGGCTTCCCGCTCATGGCCACTATCGAGGCCATCGCCACCGCGGCGGGCCGGCGGCTCCAGCTCGCCCACCGCATCAACGAGTTCGCCGTGGTCGCCGAGGCCGTGGCCGCCGGCGGGGGCGTCGCCCTGATGCCCCGCTGGACCACCCGCCCGCATCCCGCGCTGGTGCTCAAGCCGCTCAGCGGCGTCCAGGCCCGGCGGCACATCGACGCGCTTCACCGTCCGGAGCGCACGGCGCGAAAGGCCGTACGCACGGTGCTCGCCGAGCTGCACCGGGCAGCCGGGACGATCCGTGGGCGAGGCTGACCGGCTGTCCGAGTGCTCCGCGGAAAGTCCGCCACAGCAGCGTTTTCGTCTGCGAGTGCGTCGTGGCTGGTCGCGCCCACGCGGCGGAGCCGCACATGTCACAGCCCCGCGCCCCTTCGGGGCGCACCCGAACCGCAGCGCGCTTCCCCGGACCCGCTCAGAAGGGATACCAGCGAACCGTTTCGTCGCCGTCCCGCAGCGACGCCACCCGGCGCTCGAACTCCGCCAGCGCCTTCGGATTGCTCGGCGCGTGCTGGGCGACCCAGGCGCAGCTGGCCGTCTCGCGCGCCCCGCGCAGCACGCCGCAGCCGTCCCACTCGCGCACATCCCAGCCGTACGTCTCCGTGAACGCGTCGTACGCCTCGGCCGCCAGCCCGTATCGGTCGCGGGACAGGGCCATGACCACCAGGTCGTGTTCGCGAAGGTCGGCGGAGAAGGTCTCCAGGTCGACCAGGACCGGGCCGTCGGGGCCCACGTGGACATTGCGGGGGAGGGCGTCGCCGTGGATCGGGCCGGGAGGAAGGTGCGGGATCAACGCGGCGGCGGCCACCGCGAAACCGTCCCGGCGCTCGCGCAGATACGCGGCGTCCGCCGGGTCGATCGCCTCGCCCGCGAGCCGCAGCCAGCGTTCCACGCCGTTCAGCAGCTCGCGGGGCGGCAAAGGGAAAGAGGGGGCCGCAAGCGCGTGCACCGCCCGCAGTAGTTCGGCCAAATCGCGGGGCTCGGCGGGGCGTACGGGATCGGCCAGCCGGTGCCACACCGTCACCGGGTGACCGTTCACCAACAGTGGCTCGGTCTCGGCGGCGCGCACCGCGGGGACGCCCGCGTCGGCCAGCCAGACCGCGATGTCCAGCTCCCGGCGCGCGCGGTCGAGGAGTTCGGCGCTGCGGCCCACCTTGACCACCAGGTCACCGGCGGCGAACACCGCGTTCTCGCCCAGGGCGAGGAGCTGTGCGTCCCGCGCCGGACCGGGCAGTACGTCCGCCGCGGCCAGCACGTCCCGCGCCTGTGCCTCGTCCATCCTGCACCTCCGTGTCCTTGCGCGTATGGCGCGCGTACGGCGTCGTGTTCACGCCATCCGTCGGTCAGTGTCGCATTCGCACAGGTCGGACCGTGTGCGCGGTGCCTTGACGACCTACTCGGGCTTCACGACCATGACGGAGGCCGTCAGGCGGGCCAGACCACCATGAGCCGCCCAAAAGGAGCCGACTCCGTGACATTGGCGACGGCGAGGACGCGGTCAACGAAACGTGCGCCGAAAGCGGGAGCCGGCGGCGGCGGCCCGGGCGGCCGTCCCGTCGACCACGGCGCCTGGTTCCTGGTGCTGCCCGCGCTGATCCCGATCCTGGTGCTCAGCGTGGGACCGCTCCTCTACGGGATCGCGCTGGCGTTCACCGACTCCCAGTCGGGCCGGACCGAGCCCACGCAGTGGATCGGGACCCTCAACTTCCAGGACGTGCTGCACGACACGCTGTTCTGGGACTCGTTCCAGATCGGTCTGCTGTGGGCCGTGGGCGTGACGGTCCCGCAGTTCCTGCTCGCGCTCGGCCTGGCGCTCCTGCTCAACCAGGAGTTGAGGCTGCGCTGGCTGGCGCGGGCCCTCGCCATCATCCCGTGGGCCATGCCCGAGGTCGTGGTCGGCATCATGTGGCGGCTCGTCTACAACGCGGACGCGGGCATCCTCAACGAGACGATCCGCGACCTGGGTCTCGGCGACGGCCGCGACTGGCTGAGCGGCCTGGCGACCGCCCTGCCCGCGGTGATCGTCGTCGGCGTCTGGGCGGGCATGCCCCAGACGACGGTCGCCCTGCTCGCCGGACTGCAGAACACCCCGCGTGAACTCCACGAGGCGGCTGCGATGGACGGCGCCGGTGCCTGGCGCCGCTTCCGCACGGTCACCTGGCCCGCCCTGAAGCCGGTCGCGCTAGCCGTCACCGCGCTCAACCTGATCTGGAACTTTAACTCGTTCGCCCTGGTGTACGTACTGACCAACGGTGGCCCGGGCGGCCGCACCCGGCTGCCGATGCTGTTCGCGTACGAAGAGGCCTTCCGCTACGGCCAGTTCGGCTACGCGGCGGCGATGGGGTGCGTGATGGTCGCGGTGATCTCGGTGATCCTCGCCTTCTACCTGGTCGGCCGGCTGAGGGGAGGCGAGGACGCGTGACGTCGCGCATGAGGGCAATGAACTCCCGTACGGGCAAAGGGGTTTCCGGCCTCCGGACCAGCAAGCAGGCCCGCGTGGGTCAGTACCTTGCCCTCTTCGCGTACCTCGTCTTCCTGACCTTCCCCTTCCTCTGGCTTGTCTCCACGGCGTTCAAGCCGCCGCGCGAACTGGGCATTCTGCACCCGACGTGGATCCCCAAGGACCCGACCCTCGCCAACTTCCGGCAGGCCTTCGACGAGCAGCCGCTCCCGGACGCCGCGCTCAACTCCCTGGTCGCGGCGCTCGGGGCGGCGGTGATCGCGGTACTGATCGCGACCCCGATGGCGTTCGTCATGGCCCGGCACCGGACACGGCTCGCGAAGGCGGCGACGGGGTGGGTCGTGGTCAGCCAGGCGTTCCCGTTCGTGCTGGTGATCATCCCGCTGTTCCTGGTCCTGAAGAACCTCCGGCTGATCAACTCCGTACCGGGGCTGGTCATGGTGTACGTGGTGTGGGCGCTGCCGTTCGCGTTGTGGATGCTCGTGGGGTACGTACGGGCCTTGCCGACCGAGCTGGAGGAAGCGGCGGCGGTGGACGGCGCGGGCAAGGTGCGGACGCTCGTCTCGATCACCGCGCCACTGCTGGCGCCGGGCATCGCGGCCACGGCGCTGTTCGCGTTCATCAGCGCCTGGAACGAGTTCTTCTTCGCCCTCGTCCTGCTCAAGACCCCGGAGAAACAGACTTTGCCGGTCGTCCTCACGCACTTCCTCGGTGCGGAGGGAGTCGCGGATCTCGGGCCGCTGGCCGCGGCCGCGTTCCTGGCGACCCTGCCGTCGCTGGTCGTCTTCGCGGTCATCCAGAAACGGATCACGAGCGGCATGCTCGCCGGGGCGGTGAAGAGCTGATGTGTACGAGGCTGACGTGTACGAGGACGTGTACGGGGCTGATGCGTACGAGATGGTTCACCGCGTTGGTCGTCGTGGGGCTCCTGCTCACCGGCACCTCCGCCTGCTCCGGCGACGACCGTGGCTCGGCGGACGGCCGCGTCACCCTCCGCTTCCAGTCCCTGGCCTGGCAGAAGGAGTCCGTCGACGCCAACAAGGAGCTGGTGGAGGAGTGGAACGCCAGTCACCCGGACGTCAAGGTCGAGTATGTACAGGGGACTTGGGACAGCGTCCACGACCAGTTGCTGACCTCCTTCGAGGGCGGTGAGGCGCCGGACATCATCCATGACGCGTCGGACGACCTCGCGGACTTCGCCTACGGCGGGTATCTCGCGGATCTGCGCGACCTCCTGTCCGAGCGGCTCAAGTCCGATATTCCGCAGCGGAGTTGGGAGACCGTGACCTTCGGGGACGGGATCTACGGCGTGCCGTTCCTCCAGGAGCCGCGCGTCCTCATCGCCAACGCCACGTGGCTCAAGGAGTCCGGCGTACGCGTTCCGACGCCCGAAAAGCCGTGGAGCTGGGGCGAGTTCCGGAGGATCACCGACGAACTGAGCGATGGGGACGGGAAGTACGGCGTGGCCTGGCCGCTCAAGGAACCCGTCTCGGCCACGCTCAACCTGTCGCTGTCGAGTGGCGGGCAGCTGTTCCACCGGGAAGCGGACGGCAAGGTACGGATCCGCTTCGGCGAGGCCGACGAGGTGGTGCCGCGCACCATCCACGACCAGGTGAACACCGATGGCAGCGCGTCCAGTTCGACTCTCGGCAGCGGTGGCTCCGACACGCTGCCCGGCTTCTTCGGCGGGAAGTACGCGATGGTCCCGCTCGGGTTCTCGTACCGGCAGCAGATCGTGCAGCAGGCACCCAAGGGGTTCGACTGGCAGGTGCTGCCCGCGCCGGCGGGCGCCGACGGGCCGAGTCAGGGCGTGAGTCCGCAGACGCTGTCCGTTGCGCAGGACAGCCCGCACAAGAAGGAGGCCGTCGAGTTCATCGACTTCCTGCTCCGGCCCGCGAACATGGTGGGGCTCGCGCTCGGCGACTGGATGCTGCCGACCGGCACGGAGGCCCTCCGGGATCCCGCGCTGCACACCGAGGAGCACGGGTGGGCGACGGGTACGGCGCTTGCCGCGCATCTTCGGTCGGCGCCCGCTCAGTCCGTACGAGGCTACGCGGAGTGGAAGGACAAGGTCGCGACTCCCGCGCTCCAGGAGTACTACAGCGGGGCCATCGGGCTGGGAGAGTTGCGCGAGCGGTTGGTGGAGGACGGGAACCTGGTGCTGGCTCGCTATCAGCGTTGAGTGCCATCAGCGTTGCGCGCTGTCACGGGACCGCGGCCGCGCCGCGGGGCGCGAGAAAACCGGTTGTCCGTCCGCTCCGGGCCCGCCTAGCGTGCTGCTCGTGGGTATCAACGCGATTTTCTTCTCCGGTCACGGCCGGGGCTGCACGTACTCCATCCGGATGCGTCGCGCCCCCGGTGCCCTGACCGGCCCGGGGATCCACGTCCGCTGACGGCTCTGCCGCCGGACGCCCCTTCTCGTACGCCTTGAAGCAGGCACGCATCTGACGCGTGCCCGCCCTGCGCGTTCTTCTCCTGTCTCCGGTCAGGGCCTTCGTCTGCCCGTATGCCCTCCACGGAAGACAAGGACCGCAGGCCATGGCAGCCCGCCCCACGCGTGTTTCCCGCACCCTCTCGCAGAACTTCCTCGCCGACCGCGCCACCGCCGAGCGCCTCGCCCGGCTCGCCGCACCGCATCCGCACCAGCCACCCCTGCTGCTCGAAGTGGGCGCGGGCAAAGGGGCGTTGACCGACGTGCTCGCGCCCCGCTGCTGGGAGCTGCTCGCCTACGAGATCGACCCACGGCTCGTACCCGCCCTGCGCGCCCGATTTTCCGAAACGCCTCAAGTGCGCGTGATCGGCGCGGACTTCCTCACCGCGAAGCCGCCGAGTACGTCCTTCTCCGTCGCCGGAAACGTGCCCTTCTCGCGCACCGCGGCCGTAGTCGACTGGTGCCTGCGGGCTCCTGGCCTCACGGACGCCACCCTCCTCACCCAGCTCGAGTACGCGCGCAAACGCACTGGGGACTACGGGAGTTGGACCCTGCTGACGGTCCGCACCTGGCCGTGGATCGAGTGGCGGTTCCTCGGGCGGGTCACCAGGACCCGGTTCCGGCCCGTGCCCCGGGTGGACGCCGGGATCGTACGCATCGAGCGGCGCCGCGCACCGCTGCTCGACCCGCCCGCGTACGCCGCCTGGCGGCACCTGGTCGAGCTGGGCTTCTCGGGGATCGGCGGCTCGCTGCACGCCTCGCTGCGCCGGGACCGTCCAAGGCGCCGGGTCGACGCGGCGTTCAGGGCCGCACGCCTGGATCCGCACGTCCTCGTCGGCGAGGTGCCGCCCGCGCAGTGGCTGCGACTCCACGAGGTACTGGCAGCAGGGTGATCCGAGCCCGTTCTGCACGACCTCAGAACAAGGTGATCCGAGCCCGTTCTCCATGACTCGAAAATGATTTGCACGAGACGTCTCGTCTCGCCTAAGGTCGGAGACATGACCACCCCACGCCCTGCCCACATCGCCATGTTCTCCATCGCCGCCCACGGGCACGTGAACCCGAGCATCGAGGTGATCCGGGAACTCGTCGCCCGCGGTCACCGGGTCACGTACGCGATCCCGCCCGCCTTCGCCGAGAAGGTCGCCGAGACGGGTGCCGAGCCCAAGCTGTGGAACTCGACGCTGCCCACCGACGACGACCCGGACGCGTGGGGGACCGAGACGATCGACCACATCGAGCCGTTCCTCGCCGACGCCTTACAGGCGGAGCCACAGCTCGCCGCCGCGTACGAGGGCGACGAGCCGGACCTGGTGCTGTACGACATCACGGCCTACCCGGCCCGGACGCTGGCCCACCGCTGGGGAGTCCCGATCGTGCAGCTCTCGCCGAACCTCGTGGGCTGGGAGGGGTACGCGGAGGACGTCGGCAACGCGATTTTCGAGCCCCTGAAGCAGACACCGCGCGGCAAGGCCTTCTTCGAGACCTTCGCGCGCTGGATCGCCGACAGCGGCATGGACCTCGGTGTCGAGGACTTCATGGGCCGCCCCGACCGCTGCCTCGTCCTCATCCCCGAGGTGCTTCAGCCGAACGCCGACCGGGTCGACAAGAACCGCAACACGTTCGTCGGCGCCTGCCAGGGCGACCGAGCCGCACAGGGGGACTGGCGGCGCCCGGCGGACGCCGAGCGGGTCCTCCTCGTGTCCCTGGGGTCGTCCTTCACCAAGCAGCCCGCCTTCTACCGGGAGTGCGTCCAGGCCTTCGGTGACCTGCCCGGCTGGCATGTGGTGCTGCAGATCGGCAAGTTCGTCGATCCCGCCGAGCTGGGGGAGATCCCCGGCAACGTGGAAGTGGCCCAGTGGGTACCGCAGTTGGCGATCCTCAGGCAGGCCGACGCCTTCATCACGCACGCCGGGGCGGGCGGCAGCCAGGAGGGGCTGGCCACCGGTACGCCGATGGTCTGCGTGCCCCAGGCCGTCGACCAGTTCGGCAACGCCGACATGTTGCAGGCGCTGGGCGTCGCCCGGCACGTACCGATGGAGGAAGCGACGGCCGAGACTCTGCGGGAGGCAGTTCTGGCGATGGCCGGTGACCCGGAGGTGGCGCGGCGGCTCAAGGAAGTCCAAGAAAAAATGGCCGCTGAGGGGGGCACTCGACGAGCGGCTGATCTGATCGAGGAGGAGCTTTGGATCACTCAGCGCGATCTCTGACGTCCCACGTGTCACGGTTGTACGCCAACGGTGAAGCCATGGCGCACTTTGGATAACGGGAAGGTCATTCGGTAACGCTCGGGTAACGGGCGTCTGCCGGACCGGTCCATGGACAGGGGTACTGAGTTCGACGGTTACCCCCTGTCAAAGGTTGCACCCGGCGCTTCTTGTACCTCGCTCGAACAGCTTCCTAACTTGAGGTGAACACACTTCGATCTTTGGGAAGTTGACCTATGCGCCGAGACATGCCGCCCCTCGCAGAGGTGCGCCGTATCACCCAGAAGAAGCGTGACGCCTGGTGGACCGTGCTGCTCGTCGACCCGGTCGCCACGCCGCTGGTGAGGCTCACCGCGATGCGTACGAAGATCACTCCGAACCAGATCACCTGGGGCGCGTTTCTGCTCGGGCTGGCCTCGGCCGCATGCTTCGCGCTGGGTGACTGGCGGTGGCTGATCGCCGGTGCGGTCGTCTACCACCTGAGCTTCATCCTCGACTGCATGGACGGGAAGGTGGCCCGGCTCACCGGTCAGGGCTCCGTCTTCGGGGCCTGGCTGGACTTCGTGTTCGACCGCATACGCGTCATGGCCTGTGCGATCGCGCTGATGGCCGGCCAGTACCAGCGCACCGGAGACACCACCTACATCTGGCTCGCGGCTGTCGTCGTCTTCCTCGACGGACTGCGGTACATCAACTCGCTGGAGATCTTCAAGACCCGGCACACCATGCGCAAGCAGATCAAGGCCCGCATCCGGGAGGCCCGCCGGGCCGAGGACGAGGCGGGCGTCGCCTTCATGGAGGACCTGCTGCGCAACAACCCGGAGGCGGACATCGAGCAGGACCTGCGCAAGGCGGCGGAGCCGGGGCGGGACCCGGAGGTTGCCGAGGACGAGGCGGGGCTCAAGCCGCAGCCGTCGGCCAAGGTCATCGACCTGCACCAGGAGTTCAGGCACCGCTTCCCCACCTACCTCCGGCTCCGCTCCTTCCTGTTGCGCCACCGCATCCGCGCCCACCTGATCAGCGGTATCGAGTTCCAGATGGGTGTCTTCATCGTCGGCCCGCTCATCGACCAGGTGATCGCCGTGACGCTTGTCTCCGGCGCCCTGCTCCTGGTCTTCGAACTCGCCATCATCTACAAGCTGTTGCTCTCCACCCGCGACTTCACCCGCACGATCGACTCCTTCGAACGGGAAGAGGTGCCCACGGCGGCCTGAGCGCTCCGCTGGAAGAACGGTGATGCTGTGTCGACGTGCGGCTCCGCCGCGGGTGCGGGCAGGTGGGGGCTGGTCGCGCAGTTCCCCGCGCCCCTTACGGGGCGCCGGCGGGGCCGGGGTGTCGAACACACCCCGGCCCCGTCGGCGTCGTACCCGATCGGATCGGTCAGACCCCGACCTTCTCGCCCTCGACCGCCGGAGGCGGAGGCGGCGGGGCGGCCGCCTCGGGGGCCTCGTCGTGGGTGAGGTCCGGCAGGCGGTTCAGCCACTTCGGGAAGTACCAGTTGCGTTCGCCGAGCAGGGCCATGACCGCCGGCAGCAGCACACCGCGGATGATCGTCGCGTCGATGAGGACCGCGGCCGCGAGGCCCACGCCCATCTGCTTCATGGACTGCATGGACAGCGTGCCGAAGATCGCGAAGACGGCGACCATGATGACGGCGGCACTGGTGACGACACCCGCCGTGGTGACCACCCCGTGCTGGATGGCGTCCCGCGTCGTCAGCCCCCGCAGCCGCGCCTCACGGATCCGCGAGACCACGAACACGTGGTAGTCCATCGAGAGCCCGAAGAGGATCACGAAGAGGAACAGCGGCAGCCAGGTGATGATGGCGCCCACGCCCTCCGCGCCCACCAGCGACGCACCCCAGCCGTGCTGGAAGACGCCCACGAGGATGCCGTAAGCCGCCCCCACCGAAAGGAGGTTGAGGACGATCGAGGTGATCGCGATCGTCAGCGAGCGGAACGACAGCAACATCAGCAGGAAGGCGAAGACCACGACGAACGCGAAGACCGGGGCCACCGAGCCCGCGAGCTGGTCGTTGAAGTCCTTCGAGCCCGCGACCTGTCCGGTCACCGGCGCCTCGAGCCCGTCGACCTTGCCGAGGGTCGCGGGACGGACCTCGTCGCGGATGGTCTCCAGGCTCTTCTCGGCCTTGTCGAGGTCCGAGCCGCCCACCAGGGGCACGTACACGAAGGCGAGGTTCTGGCCGTCGTGCACCTTGACCTCGACCGGGCCGCGCGAGGCTCCCGAACTGACCGCCTGCTCACGGAAGTCGGCGATCGCGGACTTGACCTCGGCGGAGTTGATGTCGTCGGCCTTGACGACCACCTCGGCCGGGTCGGAACCGCCGGGGAAGGCCTCGTTCACACGCTCGTACGTCGCCACGATCGGCAGCGAGTCCCCGAACTCCTGGTCCAGCGTGAGGTTCTGGGTCTTCATGCCGAGTGCGGGAGCCGCGATCGCGAGCAGCGCACCCGCCGCGACCACCAGCGAGATCCCCGGCTTCGCCAGCACCACGCGCAGCACGCTCGTCCAGAACCGGCTCTCCCCATTGCCCGAGCCGCCGTTGCCCTTGCGTCGCTTGTCCGGGTGCAGGAACGGAATCCGCCCCTTCTCGACCCGGTGACCGAGCAGCGAGAGCAGCGCGGGCAGCACCGTCACCGAGCCGACCATGGCGACCGCCACGACCATCAGCGAGGCCAGACCCATCGCCTGGAACGTCGCGAGCCCGGTGAACAGCATGCCCGCCATCGCCACGCACACCGTGACACCGGAGACGACGATGGCGCGGCCACTGGTCGCCGCGGCGATCCGCAGCGCGGTCTCGGGGTCCCGGCCCGCCGCCCGTTCCTCACGCTCACGGCGCAGGTAGAACAGGCAGTAGTCGACGCCGACCGCCAGACCGACCAGCAGCATCACGGAGCTGGCGGTCTCGTCCATCGGCTGCAGATGGCTGACGAGCCCCATCAGGCCCATCGTCGCCACGATCGCGGTGATCGCGAGCGCCACCGGCACCAGCGCCGCCACCACCGCGCCGAACGCGACCAGCAGAATCCCGAGGGCCACCGGCACGGCGGAGTACTCGGCCTGCTGGAAGTCGTCGCCGAACGCGTCGTCGAACGTCTTGTTCATGCTGGCGCTGCCGATCTCCTCGATCCGCAGCGAGTCGTACTCCGTCTGCACGTCCTCGACGGCCTTCAGCACGGGCTCCACCCGCTCGCCCGCCGTGTCCGCCTCGCCGCGCATGTCGAACTGCACCAGCGCGCTGCGGCCGTCCTTCGAGACCGAGTCCGTGTCGTACGGCGAGGTCACGTCCGTCACCTTGCCGGTGGCCTCGACCGCCTTCATCACGGCGTCGACAGCGGCGCGGACCTCGGCGTCCGTCGCTTTGACGGCCGCGTCCTTGCCCTGGATGAGCACGGTCTCCCCGGCCGGCTCCTCGATCCCCGCGTCCTCGGCGATGGCCGCGGCCCGGCTCGTCTCACCGCTGAGCTGCTCGCTGTCCTTGACCTCGACCGTGCCCGCCGCCGAGCCGAGCCCCATCGCCAGGACGACGAACAGGACCCAGATCCCGACGGCCGCCCAGCGGTGCCTGGCGCTCCAGCCGCCGGCCCGGGCGGCCAAACCCCGCACCCGTATGTCTCCGTTCCCCATGACGGGCTTGCCCCCTTGTCTTCGGCGACGGCCCCCTGCCGACACCTCCGCTTTGAAGGTATGGGCTGGATAAGGACCTATCGTCGTGCTGCCCGGTGAGGTGCGGCGGGCCTGACTCCTCCGTCCGGACCGCGTGGCGTCAGCACTGAGGAGGATGCGCGCCCCCTACATGTAAGAGAGCTTCTCGGGGTCACGATCAGGGGCCCGATGTCAAGTCCGCGATGCGTGCGCGTCCGTGCGCCCACGCCACCGGTCACCATGGCCGCTTTATGGTGTGCGGATGACCGATCGGATGACGACGTACGCGGCTCTGTTGCGCGGGATCAACGTGGGCGGCAGCAAGAAGGTGCCGATGGCCGAACTGCGCACCCTCATGGAGGGCCTCGGGTACAGCGACGTACGCACATACCTCCAGAGCGGGAACGCCGTCTTCTCCAGCGACCGCGGCGACGAGGACTCGCTCGCTGCTGAGCTGACGCAGGCGATGGAGAAGCACTTCGGCTTCACGGTCGACGTGCTCGTCCGCGGCCACGCCTATCTACGGGCCGTCCTCGACGCCTGCCCCTTCCCGGCCGCCGAGCTGGAGGCCAAGCAGCTGCACGTCACGTACTTCTCGGCGCCGGTCGACCCCGAGCGCTTCGCGTCGATCGACCAACAGGCCTTCCTCCCCGAGGAGTTCCGCCTCGGAGACCGCGTCCTGTACCTGTACGCCCCCGACGGCCTCGGCCGCTCCAAGCTGGCGGAGAACCTGTCGAGGCCGCGGCTGCTGAAGGGCCTCGTCGCCACCACGCGCAACTGGAACACCGTCGTCAAACTCTCGGAGATGACAAGTGGCTGACCGCACCACCGCCCTCGACGCGGCCATCGAGGGTGAACTGCGCCTTCTCGCCCCGGAGATCCGCCGCTCGCCGGAGCTGGTCGGGGCGCTACTGCATCCCGAGTTCCATGAGTTCGGCGCGTCGGGGCGGCACTGGGACCGGGAGTCGATCATTGAATCGCTGTCCGCTACGACCGAACCGGGGGCCCGTCCCAGCACCACGTCACACATGAAGGGCGTCCGGCTCGCCCCGGACCTCGTCCACCTCACCTTCGACACGGAGAACAACGGCCGTCACGCGCACCGGAGTTCCTTGTGGCGCAGGACGGGCGAGGGGTGGCTGCTGTACTTCCACCAGGGGACGCCGTTCAGGCCCGAAGCCTCTCGGGAAGCCTGACCTTCCGGATGCCGAGGTAGGTCGTGTACGAGGTGATCTCGTCCGGGACGGTGAGGCGAGGGTCGGCGTAGAGCCGCCGGATCTCCTCCGGTGACACGGCAGCCGGGGTGGCCGTGGCCGCGGCTGCCGCGTCGAGCAGTGCGAGGTCGTCCGCGGTCACCTCCGGCTCGTCCTTCGCCGCCAGGCCCCACATGTCCCATGGCAGCACCTCCACACCGTTGAGCGCCGCGAGATCACGTACGACGTTGCAGCGCACGAACCACAGCCCTCGCAGGTCGCTGTCCGGGAGAGTGACCCCGAAGGTCGCCGGGTCCGCGTCGCCCGCGCGGCACGCCTGCCAGCCGGCCCCGGCGACGAGGAACCGGTCGCGCGGAACGTCCAGGGGATCGAAGGGCACATCGTGCGCCCCGTCGGCCACCTGGGCGTCGGCGAGCCGCCAACTGCCGTCGGCGAGACGGTATTCGGTGACCCAATGGTCCCCGTGCGAGGTGCCGTCGCCGAAGTACGTGGCGAAGCCGCACCGGGCTCGTGCCGGCGTGCCCGTCGCCCGCAGGAAGGCACACAGCAGCAACGTGAAGTCCCGGCACGTCCCGGCGAACCGCTCGCCGAATTCCCGGTGTTCCGTGAGCGGCGCCTGCCCGCGCTCGCGCAGGATGCGCAGGATCTCCGCCACGTACCGTGCCTCGGCGTCCTCGTGGCGGCGCGCTTCGGGCATCACGTACCCGAGGTAGCCGCCCTCCTCGCGATGGATGACCAAGTTCCTTACGAGGACGGCCAGTTCACCGGGGTCGACGGGGAGATCGGCGACCGGTAGGGCGCCGGGGTCGCTGTACGGGCTCTGCTTCAGGTAGAAGTCCATACCCCGGACCCTCGGGTCTGCCCCAGGGGCAGGGTCAACCCGGCGAGCCCAGGCGGCACATGACATCTCCGGGACCGGTCAACCGGGCGGTGCCGCAACCGCGACGGCGTACAGGCAGCTCTCCGGCGAGCGCGAACCTTTTCCGCAACCATCGATGGAGCGTACATACGACTGTGGCAGGCTCGGACCCATGCGCTACATCATCATTGGAGCAGGGGCAGTGGGCGGCGCCATCGGCGGCCGCCTCGCGGAGTCGGGGCACGACGTGGTTCTCGTGGCGCGCGGCGCGCAGTACGAGGCGTTGCGCGACCGTGGTCTGCGGCTGGTGACCCCGGACGGACCGCGCACGCACCGGCTGCCCACCGTCGAAGGGCCGGGGGCGCTCGGCGAGTTGCGCACGGACGACGTGCTGGTGCTCGCCGTCAAGACGCAGGACAGCGAGGCGGCCCTGGAGGCGTGGGGCCCGGTACCCGTGGCGGGCGGCGGTACGGCGGCCGAACGCCTGCCGATGGTCTGCGCGCAGAACGGCGTGGAGAGCCAGCGCCTCGCGCTGCGCCGCTTCCGGCGGGTGTACGGCGTCTGCGTCTGGCTGCCCGCCACCTTCGTCGAACCGGGTGTCGTCTCCGCGGCGGGCACCCCGCTCACCGGCATCCTCCACCTCGGCCGCTATCCGCACGGCACGGACGAGACGGCCCACCGGATCGCCGCCGACCTGGAGAAGTCCCGCTTCGAGGCGCCGGTCGCACCCGATGTGACGCGCTGGCAGTACGCCAAGCTGCTCGCCAATCTCGCCAACGCGATCGAGGCGGTCAGCGGCGTACTCACCAGCGAGGAGGGCCTGGCGCTCTTCGACCGGGTGCGCGCCGAGGGCGAGGCGGTGCTCGCCGCCGCCGGGATCGCGTACGCCAGTGCCGAGGAGCAGAAGGAGGCCCGCGGCGACAAGATGCGGCTCGTGCCCCTCAACGGCTCCGAGCCCGGTGCCGGCTCTTCCTGGCAGTCCCTCAACCGTGGCACCGGCACGATCGAGGCCGACTACCTCAACGGCGAGATCGCCCTGCTGGGCAGGTTGCACGGCGTACCGACTCCGCTGAACGACCTGCTGCAGCGCCTGGCGAACGCCTTCGCGCGCGAGCGCAAGCAGGCCGGCTCCATGCCGGTGGCGGAACTCGTGCGCCTCGCGGACGAAGCCCGGGGACTCTGAAGGCCAGTCTTCGGAAGCCCGGGCTTCGGAAGCCCGGGCCTCCGAAGTCCAGGCCTCCGAAGAGGCTGTCGCGTTTGTTCAAGAGACCTGAGCGCGCTGTCCGTAGCGTCAGGTGCATGAAGAGCAACGACATGCACCCGTACATGGTCGAATGTGCCGCCGAGGCAGCGCGCGTCGCACGCGGTGTCACGGCGGCACAGCTGACCGACCCGACCCACTGCTCGGACTGGGACGTCCGCGCTCTGGTCAACCACTGGGTCCTCTACACCTCGCACGGCCTGGAGCACCGCGCCCTGCGCAAGCAGCTCTCCGAGGAACTGACCGCGCGCGACTTCACGGCCGACCCGGACTGGGCCGAGGCGTACGCCGCGCAGCTTGACCGGGCCGTCGCCGCCTGGGCCGATCCGGCCGTGTGGGAGGGCGAGGTCGACCTCGGCATGGGGAAGATGCCCGCCGCCGAACTCGCCCCGATGATCATCAAGGAGATGGCGGTGCACGGCTGGGACGTCGCGAAGGCCACCGGCCAGGAGTTCCACATCTCCGACGGCGCGGCCGGCCTGGTCCTGGACGTGGTCGAGAAGCACGGCGACCTCTACCGGCAGTACGACGGCTTCGCCGACCCGGTCGCCGTACCCGACGACGCGCCCGTGTTCGAGCGCGCGCTGGCGTCGAGCGGACGAAGTCCCGAGCTGTCGTCGGCGGCATGACGACGATGGCCTGACAGGCCCGGGCTTCGTAGGCCCTCGCCGCCCCTGGTATTTCAGCCCCTCCGCGTTCGAGGAGTGGGGGTTCGAGGGCCGGCCCCCGAAACGGGGTCTGGAGCGGAGCCCCAGTGATGATGGGGGTCCCCCCGCTCGAGCGAAGCCGAGAGTGGGAGAGGGTAGGGGCGGCGGGGGCGAAGGAAGACCCCGCCCCACCTCACGCGCCCAGCGCCGCCAGCGCAGGCATCCGTGCCTCGTCGTACCGGTCGAGAAGAACCCGCGCCACCTCGGGCGCCGGCCCGAGTACATCCGCCAGCACGTCCGCCTCGGCGGCGCCCCGCGCGATTCGGTCCGGCAGGAAGCCGGGCGCCAGGACATACGGGGCGACCGCCACCCGCGCACAGCCGAGAGCGCGCAGCTCGCGCACCGCGTCCTCGGTGCGCGGCAGCGAAGCGGAGGCGAACGCAGGCCGCACGGCGCACCAACCGGTACGCCGCCACTCCCGCGCGATTTCTGCGATCACTGCGATCGCCTCCGGGTCAGTGGACCCCGCCGAGGCCAGCACGACCCCGGTCGAGGACTTGTCGCCGGGCGCCAGCCCGGCCTCGTACAGTCGTCGTTCGAGAGCGGAGGTCAACAGCGGCGAGGGGCCGAGCACCTCGGCCTGCCGGATCCGCAGCCGTGCCGGTGCCTCGTGCAGCACCGCCGGGATGTCCGACTTGGCATGGAAGGCGCGGGTCAGGAGCAGCGGCAGGGCGACGACGTCACGTACGCCGTCCGCGGCCAGGGACTCCAGCACCCCCGAGACGGATGGGACGTTGAAGTCCAGGAAGCCGGTCTCCACGCGCAGCCAGGGCCGTCGCGCCCGCACCCGGCGCACGAGGGCGTGCACGGTCGCGGCGTGCCGCGGGTCGCGGCTGCCGTGGGCGATGACGAGAAGTACCGGGCTGTGCATGGCAGTTCAGCTCCTCATTCAGCTCTTCACGAGGAGACCGCGGCTGCGCAGCACCCGCCGCTCCAGCGGACTGAAGATCAGCAGGTCGATGGCGATGCCGACGATCAGGATGAGGAAGATGGCGAGGAACACGGTCGACATGGAGCTGTTGGTGCGGCCGTTCTCCAGCAACTGGCCGAGACCGACGCCCAGCTCGGGGGAGGAGGCGATGATCTCCGCCGCCATCAGCGAGCGCCAGGAGAAGGCCCAGCCCTGCTTCAGTCCCGCCAGGTAGCCGGGAAGGGCGGCCGGCATGACGATGTGCCAGGTGCCACGCAGACCCGTCGCGCCCATGGTGCGGCCCGCCCGCAGGAACAGCGGCGGCACCTGGTCGACGCCGGACACCAGGCCGTTGGCGATCGACGGCACGGCGCCGAGCAGGATCACCGCGTACATCATCGTGGGTTCCAGGCCCAGCCAGATCACGGCCGGCGGCACCCAGGCCACCGATGGGAGCGACTGGAGGCCGGTGAGGATCGGTCCGATCGCCGCCCGGACGAACTTCACCCGGGCGACCAGCAGCCCCAGCGGCGTGCCGATCGCCAGCGCGAGCAGGAAGCCGAACAGCCCGCGCGAGACGCTCGTCCAGATGTAGTCGAGCAGCGTGCCCTGCAGCCAGGCGTCCTCCACCTCGGCCCACACGTCGCCGGGCGAGGGCAGCTTCGTCGGGTCGTCGACGACCTTGAACGAGATCAGCGCCTGCCACACCAACAGGACCAGTGCGATGGCGATGATCGGCGGCAGGATTTTCTGGACGAGGGTCTCGCGGAGCGGGATCCGGCTCGTCTGGACCGTCTCCAGCGCGTCGAGCCCCGCCTCCAGACCGGCCAGGTCGTGGCTGTGCCTGCTGTCCCTGCTGCCCTTGTTGTCCGTGCTGTCTTCCATGACGTTCTTCGCGTCGCCCTTGGTCTCAGTGCTGGCCATGGCGGCGGATCTCCCCACGCAGTTGTTCGGTGATCTCGACGGAGAGTTCCGCCACGGCGGTGTCCTCGATACGGCGCGGCTGCGGAATGTCCACGGTCCACTCGTGCGCGATCCGCCCGGGACGGGAGGACAGCAGGACGACGCGCTCCGCGAGCCGCACCGCCTCGCGCACGTTGTGCGTCACGAACAGCACCGACACGTTCGTCTCCCGCCAGATGCGGGTCAGCTCGTCGTGCAGCACGTCCCGCGTGATCGCGTCGAGCGCCGCGAAGGGCTCGTCCATCAGCAGGAGCTGGCTGTCCTGCGCGAGCGCGCGGGCCAGCGCGACACGCTGCCGCATACCGCCCGACAGCTCGTGCACCCGCTTCCCGTACGCGCCCTTCAGCCGGACGAGTCCGAGCAGTTCCTCGGCCCTGTCGCGGCGCTCGGCCTTCGCGAAACCCCGGAGTTTCAGGGCGAGTTCGATGTTCTTGCCCGCGGTCAGCCACGGGAAGAGCGCGTGCTCCTGGAACATCAGTGCCGGGCGGCCGTCCGTCGAGATGCCGCCCGCGGACGGCGCGTCGAGCCCCGCCACCAGATTGAGCAGCGTCGACTTGCCACAGCCCGAGGCGCCCAGGAGGGTGACGAACTCGCCCGGCGCGACGTCGAGGGTGATGTCGTCGAGGACGAGCTGCTGCCCGGCGGGCCCGTTGAAGGACTTCGAGACGTGCTCGATCCGCGCGGCGTACTCCACCGACGTACCGGCGTCGGCGGCCTTGGCGAGGGCGGTTGCCATGGTCGTCACCTCCTGAGAACTCGTTGTTATCGGGATTGTCGGGATTGTCGGTGCTTACTTGACGCCGAGACCGGCGTCGTCGACCGTGCTCTCGCCCTCGGCCGTGAGGACCTTGTTGAGCAGCGTGAGGTCGTACACGCCGCTCAGGTCGGGCTTCTCCAGCAGGCCCGCCTTGACCGCGTGCTCCGCCTCGGTGTTGAGGGTGGCGGCCAGCGGGTCGTCGGTGATCTGGACGGACTTCCACGCCGGGTCGATCACCTCGGCCGGGAGCTCCTTGCCGGAGTCCGCCTTGAGCCGGGCGTTCGCCGCCGCCTTCGCCTCGTCCGGGTTGGCGTTGATCCAGGCATTGGTCTTCACCGAGCCCCGCAGTACGGCCTCCACGACCTTCGGGTGCTCCTTGAGGAAGCTCTGCGACACGATGATGTTCGTGATCACGAACTTCTTGTCCGGCCACAGGTCGGCCTCGTCCAGCAGCACCTTGCCGCCCTCGGCGACCAGCTTGGACGCGGTCGGCTCCGGCACCCAGGCGCCGTCGACGGAACCGGACTTGTAGGCGTCCGGGGTGATCTTGTTGTCCGTGCGGACCACGGACACATCGCCCTTGCCGCTCTCCGCGTCGACGTTCCAGCCCTGCTCCGCGATCCAGTTGAGGAACGCCACGTCCTGCGTGTTGCCCAGCTGCGGAGTCGCGATCTTCTTGCCCTTGACATCCTTCAGGGACTTGATCTTCTCCGGGTTGACCACGAGCTTCACACCGCCCGACGCCGAGCCGCCGATGATGCGCAGGTTCCTGCCGTCGGACTTGGTGTAGCCGTTGATGGCCGGCGACGGGCCGATCCAGCCGATGTCGACGGAGCCCGAGTTCAGCGCCTCGATCTCGGAGGGCCCGGCGTTGAAGACGGAGTACCGCGCCTCCGTGGCGCCGAGCTCCTTCTGGAACAGACCCTCCTGGCGGCCCACGAGAGCGGTGGCGTGGGTCAGGTTGCCGAAGTAACCGATCTTCACCGTGTCGAGACCGTCGATCTTCTCGGCACCGGCGGCGACCTTCGCGGTGTCGTCGTCCTTGGCCTGGGAGCCGTAGCCGCAGGCGGTGGCGGCGAGTGCGAGGAGCGGCAGGACGGCTATGGCGGCGAGGCCGCGGCGCAAGGAGCGGGGGCGTTCGGCAGGCACGGGAGGTGTTCCTCTCGTTGGCCCGGCGGTCACGTTCTCAGGTCGTGGCCGGGAGTTCGGCAGGTTTTCGTCTGAAGGGGGCGCACAGACAGTGCGCGTGCCCCCTCCCCGCTGAGGGCGTCACATCGCACATCGCGCCACCCCGCCCTGGCCGCTCCCGAGGGCGCCGCTGCCGACGCGGCCGCCCTCCTTCGCGAAGGTCGAGAAGATGTCGGTGGTCATGGCTAGAAGTCCCACCCGTCGTCGTCCGCGTCGGCCTTGACCGGCTCCGGCGAGGCGAAGGACTCGCCGACCATGCCCGCGGTGAGCGTGGTGCCGTCGGCCGGGTCGATCAGGATGAACGAGCCGGTGCGCCGGGAGTCGGCGTACGAGTCGACCGGCAGCGGCTCGGCGGTACGGATCTTGACCCGGCCGATGTCGTTGGCGACCAGCTGCCCGGGGTGCGGGTGCAGGGAGAGGTCGTCGAGGGTCAGGCGGGACGGGATGTCCTTGACGATCGCCTTGACCGTGCGGGTGCCGTGCTTGAGCAGCACGCGGTGGCCGACGGTCAGGGGCGCGTCGGCGACGTGGCAGACGGTGGCCTCGATGTCCTGCGTGGTCGGGGGCGCGTCCTTGCTGGGCACGATCAGATCCCCGCGCGAGATGTCGATGTCGTCCTCCAGAAGGAGCGTCACCGACTGCGTCGTCCAGGCCACGTCGACGGGCTCGCCCAGCAGGTCGATCCTGGAGATCTTCGTCGAGCGGCCGGACGGCAGGACCGTGATCTGCTCGCCGACCCGGAACGCGCCGGCCGCGATCTGGCCCGCGTAACCCCGGTAGTCCGGGTGCTCGGCGGTCTGCGGACGGATCACGTACTGCACGGGCAGCCGCGCGTGGCAGGTCGCGAGGTCGTGGCTGACCGGGACCGTCTCCAGGTGCTCCAGGAAGGTCGGGCCGCCGTACCAGTCCATGTTCGCCGACGGGTCCACCACGTTGTCCCCGGCGAGCGCGGAGATCGGGATCGCGGTGATCTCGGGTACGCCCAGCTCGGACGCGTACGCCGTGAACTCCTCGGCGATCGCCGCGAAGACGGACTCCTTGTACTCGACGAGGTCCATCTTGTTGACGGCCAGCACGACGTGCGGGACGCGCAGCAGCGCGGCGATCGCGGCGTGCCGGCGGGTCTGCTCGACCACACCGTTGCGGGCGTCCACGAGGATCACCGTCAGCTCGGCCGTGGAGGCACCCGTCACCATGTTGCGGGTGTACTGCACGTGTCCGGGCGTGTCGGCGAGGATGAACCGGCGCCGGGCCGTGGCGAAGTAGCGGTACGCCACGTCGATGGTGATGCCCTGCTCGCGCTCGGCCCGCAGACCGTCGGTGAGCAGTGCGAGGTCGGGCGCGTCCTGACCGCGGCCGAGGGACGCGCGCTCCACGGCCTCCAGCTGGTCGGTGAGGATCGACTTTGAGTCGTGCAGCAGACGCCCGACGAGCGTGGACTTGCCGTCGTCGACGGAGCCCGCGGTGGCGAAGCGCAGCAGGGTCGTCGCGGACAGCTGCTCGACCGACAGCGGTACGTGGGGTTCGGTGGTGCTGGTCATGGTTAGAAGTACCCCTCGCGCTTGCGGTCTTCCATCGCGGCCTCGGACATCTTGTCGTCGGCGCGGGTGGCGCCCCGCTCGGTGAGCCGGGAGGCGGCGATCTCGGTGATGACGGCGTCCAGCGTGGTGGCGTCCGAGTCCACCGCGCCCGTGCAGGACATGTCGCCCACGGTCCGGTAGCGGACGAGGCGGGTCTCGACGCTCTCGCCGTCCTTCGGGCCGCCCCACTCGCCGGCGGTCAGCCACATGCCGGCCCGCTGGAAGACGTCCCGCTCGTGCGCGAAGTAGATCTGCGGGAGCTCGATCTTCTCGCGGGCGATGTACTGCCACACGTCGAGCTCGGTCCAGTTGGAGAGCGGGAAGACGCGGACGTGCTCGCCGGGCGCGTGGCGGCCGTTGTAGAGGTTCCACAGCTCGGGCCGCTGGCGGCGCGGGTCCCACTGCGAGAACTCGTCGCGCAGGGAGAACACCCGCTCCTTGGCCCGCGCCTTCTCCTCGTCCCGGCGTCCGCCGCCGAAGACGGCGTCGAAGCGCTCCGACTGGATCTTCTCCGTCAGGGGCACGGTCTGCAGCGGGTTGCGGGTGCCGTCGGGACGTTCCCGCAACACACCGCGGTCGATGTAGTCCTGTACGGAGGCCACATGGAGCCGCAGCCCATGTTCGGCCACCACACGGTCCCGGTACTCGAGGACTTCCGGAAAGTTGTGTCCCGTGTCCACATGCAGCAGCGAGAACGGCACCGACGCCGGCGCGAACGCCTTCAGCGCCAGATGCAGCATGACGATCGAGTCCTTGCCGCCGGAGAAGAGGATCACCGGCCGCTCGAACTCACCCGCCACCTCACGGAAGATGTGCACCGCCTCGGACTCCAGAGCGTCCAGGTGGGACAGCGCGTACGGGCTGTCGGTGCCCTCGTCGTGGACGGTCGCGACGGTCGTCATGCGAGACCCCTTTCGGTGAGCAGCGCATGGAGCGCGGCCGCGGACTCCTGCACGGTCTGGGTGTGCGACTCGATGCGCAGGTCGGGCGACTCGGGATCCTCGTACGGGTCGTCGACCCCCGTGAGCCCGGAGATCTCGCCCGCCGCCTGCTTGGCGTACAGCCCCTTCACATCCCGCTCGGAGCACACCTCGACCGGCGTCGCCACATGCACCTCGATGTACGCCGCCCCGCTCGCCTGGTGGCGCTTGCGCACCGCCTCACGGCTGTCGGCGTAGGGCGCGATCACCGGCACCAGCGTCTTGACGCCGTTGCGGGCGAGCATGTCGGCGAGGAAGCCGATGCGCTGCACGTTCGTGTGCCGGTCCTCACGGCTGAAGCCGAGGCCCGCCGTCAGGAACGTACGGATCTCGTCGCCGTCGAGCACCTCGACGCGGTGGCCCTCGTCGCGCAGCCGGTCGGCCAGCTCGTACGCGATGGTGGTCTTGCCGGCGCTCGGCAGACCCGTGAGCCAGATGGTGGCTCCGGTCACTTGGTTCTCCTGGTTCGTCGAAAGCGCTGCCATGGTCAGCCGTGCAGCCCGCACTCGGTCTTCGCGTTGCCCGCCCAGCGGCCGGCGCGCGCGTCCTCGCCCTCGAGCACCCGGCGGGTGCAGGGGGCGCAGCCCACCGAGGGGTAACCGTCCATGAGCAGCGGGTTGGTGAGAACGCCGTGCTCGGCGACGTACGCGTCCACGTCGTCCTGCGTCCAGCGGGCTATCGGAGAGATCTTGACCTTGCGGCGCTTCTCGTCCCAGCCGACGACCGGGGTGTTCGCCCGGGTCGGTGACTCGTCGCGGCGCAGGCCCGTGGCCCAGGCGGTGTACTGGGTGAGCCCCTCTTCCAGGGGCTTGACCTTCCGCAGCGCGCAGCACAGGTCGGGGTTGCGGTCGTGCAGCTTCGGCCCGTACTCGGCGTCCTGCTCGGCCACGGTCTGGCGGGGGGTGAGCGTGATGACGTTGACGTCCATCACCGCCTCCACCGCGTCCCTCGTGCCGATCGTTTCCGGAAAGTGGTATCCGGTGTCGAGGAACACGACGTGAACGCCGGGCATCGCGCGGGAAGCGAGGTGGGCGACCACCGCGTCCTCCATGGAGGAGGTCACGCAGAACTTCTTGCCGAAGGTGTCGGCGGCCCACTGGAGGATCTCCAGCGCGGACGCGTCTTCCAGGTCGCGGCCCGCCTGCTCGGCGAGCGCCTTCAGCTCCGCGTCCGGATCGGTCGGAGTGTCGGTGTCGGTATCGGCCTGAACGATCGTCATATCTCGTCCCCTCCGCTGTCACGGCTCTGAAGGCCCCGGGAAAGCAACCCGAGGAACTTCAACTGGAAGGCTCGATTGCACGCTCCGCATTCCCACGCGCCGTGGCCCTGCTCGCTGGGACGCAGATCCTCGTCGCCGCAGTACGGGCAGTAGAAGGGTGCGGCTCGCTCGCTCACCGGTCCCGCCTCCCGTCCGTCTGCATGCGGCCCATGAGGGCGCCGATCACAGCGCCCGCGCCGGCGCACAGCAGTGCGCTCATGGCAGCGACCACGAGGGGACTCACGACAGCGACTCCTCGCTGGCACGGGCCGCCCAGGTGGCGAACCGCTCGCCCTCCTCGCGCTCCTCCTGGAATCGCTTGAGCACGCGCTCGACGTAGTCCGGCAGCTCCTCCGAAGTGACCTTCAGGCCACGGACCTTGCGGCCGAAACCGGCCTCCAGACCGAGCGCGCCGCCGAGGTGCACCTGGAAGCCCTCGACCTGGTTGCCCTCGTCGTCCAGGACCAGCTGGCCCTTGAGCCCGATGTCCGCGACCTGGATACGGGCGCAGGCGTTCGGGCAGCCGTTGATGTTGATGGTGATCGGCTCGTCGAACTCGGGGATGCGGCGCTCGAGTTCGTCGATCAGGGAAGCGCCGCGCGCCTTGGTCTCGACGATGGCGAGCTTGCAGTACTCGATGCCGGTGCAGGCCATCGTGCCGCGCCGGAACGGTGAGGGCTTGACGGTGAGGCCGAGCGCCTCCAGGCCCTCGCTGAGCGACTCGACCTGGTCCTGCTCCACATCGAGCACGATCATCTTCTGCTCGACGGTGGTACGCAGCCGGCCGGAGCCGTGCGCCTCCGCCAGCTCGGCGATCTTGGTGAGCGTCGTGCCGTCCACGCGGCCCACGCGCGGGGCGAAGCCGACGTAGTAGCGGCCGTCCTGCTGCCGGTGCACACCGACGTGGTCGCGCCAGCGGGCGACCGGCTGGTCCGGCGCCGGGCCGTCGACCAGCTTCCGCTCGAGGTACTCGTCCTCCAGGACCTGGCGGAACTTCTCGACGCCCCAGTCGGCGACCAGGAACTTGAGGCGGGCACGCGTACGAAGGCGCCGGTAGCCGTAGTCACGGAAGATCGAGATGACGCCCGTGTAGACGTCCGGGACCTCGTCGAGCGGGACCCAGGCGCCGAGCCGCTGGCCGATCTTCGGGTTGGTGGACAGGCCGCCGCCGACCCAGAGGTCGAAGCCGGGGCCGTGGTCCGGGTGGTTCACACCGACGAACGCGATGTCGTTGATCTCGTGCGCGACGTCGAGCAGCGGCGAGCCGGAGACCGCGGACTTGAACTTGCGGGGCAGGTTCGAGAAGTCCTTGTTGCCGATGATCCGGCGGTGGATCTCGTCGATGGCGGGGGTGCCGTCGATGATCTCGTCCTCGGCGATCCCGGCGACCGGCGAGCCGAGGATGACGCGGGGCGTGTCACCGCAGGCCTCGGTCGTGGACAGCCCGACGGCTTCGAGTCGCTCCCAGATCTCCGGGACGTCCTCGATGCGGATCCAGTGGTACTGGACGTTCTGCCGGTCGGTGAGGTCGGCGGTGCCGCGCGCGAACTCCTGCGAGATCTCGCCGATGACGCGCAGCTGGTCGGTGGTCAGCCGACCGCCGTCGATGCGCACGCGCAGCATGAAGTACTCGTCGTCCAGCTCTTCCGGCTCCAGGATCGCGGTCTTGCCGCCGTCGATCCCGGGCTTGCGCTGGGTGTAGAGGCCCCACCAGCGCATACGCCCGCGGAGGTCGTTCGGGTCGATCGAGTCGAAGCCCCGCTTGGAGTAGATCGTCTCAATGCGTGTCCGCACATTGAGACCGTCGTCGTCCTTCTTGAACTGCTCGTTGCCGTTGAGCGGGGTGAAGTGACCCACGGCCCACTGACCCTCGCCGCGGTGACGGCTCACCTTGCGGCGCGGCGCGGCGGCAGCGGGATTCTGTGGCGTGGCGGCCATGGTTTCTACGTCCTTCGGGACAGGCGGGCAGCGGCTCTGACCTGCGCGTACGGCACGCATGCGGGCATACGTGCGCGTCTTTGCGCAAGGCGAGACAAAAGGGGAATGTCGGCGGTGCTGGGGGCGACTCAGCGGGCCGGACAGATGGCGCTGGACATGCGGCCGAGGTCGACGTGCCGTCGACTCACCAAGGCAATTCCAGTTCCAGACATGACGGAAGCGTGTCACGGCGATCTGGACACAGTCCAGCTTCGTCCAAGATGTGGACACCCTTGTCCCGGGATGTGAGACAAGGGTGTTGTGGGTCACACGGTCCGGTTCCGGCCGTGTCTCTCCAGGTCAGTTGCCCTACGCCCCTGGCCAGGGACCACGCGCCGACTGGTCCGGCTCTTCCTCGACCTTGGTGTCGAAGAGCTTGAAGCCGCGACGCAGATAGTTGTCCATCGCATGCTCCCCGTCCTTGCTGCACGTATGCAACCAGACCCGCTTCGTCTCCGCCCGCCCCGGCCAGCGGTCCGCCAGGTCCCAGGCCCGCGCCACCCCGTACGAGAGGAGGTGCCCGCCGATCCGCCGGCCGCGGAAGGCCGGGATCAGCCCGAAGTAGACGATCTCCACGACTCCGTCGTCCTGCGGTTCCAGCTGTACGTACCCGGCGGGCGTCCCGCGGTCGTACGCGACCCAGGTCTCGACGCCGGGCCGGTTCAGGTCTTCCTGCCACTGGGCGTACGTCCAGCCGAGCCGGTCCGTCCAGCGGATGTCGCCGCCGACCGACGCGTACAGGAAGCGGCTGAACTCGGGGGAGGGCACCTCGGCGCGGACGATCCGGACGTCACCGTCGGGGGCGGCGGCGGGCAGTTGGTCGGCCGGAGACGTCTGTTCCAGGGACCAAGTGGTGACAGCGATGCTCATGCGGCTCAGCGAACCACGAAGGCGGGCCCCGCTTCAAAGCGGAGGCCTGCCTTCAGAGGCGCACCGCCGGCGCACTGTTGACGCCCCGAGTCAGGTGAGTCGGATCACTCCACCGACCTGTCGACCGCCGACAGCGGCACCGCGTACAGCACCCGCTCCGGGATCGCGGTCGGCTTCCACTCGTTGTCCTTGTTCGCCGCCCACTCGGTCAGCGTCCACAGCTCGCCGGTCTCCTGCCAGTACGACAGGGACTCGGTGTGCTGCCCCCAACAGGCGTACGTCTCGCCCGGCCCGCACTTCGCGGCCTTCGCGGCGCTCTCGTTCTGCCGCCAGAGCGTGCCGTGTCTGTCGCGGGAGCCGGGCGCGTAGCCGGTGTACCAGTTGGCCTCGCTCGCGCCGCTCGGCTTGTGCGAGAGCACGCCCTGCAGCCCGACGGCCTTGGTCTCGTACGCCTCGTCGGCGTTGACGATGTCACTGGAGTTGCTGCCGAGCAGGCCCGTACGGTCGCTCGCGGTGCTGTAGTAGTAGCGCCAGACGCGGGCCGGCTCGGTGCCCCCGGAGCTGAACCACTCGTTCGCGACCAGGCTGTCCGGCGTCGACGTACGGTCCAGGGAGACCGACGCGAAACAGGGGACCTTGTCGTTCGTGGTCGCGTCGCACTTGCCGCCCGTGAGGTTGTACGAGCCGATGGCCGGCATCACGTACTGGTAGCCACGCGCCGACCAGCCGTCGCCCACCTTGCCGACCTCGGTGCTGTTGACGTCGGCCTGGAGGATGCGGTTCATGTCGAAGACGAACAGGGCGTTGTCGTGGGCGGCCCCGTTCTTCGCGGTGACGATCAGCTTGTCCTGGTACCAGACCATGCCGCCGAGATGGGAGCGGACCGCTCCGAAGTCCTTGCCGCCGTCGAGGGGGGCGACCAGCAGAACCCAGCGGTACTTGAGGTTGTTCGGGTCGTTCGCGTCGATGAAGGCGACCCGGGCGAGGCCCTTGTCGTCCGTCGGCTCGCCCTCCTTGTGGTCGTTGTGCGTCCAGCCGGCCAGGATGACCCGGTCGTTGCCCCATTTGCCGTCGTTGTCGGCGTCCCCGGAGGTGGTGACGGACTGCGGCAGCCACTTCTGGGTCGTCGCGTCGCCGCTGTCCCAGCAGTACGCGCGCGTGGCGACCGGTTCGACGGGCAGTGCGGCCGACTCGGTGGCGTTGCAGGCCGCCTTGTTGCGCATCGGGTGGTTGGCGCTCTTGAGGACCGCGTCGACGCCGACGTTCCCGCCCATGCCGCTCTGCAGCGTGTCGAGTGTCGTCTCGCTGACCAGGTTCTCGTGCAGTTGGAGCCGGCCGGTCTGGGACGACGAGGTGAGCGGCGTCAGCGGACCCGGATTGTCGCTGCCCGCGGCCTGCGAGGTGCTGATGATGGTCGCGGCGGCGGTGAGGGCGAGGGCGGTCCCGGACAGCGTGGCCCGCAGGACACGCCCCTTCTTCCGGCGGCGGTGTCTGCCTCGTTGCGTCATAGGTCCTCCCGCGTCGGCGGCCAACTGCCTCCGGCGGTCCAGCGGTTGGGGCCGGGGCGGATGTGGGGGGCCGTGGGATGGATGGTACGTCAGAGCGGGCGAGCCTGGTCGAATACGCCGTAATAGGTGTGGATTCCGTAAGGCCGCGGAGCGATCCGCGGATCGCTCCGCGGGACATGCGGTGGAGAAGCTGCGGGTTCTTGGGGGCTGGTCGCGCAGTTCCCCGCGCCCCTTAGCAGGGGGCTGCGCCCCTGCCAAGGGGCGCGCTTTCCCATGCTCTGAGTATCGCCGGAGCTGTCGAGTGGGGGAGCAGGTCGAGTGGGTCGGTCGGCAGAGTGACCTGGACCTCCGCGTCCTCGCGGAACCGGTAAGGCCGGTGTTCCAGAACGGGCCCCAGATAGCGTCGTACACGCGACATCTCGGCGCGTACGGTCACCCTGCGGGCCGGGTCGCCGAACATGTCGTCGGCCAGTCCGGAGGCGCTGCGGCCGGTGCGGTGCAGGGCCAGGAGGTAGAGCAACTCGGCGTGGCGCGGGCTCAGTTCGTGGGTCCAGGTGCCCGCTCCGCCGGTCACGCTCACCGACCAGCGGCGCGGTTGCCCCAGGTCCAGCACGATCCGGGTGGCGTCGCGCGGCGCGGGCTCGTCCGAGACCCGTACCAGCCAGCCGCCCGGCAGTGGCTCCACCGAGCACGGGCCGAGTGCGGGCAGCCAGATCCGGTCTGCGCCGACCGTCCTTGGCAGCGCGAGCCGGTCCAGGTGCGGCATGCCGGTGACCGCGGCGGTCCAGCCGTCCTTGTCCACGGCGATCGCGCGGCCGTCGACGCGGGCGAGGAGCGGCGCGGCCACCGAACGCAGCCGGTCCAGCGCGGTCAGATGCCGCTCCCGCAGCCGGGCCTCGGCGAGCTTGGCCACCGAGTCGACCCACGCGAGGGTCGCCGGGTGCATGGTCTCCCAGGGCCCGCTGATGTCCACGACACCGATGAGACGTCCGTCACGTGGGTCGGTGATCGGGGCGCCCGTACAGGTCCAGGTGGCATGGGTGCGTACGAAGTGCTCGGCGGCGAACACCTGGACGGGGCGGCGGGCGACCGCTGGGGTGCCGATGCCGTTGGTGCCGACGACGTTCTCGCCCCAGTCCGCGCCGATCTCGAAGCCGAAACCGTCGGCCTTGCGCAGCACCGACCGGCTGCCCTCGCGCCACAGCACCCGGCCCTCCCCGTCGGCCACGACCATGATGTGGTGTGCGACGTCCGCGACCGTCAACAGCCCCTCGCGCAGCACCGGAAGCACATGCCGCAGCGGGGAGTCGCGCCGCCGCCGCTCGATCTCGTCGCGGCCGAGCGGCCCGACGCGGAAGTCGTGGTCAGGGTCGACGCCGCTGCGCAGCATGCGTCCCCAGGACTCCCCGATGACCGGCCGCGGATCGAGCCGGGCGCGCCGGCCGGCCAGTGTGGCGTCGCGCACCTCGTCGAGTACTCGTGCGGCCTGTGCTGTGTCCTGGGCGGCGAGTCGCGTCAGGTCCATCGGCGGGTGTGTCACTGGGTCCTCCCGGAAGGCCTGAGCGGACCACAGGTTCCCCAGCCCTTCCGGCCATGGGTCCCAAGGCCCGTACTGACTGCACGTCTCATGGTGCCGTCTCAGCGTCGAGGAGGGGCGGCGGTCCGCACACCAAGAGGAGAATTCACGCAGGACGCGTGGAGCTTGCAACCCCCTGCAACCCTGGTGAACTCTCTTTGCGTGTACAAACCTTGACGCAACGCCGCTCTGCGCGGCGTGCGTGCTCCGCACAACGGGGCCGGCAAACGGGGGTGGTGCCGTGTCGGCGCAGCACCACCCCCGTACCGTACGCCCGTCGGCCGACCAGGGGCGCTAGGCGACGGGCCGGGCCCGTTCCACCACCGCGCCCAGGTCCAGGCTGTGCGGCAGGGTTCCGAACGCCGCTCCCCAGTCCCCGCCGAGGCGTGACGCGCAGAACGCGTCGGCGACCTCCGGCGGCGCGTACCGGACCAGCAGCGAGCCCTGGAGCACCAGCGCGATCCGCTCGACCACACGCCGGGCACGCCCCTCGATGCCTTCCAGGTCGGCGAGTTCGGTGAGCAGGTTCTTGATCGCGCCGTCCAGGCGGTGATCGGCGCCGCGGGCCCGGCCGACCTCCTGGAGGTACGCGTTCAGCGCCTGCGGCTCCCGCTGGAGTGCCCGCAGCACGTCGAGGGCCTGGACGTTGCCCGCGCCCTCCCAGATGGAGTTGAGCGGCGACTCGCGCAGCAGCCGCGGCATGCCGGACTCCTCCACGTACCCGTTGCCGCCCAGGCACTCCGACGCCTCCACCGCGACCGGCGTACACCGCTTGGTCACCCAGTACTTGGCGGCCGGCACCGCGAGCCGCAGGAACGCCCGCTCCTGCTCGCTCCCGTCGTCGTACGCGGCGGCAAGGCGCAGCGCGAGCGTCGTCGCGGCCTCCGACTCCAGGGCCAGGTCCGCCAGTACGTTCCTCATCAGCGGCTTGTCGATCAGCTTGCCGCCGAACGCCTCGCGGTACGCGCAGTGGTGCACGGCCTGCGCGACGGCCTGCCGCATCAGCGACGCCGAGCCGAGCACGCAGTCGAGGCGGGTCGCCGCGACCATCTCGATGATGGTGCGCACCCCGCGCCCCTCGTCCCCGACCCGGCGCGCCCAGGTCCCGTCGAACTCGACCTCGCTCGACGCGTTCGACCGGTTGCCGAGCTTGTCCTTGAGCCGCTGGATACGGAATACGTTGCGCGTGCCGTCCTCCAGAACGCGGGGGAGGAGAAAGCAGGTGAGCCCGCCCGGGGCCTGCGCCAGTACCAGGAACCCGTCCGCCATCGGCGCCGAACAGAACCACTTGTGGCCCGTCAGCTCGTACGTCCCGCCCTCGGCGAGCGGTCGTGCGGACGTCGTGTTGGCGCGTACGTCACTGCCGCCCTGCTTCTCCGTCATGCCCATCCCGAAGAGCGCGCCGGCCTTCTGGGAGGCGGGCCGCAGCCCCTGGTCGTAGACGGTGGACGTGAGCCTCGGCTCCCACTCGGCGGCCAGCTCAGGGTCGGTCCGCAGGGCCGGCACAGCCGCGTGCGTCATCGACAGCGGACAGCCGTTGCCCGCCTCGACCTGCGTCCAGATCACGAACCCGGCCGCGCGCCGCACATGCCCGCCGGGCCGCGCCCACGCCGCCGTCAGACCCGCGGATACGCCCTTGCCGAGCAGCCGGTGCCAGGACGGATGGAAGTCGACCTCGTCGACGCGGTTGCCGTAGCGGTCGTGTGTGCGCAGCTTGGGCGGGTATTCGTTGGCGAGTACGCCCCACTCCTGGACCTGCGTCGCGCCGGCGGTACGCCCGAAAGCCGACAACTCGGTGTGCGCCTCGTCGAGGAGTTGTGGATCAAGGTGCCGGTCGACCGCCTCCACGAGGGCCCGGTCGGCGTTGAAAACGTCATATCCGACCAGCGGCGGAGCCTGATTGGTCACGGTGTGGGTGGTGGCTGCCATACGGATACGGTAAGGATGTGCACCAGGCAAAAGAAACACCTGAACGGCCTTCCCCGGGCCGTCTTCACCGCGCTCGCGCGCTGTACCGGAACGTGTCGAAGCGCAGGACCGCCTGGCTGCTGATCAAGGATGCCGTCAACTCGTGCATCGAGTACCGGATCCTGGGACTGGCGGCGGAGGCGGCGTTCTTCACGCTGCTGTCCGTGCCGCCGCTGCTGCTGAGCATGCTCGGCCTGCTGGGTTATGTCGACGACTGGACCGGCGCCGACACCATCGCCAGCGTGGAGACCAACATCCTGGAAGCGTCCCGCACGATCCTCACCGACAAGGGCGTCACACAGATCGCCCAGCCCGTCCTCCACGACGTCATGGAGGGCGGCCGCCCCGACGTCATCTCCCTCGGCTTCCTCTTCGCCCTGTGGTCGGGCTCGCGCGCGGTGAACGTCTTCATCGACACCATCACCGTGATGTACGGCCTCGACGGGGTGCGCGGCATCGTCAAGACCCGCCTGGTGGCCTTCGCGCTGTTCCTCGCGGCGCTGCTGATCGGCTCCGTCGCGCTGCCGCTGATGGTCGCGGGCCCGGACGCCGTGGTGGACATCGTGCCGTGGTCCGCGACCCTGGTGCAGGTGCTGTACTGGCCCGTCGTCATCGTGCTGTCCATCGCCTTCCTGACCACGCTGTACCACGTGTCAGTGCCGGTGCGTTCGCCATGGGTCGAGGACGTGCCCGGCGCTCTGGTGGCGCTCGGCATGTGGGTGCTCGGCAGCTTCCTGTTGCGTATCTACCTGACCAACACGGTCGAGGGCCCCACCATCTACGGCTCCCTCGCCGCGCCCGTCGCCGTGCTGCTGTGGATCGGCGTCTCCGCGTTCGCGGTTCTGGCGGGCGCCGCCGTCAACGCCGCCATCGACCGTGTCTGGCCGGCCGCCGCCACCGCCGCCGCCCGCGCCGTCAACGAGCGGCTGCGCGAGGAGCAGGCCGCCGACCTCGTGGCCCGCGCGGCGGCGGCCCGGTCCGCCGGCGTCGACCCCGACGACGACCCGGACATGCCCTCCGAGTTCCCGGAGCGCTGGTCCCGCTTCCTGCCCCCGGAGGACGTGACCTCGCGGCTGCGGACGCACGTCAAGAGCGGCAACAAGAACGGCGACGAGCCGCCCCGCCCGGACTAGGACAGGACTAGGGCCTGTCCGGGTCTCCGGCCGGGGCATGTCCGGCGTCCTGGTCTGCGAGGACTGCCGCCCCGGGTTCCCCCTAGAGCTTCCACACGCCTGCCGCCGCGTGCTCCCGGGCGAAGTCCGCGAAGTCGCGCGGGGCGCGGCCCAGGACCTGCTGGACGACATCGGTGGTACGCGCGTTGTGGCCGTCGAGCAGCCCCTCGAAGACCTCCTCCATGAACGCGATCTCCTCGGCCGGCAGCCCGAACTCGGCCAGCATGGCGCCGTACTCCTTCGTCGCCACCGGCACGTACCGGATCTCCCGGCCGGTCGCCGCGGAGATCTCCGCCATCGCCTCGCGGAACGACAGCAGCCGCGCCCCGGTGATCTCCAGTGTGCGTCCCGCGTACGAGGAGTCCGTGAGCGCCTTCACGACGACGTCCGCGATGTCGCGCGTGTCGATGAACGGCTCCTGGCCCTCGCCCCCCGGGAAGACGAACTCGCCGCCGCGTACGCCGTCGTACAGCAGGCCCTCGCTGAAGTTCTGGAAGAACCAGCCGGCCCGCACGACCGTCCACGCGGCACCCGACTCGCGCAGCGCCCGCTCGGTCGGCTCAGCCTGCCGCTCGCCGAGCGCCGACAGCAGCACCAGGCGGCGCACGCCGAGCTCCTGGGCCCGTCGCGCGAAGGCGGCGATGTCCTCGTCCGCGCCCGGCGCGCCGATGTCCGGCGTGTACGCCAGATACGCCGCGTCGGCGCCGCGCAGCGCCTCGTCCCACGTCGAGGAGTCGTGCCACTCGAAGCGCACCTCACCACCGCGTGAACCAGCCCGTACGCGGAACCCGGCGGCCTTCGCCGCTTCCGCCACCTGGCGCCCCGTCTTGCCCGAGGCTCCCGTCACCAACACCGTCTCGTTCCGCGTGTTTTCCGTCATGAGCCCAGTCAACGGCCGCGCACGGCAAGGGAACATCGCTGAACCTCTCGTTCCCATAAGAGCGCGTCTACTCTGAATTTCATGGACGCACTCGCAGGCCTGCTGGAGGGTCCACGCGCGCGTGGCGCCTTCATGATCCGTGCGTGTTTCGAGCCGCCGTGGTCCATCCGCATCGAGGACCGGGCTCCGCTCACCGTCATGCTCATGGTCCGCGGCGAGGCCTGGATCATGCCCGACACCGGGGGGCCGGTCCTGCTGCGGGCCGGCGACCTCGCCATCGCGCGCGGCCCAGACCCGTACACCTGCGCCGACGACCCGGCGACCGCGCCGTTCGCGGTGATCCTGCCGGGCCAGGTGTGCACGTACCCGGACGGGCGCTCCATGAAGGGCACCATGGACCTGGGTGTCCGCACGTGGGGCGCGCGGCTCGACGGCTCCATGGTGATGCTGATCGGGACGTACCCGATGCGGGGCGAGGTCAGCGGGCGGCTGCTCGACGCCCTGCCGCCGCTGGTGACCATGACCTCCGACGGGTGGCCGTCCCCGCTGACGCCGCTGCTCACCGAGGAGATCGTGCGGGACGAGCCGGGCCAGGAGGTCGTCCTCGACCGGCTGCTCGACCTGCTGGTGATCGCCGCGCTGAGGGCGTGGTTCGCCCGCCCGGGGGCCGAGGCGCCCGCCTGGTACCGGGCTCTCGCGGACCCCGTCGTGGGCCGGGTGCTGCGGCTCCTCCAGGACGATCCGGCCCACCCCTGGACGGTCGCCTCCCTCGCCGCGAAGGCCGGTGTCTCGCGGGCCGCGCTCGCCCGCCGATTCAGCGAGCTCGTGGGCGAGCCCCCGATGACGTACCTGACCGGCTGGCGTCTGGCCCTCGCCGCGGACCGGCTGCGCGACACCGAGGACACCCTCGAGGCGATCGCCCGGCACGTCGGCTACGGCAGCTCGTTCGCGCTCTCCACCGCCTTCAAGCGGGTGTACGGGGTCAGTCCGCACGAGCACAGGACGGGGGTGGCGTAGCGTTTTGTCTGTGCGGGATTTGGCTGTGCAGGGGTCGTACGTGGCCGTGGCGCCGACGCCGTACAGGGAGTGGGCGTCCCGGCTCACGGGTGCGGTGGTCTGGACCCGCACCGCCGCGTCGGGGGACGCGGCTCCGGTGCTGCCCGACGGGTGCATGGACCTGTTGTGGACGCAAGGGCAGCTCTTCGTCGCGGGCCCCGATACGCGGGCGTATCGGGCCGCCGCGCCGGCGGGCACCCGGTACGCGGGCGTCCGCTTCTTTCCCGGCACCGCACCCGCGTATCTCGGCGTACCGGCCCACGAACTGCGCGATCAACGCGTGGACCTCGCGGATCTGTGGCCGACGGGCGCCGTCCGGCGGCTGACGGAGCGGGTCGACTCGGCGGACGATCCCGCCGCGGCGCTCGAAGCGATCGCCCTCGGCCGGGCGGCGGGTGCCGAGCCGCCCGACGCGCGGCTTCGGGAGGTCGTGGCGGCCCTGTCCGCCGGCCGCTCCGTCGCGGTGACCGCGGACGCGCTGGGGTGGAGTGAGCGGCAGCTGCACCGCCGTGCTCTGGCCGCGTTCGGGTACGGGCCCAAGACCCTGGCCCGGATTCTGCGGCTCCAACAGGCGTTGGAGCTGGCCCGGCACGGGGTGCCTCCGGCGGTTGCGGCGGCCCGGGCGGGGTATGCCGATCAGGCTCATCTCGCCCGGGAGGTACGGGACTTGGCGGGTGAGACGTTGGGTGAGTTGTTGCGCCGTTGAGTTTGTGGGTTGTGGGCGAGGTGTGGGTTGTGGGGGCTGGTCGCGCAGTTCCCCGCGCCCCTTGAGGAGCGTCCCCACGGCCCCCGGGCCCTTTAGGGGGTGCTGCTCAGCCGGGCGAACAGGTCCACTCCGTTGCCGTCCGGGTCCTGGACGACTGCGTAGCGCATTCCCCATTCGGCGTTCCAGGGCTTGAGTTCTCCCTGGTATCCGGATGCCACAAGGTCCTCGTACGTCGCGTCGACGTCCGCCGGTGAGTCGCAGAGGAAGGCCAGGCCGACGCGGCCGCCACCCGTCGGCGGGCGCCAATCGGCGTAGAACGAGCGGATGGTCTCCTCCGTGTCGAGCGCGAAACGCAGCCCGCCGGGCAGTTCGGCCTCGACGTGCGGCTGCTTCTCGGAGCCCTCGGGGAAGTCGAGGCCGAGGCGGCGGTAGAAGGCGAGCGAGGCGGCCATGTCGGAGACGACGAGGCCGATGAGGTCGAATCGTGGAGTCATGGGTCCACCGTAGGGAGGGCCCGGGCGCGGGGTCTTGAAGGAATCGGACGTCGGCGCCCCCGACCATTCGGACCCTCTGACCGCTGCACGCCTTGCGCGGTCTTGCACCCGGCGGTTACATGGCCAGAAAGGCCCGTATGCGGGCAAAAGCGGGCGGATCTATTCCGTGTCCGCCACGGGGAGAGGGACGGAATGGCCCACGAGACCACCGCACTGCACGACTACCCCAAGAGCCCGGTCACCCTGGAAGCGGTGTACGACCCCGGACCGTCGCGCTGGCTGTGGCTGGTCAAATGGCTGCTGGCGATCCCGCACTACGTCGTTCTCGCCTTCCTCTGGACGGCCTTCCTGGTCGTCACCGTGATCGCCTTCTTCGCGATCCTGATCACCGGCGGCTATCCGCGTGCCCTGTTCGGCTTCAACGTCGGGGTCATGCGCTGGAGTTGGCGGGTGGCGTACTACTCGTACGGGTCGCTCGGCACGGACCGGTATCCGCCCTTCACGCTGGCGGACGTGCCCGACTACCCGGCTCATCTGGAGGTCGCCCGCGCCGAACAGTTCTCCCGCGGCCTCGTCCTCGTCAAATGGTGGCTCCTCGTGCTGCCGCAGCTTCTCGTGACCGCCGCTTTCGTGGGAGGCGGCAGCTTCGCGGGCGGACTCGTGGGCCTGCTGACCTTCTACGCGGGCGTCGCGCTCCTGTTCACCGGCCGCTATCCGCGCGGCATGTACGACCTGAACGTGGGACTGCACCGCTGGGCGGTCCGCGTCACGGCGTACGGGGCCCTTCTGACGGACGTATATCCGCCGTACCGCCTCGACCAGGGGCCGAGCGAACCCTGAGCGAATGAGGGGTGAGGGGAACACCTGTGCGGCAGGATGAGCCCATGATCCGTGCCGCGCGCGTCCTGCCGCTTCTGTTACTGCCTCTGCTGCTCGTTTCCTGCGGCACGGAGAAGGCGGGGGCGGGGGCCGACTCCGGAGCCGGAGCCGGCTCGGGAGCCGGAGCCGACTCGGGGACGGGAGGAGCCGCGGTGGACCCCGCCGAACTCGCAGCCCGGGCCCAGGCGTTGGGCGTCGCACCGGAACTCGTCTACGTCACCGAGGTCCCCGGCTTCACCGTTGCCCAGCAGTCGGTCGGCGTGTACGGAGGCGACGGCTTCTCCGCCGCGTACTCGTCACAGGAGGCCCGCTCCCAGTTCCTACTCTTCGTGGACCGCGGCACGCTGACGGCGGAGAGTTGCCCGAAGGAGCAGGTGGGCGAGGCAGCGGGGGACGAGCGAAGCGAGATGGGGGTCCCCCCGGACGGAGTCTGGGGGAAGGTCACTTGTGAACGTGACGGGGATGCCTGGTACCGCAAGGGCCCCAACCAGCACGAGTACGCGATACCTCGCGACGGCCATGTGATCCGGCTCAACGGTGACGTGAACACCGTGCACCGCGCCGTCCTGCGCAAGGCAGCCGACTCGGTCCACCAGCCGAACACCACCGAACTGACCGCCCTCCTGCCGCCGGCTCCCGCGGGCGCCGCCACCGAGCCGGTCGAGCGAGGTGACCTGCCGCCGGTCGGCGACGGTGCGCCCGACAACGAGGTGGGCGCGACAGGTTGAGCCGAGGGCCGTCACCGCGTTGCCGCAAGGTCCGCGGATCCGAAATTTTCGGCCCCCTCACCTCGCTGGGGCTCGCCCCGCCCGGGAAATAGAGTCGGTTCCCATGGCAACGCAGCACATCGATTCCCGTGTCCTCGTCTACACCCGCACTACGGCTTACCGGCACGAGTCGATCCCGGCCGGCATCGCGGCCGTGCGCTCGCTAGGCGCCGCGCACGGCTTCACCGTCCACGCCACGGAGGATCCCGCCTCCTTCGAGGCTCCCCTCGATCCGTACGCGGCCGTCGTCTTCCTCTCCACCAGCGGGGACGTCCTGACACCCGCGGGCCGGGAGCACCTCGCCGCGTACGTCGAGGCGGGCGGCGGCTTCGTCGGGATACATGCTGCCGCGTGCACCGAGTACGACTGGCCGTACTACGGGGAACTGCTCGGCGCCCGGTTCGCCCGCCACCCCGACTACCAGCCGGGCAAGCTGGTCGTCGAGGACCATGACCATCCGGCGACCCGACATCTGCCTGTCGCCTGGGAGTTCACGGACGAGTGGTACGACTTCCAGGCGAACCCGAGAGCAGCGGTGCGGGTGCTTGCCTCCGCCGACGAGAGCTCGTACGACGGAGGTGGCATGGGGAACGACCACCCGCTCGTGTGGTGCCGCGAGCAGGGAGCCGGGCGGGTCTTCTACACCGCGCTCGGCCACGCCTCGGAGGCGTACGAGGACCCGGACTTCCGGCAACACCTGCTGGGCGGGATCAGCTGGGCGGCCGCCCTGTAGCGGGCGCCCCTTTTAGGGGCGCGGGGAACTGCGCGACCAGCCACAGACGGCCCGCGGACTCCTTACCACCTGAATCAGCACGGCGCGGTACTGGCCCGCACAACCAACCGCGTGGACAACTCGGTACGCGTCCCCTCAGGCTGCTCACCGGCCATCATCCGCACCAGCAAGCGCAGCGCCGTCGCGGCCATCTCCGAGAGAGGCTGGCGGACGGTCGTCAAGGCCGGCGTAGCCCAGTGGGCCTCGGGCAGGTCGTCGAACCCGACCACACTGACATCGTCCGGCACCGACAACCCCCGCTCGCCAAGGGCACGGTACGCACCGAGGGCCATGCGGTCCGAGCAGACGAAAACGGCTGTGGGCGGCTCCGGCAGATCAAGGAGCTCCAGCATCCTCCGGTGCGCGGCGGTCTCGTCGAAGCTGCCGTAGCGGAGGTACTCGGGGCGGTGGCGCAGGCCGGCCGCCGCGAGCGCCGAGCGGTAGCCCGAGACGCGCGCGCTGCTGCACATCTTGCGGCGGTAGCCGGCGATTACGGCTATCCGTTCGTGGCCCAGCGAGAGCAGGTGCTCGGTGGCGGTCACGCCGCCGTGCCAGTTGGCCGCGCCGACCGAGACCACACCGGGCGGCGGTTCGAGGACCGGGTCGATCAGGACGAACGGGATGCGGTGCTGCTCCAGCCAGGCGTACTGGGACGCGGTGATCTCGGCGAGGTTGAACAGCACCCCGGAGGAGCCCCGCGTGGACAGCTTGTCGAGCCAGCCGCGCTCCGGGCGGCCGCCCCGGGTCCGGGTCAGGCCCGCCGAGACCACCACCTCCAGGCCCGCGTCGTGCGCCGCCTCCTCGACTCCGTGCAGGATCGCGCCCGACCAGGAGCTCTCCAGCGAGTGCACGACGAGATCGACAAGGCCCGGCGACTTCACCGCGTCGAACCGGGGTCTGCGTACATAGCCCAGTTTGTCGAGCGCCTCCGTGACCCTGCGGCGGGTCTCCGGAGCCACGTCCTCGCGGCCGTTGACCACCTTCGAGGCCGTCGGCACGGAAACGCCCGCCTCACGGGCGACGACCGCGAGGGTCGGCCCGGCCACGCTCCCGGTACGCACCATGGAAGCCCACCTCTCCGGCCCCGTCCCGAGGGCCAGCGAAAGTTTCGGGTATAGAAAGCGCTTCCTACATTAAGGCCGTCGTAACACGCCGTGGAAGAGAGCGAACTCAGTGGAATTCAACTGAGTCGAAACTTTCGAAATGTCGAACAAGTGAGTCGGGGCGGCTTTGGGCTGGTTTGGGGGCACGGCGGATTTGGGCCTGTTCGGGCTGCGTGACACCTGGGTGGTGTGATGCTCTGGGGAGGCAGCCCGTCGCTGTGGTGAGGAGATGGTCGCATGCCCGATGGTCCCGTGGTCGCCACCCCTTACGGTGCCGTACGAGGCCGCTACGAGAACGGGATCGCCGTCTTCCGCGGCATCCCCTACGCCGCCCCGCCCTTCGGCCCCCACCGCTTCCGGCCACCCGTCCCGCCCGAGCCCTGGGACGGCGTGCGCGACGCGACTGCCTTCGGGCCGACGCCGCCCAAGCCGCCGTACTCCGAGGCCTTCGCGGAGCTGCTCTCCGACCCGGTCGTGCCGGGTGACGACATCCTCAACCTGAACGTGTGGACATCCGAGCCGGGTCGCGGCGCCCGCCTCCCGGTCATGGTGTGGATCCACGGCGGGGCGCTGACCCGGGGTTCGTCGGCGGTACCGGTGTACGACGGCCGGTCCTTCGCCCGCGACGGGGTGGTGTTCGTCTCCCTCAACTACCGCCTGGGCGTGGAGGGTTACGGACTCTTCCCGGACGCCCCCGCCAACCCGGGCCTGCGCGACCAGCTCGCCGCGCTGGAGTGGGTACGGGACGCGATCGCGGAGTTCGGCGGCGACCCGGACCAGGTCACCGTCTTCGGCGAGTCCGCCGGCGCGATCAGCGCAGGGGCGCTGCTGGCAAGTCCGCGCGCCCGGGGACTGTTCCGGCGGGCGGCGCTGCAGAGCGGGCCGCCCGAGGCGACGGAACGGGACAAGGTGCGGCGCCTCGTGCGCCGCATGGCCGCGCGGCTGAAGGTCCCGGCGACCGCCGAGGCGTTCGCCGCCGTGGACCGCGCCGCCCTGGCCGAGGCACAGGCCGAGGCCGGCCGCCTGTCCAGCCCGGTCCTCGGCGGCCCCGCCTTCGGCATCGTCGTCGACGGCGACCTCGTGCCGCGCGACCCGATGGAGGCGCTGCTCGAGGGCGACGCCGGCCGGGACGTCGACCTGCTCCTCGGCTGGACCAGCGAGGAGTACCGGCTGTGGCTCGCCCCCACCGGCCTCCTTGAACGCATCGACCGGCTCGGCCCGATCGCCCTGGCCGGCGCGATGGCCCGCTGCCGCTGCGGCCCGGAGGTCCCGCGCGGTTACCGGCTGGCCCGCCCCGACGTCGGCACCGCCGACCTGGTGGGCCAGATGGTCACCGACCACCTGCTGCGTGTACCGCTGCACCGCCTCGCGGACGCCCACGAAGCGCCCTCGTACGTGTACGAGTTCGCCTGGCCCTCGAACGTCCCCGGTCTCGGCGCCTGCCACGCCCTGGAACTCGGCTTCGTCTTCGACACCGCCGACGTGCCCGAGTCCGCCAAGCTCGCGGGGCCGGGCGCCCCGCAGGACCTCGCCGACGCGATGCACTCGGCGTGGGTGCGGTTCGCGGTCGAGGGCGACCCGGGGTGGCCGGCCTGGGACGACTCTCATCCGGTGCGGGTGTTCGGGGCGGGGGTTCCTCCGGAGGTCGTGCACGGCCCGCGGGACCGTGAACTCGCCCTGTGGGATGCCGAGTCCGGCTCCCCGGGAGCCATCGCCGCGTTGCCCCCTCCGCCGGGTTCGCCCGCACGCGGCAGGGCACTGCTGTCAGCCGTGCGTCGGGGCGTCCGCCGGTGACGCGGATTTCCCGAGCTCCGGGAGGGGGTGGCTTGGGTGGTGTGTTCGCTGCGGGTGAGTGGGGGCTTGTCGCGCAGTTCCCCGCGCCCCTAGAAGCGGTTGGCTCGGGTTGGTTCGTACAGTGCGGGCCGTCAGTGGCTGGTCGCGCAGTTCCCCGCGCCCCTAAAAGATTGGGGCCTCAGGTCGGTTCGTACGTGCCAGTCGTCGTCGGCTGAGCGCGCAGTTCCCCGCGCCCCTGAAGGGGC
>NZ_JBQQCG010000074.1:0-59637 GCF_052245575.1 Streptomyces sp. 2A115 | reverse complement strand
CGGAGGCGCGGGCCGACGCTTGGAGCCGGAGAGCTGCTGCCACCGGCAGGTGATCCACACGAGCCGGTGTCTGTCCGGCACAGTCCTGTCCGTCGGCGGCGGAACTGGATGCCCTCGATCGAGAGTGAACGGGCGTACGAGGCGCGCTGATCGTGGCGCGTGGCTCAGATGGCGGCTCGGGCGCCGGCCGGAGTATCCCCTGCGGCCAGGTCGGCAACTGGGCCACCGGTCTTGCGCCGGCTGGGGATGAGGAACGTCAGTGCCGCCGCCACGCCGAGCGCACCGGTGCCGAACCAGAGCGCCGGGATCAGTCCGTCCACGAACAGCGAGGCGGACCCGTAGCCGCCCTGGGCGGAGAAGATGGCCGCCAGGGACGCGACGCCGATGGCGCCGCCGACCTCTCGGATGGCGTTGTTGGCGCCGGAGGCGATGCCCTCTTCCTCGGGGCGGACGGTGCTCATGACGAGGTTGGCGGTGGGGGCGTAGAACATGCCCGTGCCGATCCCGCAGAGGATCAGCGCGGGGAGCAGGTCGGGGTAGTGCATCTGCGGCTCGACGGCCAGCGCCCAGAGCCCCAGGCCCACGCCCTGCAGGGCAAGCCCCACCGCGACGACCGGTCCGCCGCCGATGCGGTCGGAGAGTGCTCCTGCGAGCGGTCCGGCGATCATGGGCATGGCGGTCCAGGGCAGCATCCGTATGCCTGCTTCCATCGGCGAGTAGCCGCCGATGTCCTGGAAGTACTGGGTGAGCAGGAAGACCGATCCGAATGTGCCGAGCATCATCAGCAGGCTGGCGGCGTTGATGGCGCTGAAGGAGGGGTGACGGAACAGGTGCATCGGCAGCATCGGGTGCTTGGCGCGCTGTTCCCAGGCGACGAAGGCGACCAGCAGGAGGGCGCCGCCGATCAGGCCGCCCAGTACCGGGGTGCTGGTCCAGCCGTCGGCGTTGCCGCGGACCAGGGCGTAGACGATGCCGAACAGACCGCCGCTGGCCAGCACGGTTCCGGTCAGGTCCAGGCTCGGGTTCGGGCCGTGGCTCTCGCTCAGGCGCAGCAGGGCCAGAGGCATCAGCGCCAGGCCGATCGGGACGTTCACCCAGAAGATCCACTGCCAGGAGACGTACTCGGTGAGCGCGCCGCCGATGAGCGGTCCCATGGCGACGGCGAGGCCGCTGGCCGCACCCCAGATACCGAAGGCGACACCGCGCCGCTCAGCGGGGACGGCGGCCGACAGCAGGGTCAGGGTGAGCGGGGTGATGATCGCGGCGCCGAATCCCTGCACCGCGCGGGCGGCGATCAGTTCGTTCATGCCCGGGGCGAGCGCGGCCGCGGCGGAGGCGGCGGTGAAGATGCCAAGCCCGAGGACGAACAGCCGTCGGCGGCCGAAACGGTCACCCAGGGAAGCGCCGAACATCATCAGCACGGCGAAGGTGAGCGTGTAGGCGCTCACCGTCCACTCGAGATCTTCCAGGCCGCCGCCGAGGTCATCGCGGATGGAGGGCAGGGCGGTGGTGACGATCAGGTTGTCGAGCGCGGTGATGAATCCGGCCGTGCTGGTGATGAACACGGCCCAGACGGTGCTGCCGCGCCGGGCCTGTTGCTTGCTTTGCTGTTCCATGACTTCCCTTGACGGACTGGGTTGGTGATTGGTCATTTGGATGACGCCGGCGGTGCTCGGTGTGAAAGCCGGGCCCCGGTCGGCGGCAGGCTGCGTGCGGATCCCCGCGTGAGGGGACCTCAGCCGGCTGCGGGCAGAGCGTCAGGGCCTCTGCGGCCGGCACTGACTGCGTGTGGTGGTGCTGGGCGTGCGGGTCTGACCAGTCCGGTGTCGTAGGCGAAGATCACGGCCTGGACGCGGTCGCGGGCGCCGATCTTGGCGAGGATGTGGCTGACGTGGGTCTTCACGGTGGATTCGGCCAACGACAGCCGTTCGCCGATCTCGAGGTTGCTCCAGCCGGAGGCGATGGCGGTCAGCACCTCGCGCTCGCGCTGGGTCAGGGATTCCCGTTCACGCTGGGTCAGGAGAGCGAGCTGCCGCTTTTGGCCGGGGGCGCGGCCGGGCAGCCGGTCGGGGAAGACGTCGATGAGCTCGCGAGTCAGGCCGGGGGCGATGACCACGTCCCCGGCGGCCACGGCCCGGATACCGGCGACGAGTTCGTCGGGCAGTGCGTCCTTCAGCAGAAACCCGCTGGCACCGGCGCGCAGGGCGTCGTACGCGTGCTCGTCGATGTCGAAGGTGGTCAGGACCAGGACCTGGGAGCGGCCTCCGGACTCGACGATGCGGCGGGTGGCCTCGATGCCGTCCATGCCGGGCATCCGTGCGTCCATGAGCACGACGTCGGGGCGCAGTTCGGCGGCTTTGCGGACCGCTTCGGCGCCGTGGGCGGCCTCGCCCACCACGGTCAGATCGGGGTGGTGTTCCAGAAGCATCCGGAAGCCGAAGCGCTGCAGGGCGTGGTCGTCGACGATGAGAACGGTGGTCATGCCAAGTCTCCGTGTGGGCGGTGGTGGGGGTGGTGGGGACGAGAAGGGCACGGACGGTCCAGTCGCCGCGGGAGTTGGGGCCCGTGGTGCCCCCTCCTTGGCAGAGGGCGGCCCGCTCGCGTATGCCGACGGGCTTCTGGATCGCCGCCGTCATGGCCGTCCACCCGTGGGGTGCACGACGGTCCGGTGGCCTCGGCGGTGACGTCTACCGCGTGGAGGGCGGGGGTGACGATGACGTGCGCCGCGGTGTACGGGGGGAGGCGTACTCGACGATGTTGGTCAGGACTTCCTGGACGATGCGGTGGACGGCGAGCTGGAGCCCTGGGTGAGGCCTGCCGCGTCGCCCTCGGCGTGCGGGGTGGCGGTGGGCTCGGCGGCGCGGGCCCACCGCAACGGGGCGTCGAGGTCGACCAGGCCCGACTGAGGGTGTGTTCGGGGTGTCGTCCGGCTTCTCGCCGTCGTCGCGGATGACGGCGTCAGCGGCGTACTTCTCCTTGCTGCCGTTGCTTTGAGATCTTGGTGGTTGCTTCACGGCACAGTCGGCCGGCCGGTTGAGTGGCGGAGTTGTCTGTCGAAGGCCCGGGCGGGGACGACGCGGCGGAGCGTGCTGATGCCTCCGGGGGCCGGGCCGACGGCGTAGCGCAGTTTCGCGAATGCGCTGATCACGTTTCCGACGCTACTGATGAAGGGCCGGCAGCGGATCCGTCACCGTATCGGTCATGGAACCGCCAAATCTGGGTGAACGCGGGTACCGGGAGTGGCTCGGGGCGACCGCAGCCATTTAAGATTTCAAGCAAATGGACCTATACGGACGGCGCCAGGAGCAGGCAGCCCTTGACCGGATCCTTGACGGTGCTCGGCAAGGCGACGGGGCAACGCTGGTGCTGTGGGGTGACCCCGGCATCGGCAAGACCGCCCTGCTCGAATACGTGGCCGAGTCAGCCGCCGCGGACTTCGCCGTCTTGCGATGCGGGGGCACTCGCCTGGAGTCGGGGCTGACGTTCGCCGCACTGCACGAACTGCTGTGGCCGGTGACGGAGCGGATCAGTACGCTCCCGGAGCCGCAGGCCAACGCCTTGAACGGGGCGCTCGGGATGAGCGGCGACGTGGCGGACCGGTTCCTGATCGGCGTGGCCGTACTGACGCTCGTCGGCGAGCTCGCCACGGAACGGCCGGTGCTCATCATCGCCGACGATGCCCAATGGCTCGACGAGCCATCCGCACAGTGCCTGGCCTTCGCCGCGCGCCGACTGCGCAACAAACCCGTGGCCATGCTCCTCACCGGACACGACGACCCCGCCGACGGCCCCTGGGAGAAACTGGCGGCCCTGGAGGTCCGGGAGCTGGACGACGAGGACGCCCGGCTCCTCGCCCGTGCCGTCGCTCCGCAAGCCGACGAGGCGGTGATCCGGTGCACGATCCGCGCGGCAGCCGGAAATCCCCTCGCACTCCAGGAGCTGACCACGTCCGTGGCGGCCGGCGACATCTCGGCGCACCCTCTCGCCGATGAGCGGATCGCCGTCGGGCCACGCCTGCGCCGTGCCTTCCGCGCCCGGATCGAGAGGTTGTCCGCACCCGCCCGCACCGCGCTCCTTCTCGCCGCCGCCGATGACCGTAGCGATCGCAACACCATGCGCCAGGCAGGTGTTGTGCTCGGCCTCGACCCGGTCGCGTGGGACGAGGCGCTGTACTCGGGCCTGCTCACCACGCGCTCGGACGGTCGCGTCCGCTTCCGCCACCAGCTGATGGAGGCGGTGGTCTACGAGGAGGCGCCGCCCGCGAACCGGCAGGCCGTTCATCATGCGCTCGCCTCCGTACTGACCGGTGAGAACGCCGACGAGCTGCGCCCCTGGCACCTCGCCGCGGCTCTGGAAGCCGTGGGCCGCGCCGACGAGGAGGTGGCCCGGCTGCTGGAGGAGTCGGCCCACCGGTCCTGGGCACGCGGGGGCTGTGCCACGGCGGCCCGTGCCCTGCGGCGTGCGGCGAAGCTGTCCCCCTCGACGGATGACGCGGCCAGACGGCTGGCTCACGGAGCGAGGGCGGCCTGGGAGGCCGGCCACGTCGACGTGGCGCGGGGAATGCTGAAGCAGGCCGAAGGGATTTCCTCCGCATCCACGGTCGCGGATCTCAGCGAGGGGTTGCGCGGGCTGATCGAGTTCGCGCACGGCGATCTGGAAACCGCCTGCCGTCAGCTGACCCGGGACATGGAACGGGTGGCCGATCCGGGGCAGGCGTTCAGGCTCGGCAGCATGGCGCTGCGGGCGGCGTGGGCGGCCAGTCGTGGCGCACTCCAGCGCGAGGCGCTCCAGCGGCTCGAGCGGCGGCTCCCGCAAGGGGGCTTCCCGAACGCCGAGCTGCTGCCGTTGCTGCGCGCATGGTGGACGGAGGACGGGGGCGGCGGCGCCGATGACCGCGACCAGGTCGTGGCCCCCGGCGCTGACATCCTCACCCGGCTCAGCGGCAGTTCCTGGCTCCTGATGCCACCGGCACCGCTGGCGGTGGCCTGGGGCATCGAGTCCGCCCTGCAGGAGGCGCTCCGCCGCGAGATCGACGCGCTGCGGCACACGGACCAGGTCACCGCCCTGACCCAGGCGCTGGCCCAGACCGTGGCGCCCGACCTCGCGCAAGGCTCCTGGACCTCGGCCAAGGCGAACGCCCTTGAGGGGCTCCACGTGGCCCAGGGGATCGGCGACGACCACTTGGCGGGGCAGTGCGGCACCGGTCTCGGATGGCTGGCAGCCGCGCAAGGCGATGAGAGGACCGTCAGGGACGTCTCTGACGGGATCATCGAGGTTTGGGTGCCGCGTGGGGTGCGCGTCTTCACCGCCTGCGCGGAGTGGAACCTCGGTATGTCGGCGCTCTTCGCCGGCCGGGCCGAGGAGGCGCTGGACCGCCTGGTCCGGCTGGGCGAGGAGGGGCACCACGCGGCGAACGACACCGTCGCGCTGCTCGCCGCGCCGGACACCGCCGAGGCCGCCCTCCAGGCCGGGCAGCGGGCGACGGCCGAGGAACAGGCGCGGCTGCTGCGGCGGTGGGCCGAACGGACCAACGCGGCGTGGGCGATCTCCGCGACGCACCTGGTCCACGCACTGCTGGCGTCGGGGGCGGATGCGGAGAAGCAGTTCCAGCTTGCGCTGGATGTCCCCGGAGCCGCGTCTCGGCCCTTCAACTACGCCCGCACGCGCCTGCTGTACGGCGAGTGGCTGCGGCGGGCCCGGCGTCGTACCGAGGCCCGGGCACAGCTGGCGGAAGCCGCGGAAACCTTCCAGCGACTCGACGCGGCTCCCTTGCTCGCCCGCACCCGGGCCGAACAGGAGCTGACCGGGCAGCAACCGCGCCGGGACTCCGAGTGGGCACGGGCACGGGACATCCCAACGACCCTCACGCCGCAGGAGCTGAGAGTCGTACGGCTGGCCGCGGAGGGACTCACCAACCGGGAGATCGGGGCACAGCTGCTGATCAGTCCTCGTACGGTGGGTCATCACCTGGCCAACGTGTTCCCCAAGCTCGGCATCGTCTCGCGCGCCGACCTCGCGCGCGTCGACTTTGAGGACGGGCTGCGTTTGATGGAGTGACCGGCGGTATGCCGGTGCTGCCCGACTGGCTCGCCGATGCCCGGACTCGTACCGCAGGGATGATCTCTGTCACGGTCCGTCGGGCTGGGTCAGCCGCCGTACCAGGTGCACCAGGCGTACCTGGACGGGATGGTCGGCTGAGGGTCGAGGGGCCGGTCGGCGCGCAGGTCATGCCAGGAGCCACGTAGCCCGACCTCGGCGGTCCGGCGTCCACTGAGGGTTCACGCCGCCTGTACTGGTCATGAGGCGCCCCGGGTCAACAACGGCTCCCGGTCCCGGGATCAGGCAGGGATTTCAGACCGTCATCAGACGCTCATCAGACCCCGATGAGACCCTCAGACCCTCGCTGAGCAACTCGCGCTGCTCTTTGGCGGGCCGCCGGTCGGGCTGTTGCCCTTGAGGCCTCGCGGCAGTCGGCTCTGTGGCGAGGAAAGAGCGCGGTGTGGGTTCAAGCGGTGTGCCGACACGGCTGACGGGCGCCCTGCGGCATGGACGGGCGCGTGCTGTGTTGGCGACGGCCGTGCCCCCGGCCGTGGCGGTGCGCCGGTGCGCCGGTTCGTCACCGCGCTCGCGGAGCGGTGGGTGCGGTGGTGGTCAGTGCGTGAGGGACGGGGTGCCGCGGAAGGTGCGCCGGTAGGTGATCGGTGAGACGCCGATGGCGGCATGCAGGTGTTCTCGTAGTGATGTGCCGCCGGCGAAGCCGACTTGGCCGGCGATCTCGTCCACCGGCTGGTCGGTGGTTTCCAGCAGGTGTCGCGCCCGGTCGACGCGCTGCTGGATCAGCCAGCGTCCCGGGCTCATACCCACTTCTTCGGTGAAGCGGCGAGCGAAGGTGCGCAGGCTCATGTGGGAATGCTCGGCGAGGTCCGTCAAGGTCATGGGCTCGTGGAGGTTCTCCAGGGCCCACTGGCGGGCGGTGGCCGTTCCGCTGGCCGTGGCCTCCGGCACCGGGTGCTGGATGTACTGCGCCTGTCCTCCGTCGCGCCACGGGGGGACGATGCACAGGCGGGCCACCTGGTTGGCGACTTCAGTGCCGTGGTCCTTGCGGATGATGTGCAGGCAGACGTCCAGCCCGGAGGCGGCGCCGGCCGAGGTCAGCACATCTCCGTCGTCGATGAAAAGGACGTCGGGATCCAGTGCGACCTGTGGGAAGCGCTCGCGGAAGAGGTCCGCGACCACCCAGTGGGTGGTGGCCGGCCGGCCGTCGAGGAGACCGGCTTCGGCGAGGATGAAGGCGCCGGTGCAGATCGATACGAGGCGGGTGCCGGGAGTCACGGACGCGAGCGCCTGGACCACGGCTTGCGGCACTTCCTTTGTGGCGGCGGTGGAGATGAAGGGCGGGAGGACGACGGTGTCGGCGGTGCGCAGCGCCTCCGGGCCGTGCTCGACGGTGATCGAGAAGTCGGAGTTGGTGCGTACCGGGCGGCCGTCGACGCTGCAGGTGAGGACCTCGTAGCGGCCGTCTGCGGCCCCGAAGACCCGACTGGGAATGCCCAACTCGAAGGGGTACACACCGTCCATGGCCAGAACGGCGACTCGGTGAATGTGTGCCATGGCGTGATCCCGTCGAAAGGTGGAATTCGTGCCATGATATCGGACGTCCTCCCCGGAGGCTTCCGCCAACGGCGGCACCATGTTCTGACGATCTATCGACGAACGCACGCCGTGGCGTGATCCCGTTGAAAGTCCAGATCGGCCGGAGATCCCATCGCGCCTCTGGTTCGGGCGTCAGCACGGCGAATGTGGGGCCTGCTCCAACGACATTCGATCAAACTCAGGACTCGAGGAACCCAATCGCCCTTGCCACGAAATCCTCGTGGTACTGGAAGATCCCCCCGTGGCCGGAATCAGGGTAGAGGGGGACAAGTTCGCTCTTGGGCAGACGAGCGGCCAGGTCGATTGTGTTGTGGCTGGGCACCATCCGGTCGTTCTCACCGTTTGCCACGAGGGCGGGTTGGCGAATTGCCGACAGGTCTGACGGTGCCTGGCGGCCCCATCGTTTGACGGCCTTCAGTTGGGCGCGGAGCGATGGAAGCGAGAAGTCCTTGTCGCGGTTGTCCGTGCGCTCCTTCAGTCGCCGCAGGAAGGCGCGTCCTGCCTGTCGGCCGCTCGCGGTTTCGGTGAAGAAGAGGGAGAGCTTCGCGTCCTGGCGGATCAGGGCGCCCTTGATGGTGGCCTGGATGGCAAGAGCCGGAACCTTGTCGATGCCATCGCCGCCGGCGGGGCCCGTGCCCGCGAGGATGACCTTGCGGACGAGGCGCGGTTCTTCTTCCGCGACGACCTGCGCGACGAAGCCGCCCATCGACAGACCGAACAGATCGACCTGGTCGAAGCCAAGGGCACGGATGAACCGCACCGCGTCGTGGGCCATCCCTTCGATCGTGTCCGGCGTGGAGCCTCCCGACCCGCCCACCCCGCGGTTGCCGAAGGTGATCACCCGACGTCGTGCGGCGAGTCCGTCGACGACGCGCGGATCCCAGTTGTCCAGGTTTCCGGCCAGGTGGATCAGGAGGATCAGCGGCACGCCGTCCTCGGGGCCGAGCTGCCGATAGACGAAGTCCACTCCGTCGACGGACACGGAGCGGGTTGGCGCGTTCTTGTACGACGACCGTGAGGGGGACGGGGAATTTCGCGGTGCGCTCATGTCCAGGTCTTTCATGTGGGTGGGCTGGTGGGTGGGTGTCGGGGGCGTTCTCGTTTGCTGGAGGACCAGAAGGGAGCGGGTTCTTCACGGCATCCCGACGACGACCTTGCAGCAGCCTCGGTGACGAGCGCGTGGCGGGCACGCTGGGCCCAGTGCCCGAGGCTTGTCTCGGTGGCAGAACTCTTCGGAGCGGCCTTACCTCGCGTCCTGGATGCCGGTGTGACTGGCGGCCAGCGATTGAATTACGTTCATCATTCTAAGTGGCGGGCCGACGGGCCGCAAGAGGGACCCTTCTCTCGCGTCCGCCATGTCTCGTGGTGGGTTCCTGGCCCGCCTCAAGGAGCGCACCCGGGACCGGGACAAGGCGATCTCCCTCACGTCGTACTTCGCCCAGCTCAAGGCCATCCACCGCTGGGGTCTCGCACGGCCCCAGGGCCTCTCTGTCATCCGTTTCCGGCTCCGCGCTCGGGTGGGTCGGCGGATCGTCCGGCGGATCGCCCGATGAAGGACTCGGTAGGAGGTCTTGGTGCTGCTCGTGCGCGGCCAGGTCGAGTGGCCGATCGCGGCACCGAAGGCTGAGTATCTATAAGTAAACTTAAACTCGGTTAGAATCGCTCCTATGGATGCGTGGACCGAAGTTCTTCAGGACACCGGCATGGACCCCCGACTCGACCGGGACACGTCCAACTGCTCGATCGCGCGGACTCTTGAGATCGTGGGCGAGAAGTGGACGATCCTGATCCTGCGTGAGGTGTGGTACGGATCGTCCCGGTTCGGGGACTTCGAACGTGTCCTCGGCTGTCCTCGTAACCTTCTGGCGACGCGGCTTCGGATGCTGGTGGAGGAAGGGATCCTGGCGACCGAGACGTACAAGGAGCCCGGTTCGCGGAGTCGGCCGAAGTATGTGATCACGCCCAAGGGTATGGATCTGGTGCCGGCCGTGATGGGGCTGTTGCAGTGGGGTGACCGTTACCGCGCCGACCCGGAGGGGCCGGCGGTATTGGCGCGACACCGTGAGTGCGGCGCGCACGTCGACGTCCGGATTAGCTGCGAACAAGGCCACCCGGTGCAAGCGAAGGACATCGAGAGCGTCCCGGGCCCAGCCTTTCGTATGAGGTCGCCCAAGTGAGCTGAGGACTCCTCCGTCAGCCGGACGGTCGGCTCGTAACAGGAAGGCGCAACCGTGGGACAGCCGACAGTGACGACCGGAGTGACGCAGGTGGACGGGGTCCGCCTGCACTACGTCCGAGCCGGGTCCGGACCTCTGCTTGTCCTGCTCCACGGCTGGCCGCAGACCTCCGACTGCTGGCGGCCGGTACTGGCGGATCTCGCCGTCGACCACACCGTTGTGGCGCCGGACCTGCGCGGATACGGCCTGAGCGACAAGCCCACCACTGGTTACGACAAGCGACGTATGGCCGCCGACATGGCAGGCCTCGTCGAGGCGCTCGGCTTCGAGCGGGCCATGGTCGTGGGCCACGACCGCGGCGCTCGCGTGGGGCACCGCTGGGCGCTGGACCGCCCGGACCAGGTGGAGCGGCTGGCCGTGCTCGACATCGTTCCCACCCGGGAGATGTTCCGCCGCCTGGACGCCTCGCTCGCCTCCGGGTACTGGCACTGGCTGTTCCACATGCAGCCCGATCTGCCCGAGCGCTTGGTGGGGCCCGACATCCGCGGGTATCTCGAGTACTTCTTCGAGCGGTGGACCTACAACCGCCACGCACTCACAGCGGACGCGGTCGACGGCTACGTCCGTGCGTTCTCCCGCCCGGGCGCCCTGCGTGCGAGCCTCGACGACTACCGAGCCATGGAGGAGGACACCGCGCTCGACGACATCGACGCCGCCGAAGGCCGCCGCCTCACCATCCCGCTGCTGGCGCTGTGGGGTTCCGTGGGGCTGCCTGCCCGCCTGCCGACACTGGAGATCTGGCGTGGCTACGCGGACGACGTGACCGGTGCCGAGATCCCGGAGTGCGGCCACTTCATCCCGGAGGAGCAACCGGAGGCGCTGTTGGCGCATCTGCGGCCCTTCCTGGCCGGCAGGACGAGCCGGTGAGCCCATTACCTTGCTCGTGGAGCCCGGTTCGGGCTCGTGGCCTTCGGGGCCGGTATGACTCGTTGCCCCTGTCCTTGATGATCCAGGGGGTGCTGTCGCCGGTCCCGGCGGCACCGGCCGGGCCGCCGCCGAGGTCCTCGAGCGCGGCGCTGAATCCGGCCGCGCTGCTGATGACCGCGGCCCACACGGCGCTGCCGCCCCGAGCCGGTTGCTTACGGTGCTGGTCCATGGCGCTCCCTGGGCAGGCAGACGCACTTGGCGATGGATCAACGGACGTGGATGCCGACGGGCGACGGCACGGCGGACGACAGCGGGCACCGGCATCCAGCGGGAGCCGTGCGGATTCCTGGGCGGTCGGCCCTCAGTGGAGCTGCGGGTAGAGCACGGAGACGCCTCCGGCCAGTGCGGCCTGCGCCTGGCGGGCGGCGTTGTCCGCGAGGATCTCGTAGGCGTCGGCGGCGATGCCGTCGATGGCGATCCGGGCGATGTCGGCGGGGTCGGACTTGGCCGCGTCGACGGCCCGGACCATGTCGGTGTCCATGAAGCCGACGTGCAGGCCGGCCACTCGGATGCTCTGGTCGGCGAGCTGGAGGCGCAGGGCGTTGGTGAGCGACCACTGCGCGGACTTGGCGGCGGAGTAGGCGCCGAATTCCGGGAAGCTGACCCAGGACAGGCCGGAAAGGACGTTCAGGATCGTCCCGCCGCCGTTGGCCGCGATCTGCGGTGCGAAGGCGCGGGTCACCGAGAGGGTGCCGAAGTAGTGGGTGTCCATCTCCAGGCGGACGTCGTCCAGGTCGGCGGCCAGCAGGTCGGCGCCGGTGGATGACCCCGCGTTGTTGACCAGGATGGTCACGTCGCCGGTGGCCTCGGCGGCGGCTGCGACGGAGGCGGGGTCGGTGATGTCGAGCGCGATCGGCTTGGCGCCGGGCAGATCGACTTGCTCGGGGTTGCGGGCGCCGGCGTAGACGGTGGCGCCGCGGCTGAGCAGTTCGGCGGCGAGGGCTCGGCCGAAGCCCCGGTTGGCTCCGGTGACAAGGGCGGTGTTGGCGTAGAGGTCCATGAAGGGTCCTGGTGAAGTGGAGTTTTTAAATTACGACCATAATTCTAAGTGGCGAAGTCAGTGATCGCAAGCGCGCTGCGCGGAGAGGTCGCGCGGAGAGGTCGCGCGGAGAGGTCGCGCGGAGAGGTCGCGCCCGCCCCGGGCGCGGCGACCGTACCCACGACCATTGCGAAAGGGGCCTGCCGTACGCACGGCAGACCCCTTTCGCGGTCCGTCGAAGGTGGAGTCAGAGCTCGCCCTCCTTGATCTTCGCGAACCGCTCCGGCCCGATGTACGCGGTGAGGCCGGGAACGTCGAGCACGCCCAGGTAGGCGGGGAGTGGCGCGAGACTCGGGTCCACCTTCTGAGTGCCCGCCGCGTCGAGAACCGCGGGGTCGCGCCGGCCGAGAACGTGCACCACATAGTCACCGGGAGCGAAACCCTCGGCATTGGAGCCAGGACGGGAGGCCAGGACGCGGCCGACGGCGGGGCCGTCCAGCGGAGCGCCCACCTCGCACGGCTCGATGTAGGACTTCGGGGCGACCTGGCGCGCGATGAGCTCGATGGCCTCCTCCGCGGTGAGGTCGGTGCCGGGTCGGCGGACGACGAAGGCCTTGGAGGATCAGGACCGGGCCGAGAGGGCGGCGTGGCCGGCACGCAACGAGGCTTTGTCGATCTTGCCGACCGCGTTCTTCGGGATGGCTTCCACCACGAAGAACGCGGTCGGGCGCTTGTAGCCGGTGAGGCTGCGCGCGCAGAGGGCTTTGAGCGCCGACGGATCGACGGTCGACTCCGGTCGAGGCTGGACGTAGGCGACGACCACCTCTCCCCACTTTTCGTCGGGTACGCCGATCACGGCGGCCTCGAGCACCGACGGGTCGCCCGCCAGCACGTCCTCGATCTCCTTGGGATAGATGTTCTCCCCGCCACGGATGATCATGTCTTTCGAGCGTCCGACCAGGGTCAGATACCCCTCGGCGTCGAGGTGGCCCACATCGCCCGTGTGCAGCCAGCCGTCGACGATGACCCTGGCCGTTTCGTCCGGACGGCCGAGGTAACCACGCATGACGTTGGGGCCCCGCACGGCGACTTCACCGTCCATGCCCGGCGCCACCTCGCTGCCGTGCGCGTCGACGATCCGGATCTCCTGGCGGGGGAAGGGAAGCCCCACGGTTCCGGCGCGTCGAGGGCCGGCGACGGGGTTGATGGTGGAGCCGCAGGTTCCTTCGGACAGGCCGTACCCCTCGACGAGCGGAAATCCGTACCGGGCCTCGAACCGGGTCAGCAACTCGGCGGAGGCGGGTGCGGCACCGCAGACTCCGAACCGCAGCGACGATGTGTCGGGCCGGACATCGGCCGGGAGCGCCGCGAGCATGCTGTAGATCGTCGGCACCGCGCTGAAGAAGCTGGGGCGCTCCTGCTCGACGAGATCGAAGAAGGTACGGGGATCGAACCGGCCCGCGATGGCGACGCTCGCGCCCACGAGCAGCGGCAGAAGGACGCTGACCACGATGCCGTTGACGTGGAAGAGCGGCAGGATCAGCAGGCACCGGTCGGCCGGCCCTATTTCCAACGCCTGGCGCCCCATCTCCACCATGGCGTCGATGTTGGCGTGGTCGAGCATCACACCCTTGGGCACTCCGGTCGTACCGCTGGTGTAGATGAGCAGGGCCAGCGTGGCCGGGTCCAGAAGCGGTGCTTGATCCGGCTCTACCGTTCCTTCGCCCAGTTCGCCGACGGCGAGTACGGCGACACCGTGCGCCATTACGGCCGCACCGTCCTCGACCACCAGCAGGCGCGCACCGGAGTCCTGGAGCTGTCGAACCACTTCGACGTCGGTCATGCTCGGGTTGACCGGTGTGATGGTGGCGCCGAGCCGCCAGGCGGCGAACAGCAGGATCACGAACTCGGCACGGTTCGTCAGCTTGAGGGCGACGACGTCACCGTGACCGATTCCGTGGTCCTCCAGCTGACGTGCCGCCATTCGGACGCGGCTCAGCAGCTGCGTGTTGGTGAGGGACTGGTGCCCGTCGGCGACCGCGGCCCCGTGGGGGGCGAGCTCGGCGCGGCGGTCGGGCAGAGAAGCGAAGTTCATGGCGGGCGTACCTGTCTCGGTGTGATGCGGTCCGGTCAAGGAGTCGGTGGGCTCCGGTCAAGGAGTCGACGGGGCGGGTGCCGGGTGCAGGCGGCGGGCGAGGAACTCGATCTGGTCGCGGACCAGTTGCTCGAAGGTCTCGCCGGTGTAGAAGTCGAAGTGGCCGGCGTCGTACCTCTTGATCTCTCCCCGGGGCGCGGTGCCCGCGTACCGGAGAGTCTGGGCGGGAGGCGTGACCGAGTCGGTGTCGCTGACGCAGAAGAGGATCGGCATGGTGACCTTCTTCGCCGCCCGCCCGGGCCGGTAGGCGGCGATGGTCGGGATCACCCGAGCCGCCACCTCGTTGCGGAACGTCGTCCCGGGCGGCTGCAGCGCCTGGTATCCGGGCAGCGCGTCCGGGGCGTTCATGAGCGCCGGTGAACCGGGGGCGGCGGCGATGGGAACCATGGCGGGTGCCCTGCCGCGAACCCTGGTCGCCAGATCCAGGGCGAGCACGGGGATCATCCTGAGCGAGGCGACCGGGCCCAGCGCGAGCGCGGAGGCGAGACCGTCGGTGAACGGGCACTGGGCCACGGCGGCTCGTAGTTCGGGATGGCGTGAGGCGACGGTGATGGCGTGGCCGCCGCCGAAGGAGCTGCCCCAGACCGCGACGCGGGAGCGGTCGACGTCGGGGCGGGCCTTGACGTAGGCGAGGGCGGCGTCCCAGTCGGCGAGTTGACGCTTGATCGACAGCAGCTGGCGCGGGTGGCCGCCGCTGTCGCCGAAGTGCCGGTAGGTGAAGGCCACGGCGGCGATGCCGGCCTGTGCGAAACGCTCGGCGAAGGCGTCCAGGCGCATCTCGCGGGTGGCGCCCAGGCCGTGCCCGAGGACGACGACGGGCGGGGAGGTGACGCCCGTGGGGAGGTACAGCCATCCGGCGCAGGTGCTGTCGCCGGAGGGGAAGGTGATGTCGTGCCGGGTGAAGGAGTGCGCAGTGGTCATCGTCGGCTCACCGTCCGTTCGCCGAGCGGCGCCCGGGCACGCTGCCCGAGGCGAGCGCCTGCGCGTAGGTGTCCGGCCGGTAGAGCGGGAGCTCGCCGGTGGCGTCCGTGGTCTCCATGTAGTCGAGCATCAGTTTCTGCCCCTCCTTCGACATGACTCTGGTGAAGAACTCGGCGCGTTCGACGTGCAGACCGTCCTCCAGCGACATCGAGCCGCCGAAGTACACCGACCTCTTGGCGGCCGCGACCGAACCCTTCGACCGCTTGCCGAAGCGTTCCGCGAGTTCGATCGCCTGCGCGAGCACCTTGTCCTGCGGCACGACCTGGTCGACCGCCCCATTGGCGAGAGCCTCCGCGGGCGTGAACGGCTTGCCTTCGAGGATCGCGGCCAGGGACCGGTGGGTGCCGATCAGGCGGGTCAGTCGCTGGGTGCCGCCTCCACCCGGGATGATGCCGAGGAGGATCTCCGGCTGGCCGATGAAGCAGTCCCCGTCGGCCATGACCCGCAGATCGCACGCCCAGGCGAACTCGGCGCCGAGGCCGAGAGCCGAACCGTTGAGGGCGGCGACGAAGACGACACCGCTGGCGTTCATCCGGAGGAACGTCGTGTGCAGACGCTCCAGTTGGAGGGCTCCCCGCATCGGGGTCCTGCGCATCAAGGGCCCGAGGACACGGGACCGGTCCACGTGCTTCGCCGCGCGTACGACGGCGGCGGCACCGCGTCGGCCGACCGTGGGGCTCGCGGCGCCCTCCTCCTGCAGCCACCGAACCGCGGCATGGCTGACGAACCGCTCGGGATGTGCCCCGGTGAAGACGACGGCACGGATGCTCGGATCGCGGTCGGCCCGGGCTACCAACTTGTCCAGCTGATGAGCGATATCGAGGCCGAACACCTGGTGCGGGCCGCCGTCGACCCGGACGATCAGGACGGCTCCGCGATCTTCGATCTCCAGCTGGCCCTTGTCTTTGTACGGCATGAATTCTGCTCCCGTGCTGAGTTCATGGGGGTGGAAGGGGTGGGCAGTGCGTGGAAGGGGTGGGCAGTGCATGGGGGACAGTCGCGGATGCGTGTCGCCGCGTGTCGCGGCGACGAGGCCGGGTTCGCCCCGACGGGCTGTGTCCGCACAGACGGCAGGAGACTGGAACAGCGCGTGATGACGTGTCCGAGGACGAGGACGAGGCCGAGGCCGAGGACGGACGCGTGTATCCGAGACGGTGTCACGTGCGATGTGTACTCACGTGCGATGTGTACTATTGCCGCGAGGAATTACATAACCAAGTTATTTCCGGTGTGTCAACGGTGGAGGCGTGCGAGATATGGCAGGGCGGGCGAGGCTTGACGACGCACCGGAACGGCTTGTGCGGGCGGCGATCGGTCTGCTGGCCGAACAGGGGCCATCGGCTTTGAAGGCGCGCACGGTGGCTTCCGCGAGCGGACTGTCGACGATGGTGGTCTACAGCCACTTCGGTGGGATCCCCGAGCTGATGAGCGCTGTTGCCGACCATGGATTCAAGGAACTCTGCAGAGCGTTCGCCCGGGTGCCGGTGACGGAGGACGCGATCGCGGATCTCTTCGCCATGGCCTTGACCTGCCGTCGGCTGGCCCGTGAGAACCCTCACCTCTACGACTTGATGTTCGGGCTGTCCACTCGGGCGACGTACCGGCCTCTGTCGGATGCGGACCTTCGCCTGAGTGGGCATTCCCCGGCCTTTCGGGAAGCCCACGCTCATGTCATCGCGGCGTGCGAACGGCTCGTGCGCTCCGGCAGGGTCGAGCGGCAGGAACCCGAAGTCGTCGCCGCCCAGTTGTGGAGTTTCGTGCACGGTTACATCACCCTTGAACTGGCTGAGCATTTCGTCGAGTTCGACGACGCCGTGGCGCAGGTGCTCCTGCCGATGGGCGTGAACTTCTCTGTGGGGTTGGGTGACGAGCGGGAACGTGCCGAGGCCTCGCACGAGGCCGGCGCGCGCTTGTACGCCTCGATCGTCCAAGACCGCTGAGAAGTCGTGTGGTTGGGCGCAGTCCGGTGCGCGGCCAGGACGGCCTGGTCTCTACATCGGGGCATCGGTGCCGGGCGTGAGTTGGTCATGCCTCCCCAACGCCGCGACCTCCCGTTCGAGGGACGGAACCGCCCGGGCCGCGAAGCGCCTCGCCCAGGGCCAGGCCAGCGGTGAATTCAGCGCCCCCTTCGCCCAGTTGGCCACGGCGACCGCGCGCGGCACGTACACGCGGCTGCGTCGGCGCACGAGCCCGTCGACGATCGCGGCAGCCGCCCGGTCGGCGCTCGTGGTGACGTTGCCCGGATAGGGCAGGCGCCGACGCAGCCCTTGGAAGGAAGGGAGGTCCGCCTCGGCGCCCCGGACGAGGTCCGTGTCGATCCAGGAGGGGTGCACCAGGCCGACCGTGACCCCGAGATGCGCCACCTCCTGGCGGTAGGTCAGGGCGAGCAGCTCGGCCGCCGCCTTGCTCGCGCCGTACGAGGCCATCGCGGCCAGCGGCATGAACGACAGCGCGGACGCCACGACCAGTACATGACCCCGACTGCGCTCCAGGTGGGGCGTCGCGTACTTGAGGGTGCGGAACACACCGTTCAGGTTGATGTCCAGGACCCGCTCGAACGACGCCTCGTCCGTCTGCCGCACCGTCCCGTACGCCACCACGCCGGCATTGGCGACGACGAGGTCGATGCCGCCCATCACATCCGCCGCCGCGTCGATCGCCGACCGCAGGGCGGCACCGTCGCGCACATCGGCCTCACGCCATGAAGCGGCGGGGCCCAGGTCCTCGGCGAGGTCGCGCAACCGATCGGGTTCCAGCCCGATCACGGTCACACGGGCCCCTCGGGCGGCGGCCAGTCGGGCCACCTTCTCGCCGATGCCGCGTGCCGCTCCGGTGACAACCAGCCTTCTGCCCAGCAAGTCAGGTTTCATGGCGGCAACATAACTTCGTTATTGATGGAACGCAAGAGATCGCGCACCGACCGCCGCTCGGTCTACTTGCTCGGTCTACCTGCTGGGTCTCACGACTGGACGAACCTATGCTGGCTGTCATGAGGCGGACATCCTTTGCGCAGTGGCCCTGCTCGATCGCGCGGACCATGGACCTGCTCGGGGACTGGTGGACGCCGTTGGTGCTGCGTGAGGCCTTCTACGGGATCCGGCGGTTCGACGCGTTCCAGGAGTCGTTGGGGATCGCCCGCAACACGCTGGCGGACCGGCTGCGCCGGCTGGTGGAGGAGGGTCTGCTGGAGAAGCGGCCGTACCAGACGGAGCCGGTCCGGTACGACTATGTGCTGACCGAGAAGGGGCGCGACTTCTTCGGTGTGCTGCTGGTGATGAACCGGTGGGGGGACCGCTGGCTGGCCGGTGAGGCGGGCCCGCCCGTGGTGATGCGTCACGAGGTGTGCGGGCAGGAGACCCATGCCGAGGTGGTGTGCGCCGCCTGCGGCGAGCCCATGACCGCGGACAACACCCGCCCCCGGATGGGTCCCGGCTATCCACCGCGTTTGGCCGAACGGCCGGATGTGCGGGAGCGATTCGAGGGCTGACCCAGTAGTTCCGCGGGGCCCGTGTCCGTTCCCTTGACAGGATGGTCTATCTACGCAACTTTACTGGTCAGGTGCTCATTTGACGGTTCTTGGCGGGCAGGGAGGCTGCGGGATCATGGAGTGGACGGGCGCGCGCTACGCGGACAAGCCGACGGCTGAGGTCGACATCTGGATCGCCGCCGCGCCGGCGCGAGTGTGGGCGCTGGTGTCCGACGTCGAGCTGATGCCGCGCATGAGCCCCGAGCTGCGGTCGGTGGAATGGCTGGACGGCAGAAGTGGCCCTGCCCTGGGAGCCCGATTCGTCGGCCGCAGCAAGCACGAGGCGCTGGGGGAGTGGGCCACCACCTCCCACATCGTCGAGTACGAACCGTCGAGGAGGTTTGCCTGGGCGGTCGAGGATCCGCAGCACCCGACGGCCATCTGGCGGTTCACGTTGGAGCCGCGGGACGGCGGCACTCTGCTGCGGGAGTGGATGCAGATGGGGCCGGCCCGCTCGGGTCTCTCCTTCGCCATCGATCGCATGCCGGAGAAGGAGCAGAAAATCGTCTTCGTGCGCATGCGGGAGTTCGAGGCCAACATGACGGTCACCCTGGAAGAGATCAAGAAGCTGGCCGAGAGGGCCCAGACCTCGGGCGAGGCGAGCCTCTGATGCGTACCTCCACCACGATCGAAGCCTCCGGGGGCGACTGGCGGGAGATCGTCGACTACGTCACCGAGGCGGAGAAACTCGGTCTCGACATCTGTTGGGTGGCGGAGGCGTGGGGCTCCGAGGCGCCCTCGCCGTTGGGCTATCTCGCCGCGAAGACGGAGCGCATGCTTCTCGGTTCGGGAATCATTCAGCTCGGCACCCGCACTCCGATGGCCGTCGCCCGCGCCGCGATCACGCTGTCGCAGATTTCCCAGGGGCGCTTCCTCCTCGGGCTGGGCCCTTCCGGACCGCAGGTGATCGAAGGGCTGCACGGCGTGCCGTTCGCCCGGCCGTTGTCGCGGATGCGCGAGACCGTCGAGATCGTGCGCCAGGCCGCGACCGGAGAGAAGGTCTCCCACGCGGGGCCGGAGTTCCGGATCCCGCTGCCGGGCGAGGCGAAACCCATGCGTCTGTCGATGCGCGCCGAGTACGACATCCCCGTCTACCTGGCCACCCTCTCGCCGAAGATGCTGCACCTGACCGGCGAGATCGCCGACGGCTGGCTGGGTACCAGTTTCGTACCCGAAGGTGCCAAGGAGGCGTACTTCGACCACCTGGACCGGGGCCTGGCCAACGCCGGTCGTACGCGCGCCGACCTCGACATCTGCCAGGGCGCCGAGGTGGCCTTCGCGGACGACGAGGACGCGCTGCGCGCGATGGTGGCCGGACGTAAGAAGGAGCTGGCCTTCAGCCTGGGCGGCATGGGCTCCGCGACCACGAACTTCTACAACAGTGCCTACAGCCGCCAGGGATGGGCCGAGGTCGCGGCCGAGGTCCGGACTCGCTGGCTGGCCGGTGACCGGGACGGCGCGGCCGGCCTGGTCACCGACGAGATGGTGCTGGCGACCACGCTGATCGGAACCGAGGACATGGTGCGCGAGCGGCTGCGCGTGTGGCGCGACGTCGGTGTCGACACCGTCCGTCTCTATCCCGCCGGCGAGACCCTCGACGCCCGACTCGCCACCCTGGGCCGGGCCATCGAGCTGGTCCGCGACATCGAGGACGAGGCGGCACGGTAGCGACAGGCCGTGGCGGCCGAGGCGGGTCGCCACGCACCCCACGCACCCACGCCGGCCACCAGGCCCCGGTTCAGGTCGACCGGACGCTGACGCCGTCGGCCGCCAGGCCGGACATCAGCAGGGTGATCGCATGGAACGTCCTGGTCAGGGCGTCCTCCCGGTCCGCCGCGGCGGCGATGATCTGGTTGCCCTCGCACAGGCCGGCCAACAGCAGCCGGGCGACGGTGGCGACGGGCACGTCCGGTTGCAGTTCACCGCGTTCGGCCAAAGCGGTCAGCAGCCGTTCGATCGGAGGCTGGGCGTCGGTGTCGTTGATGTGCCGGTACCGCGCTCCCAGGACCGAGGGTGCCTGGGCCATCAGCTCTCGGTGCAGGGGGTCGTCGATGGTTCTCCGCAGGAAGGCGTGCGTGAGGTTGGCGACCGCGGCCATGGCGGGTTGGTCCGGTGTCGCACGGATCGCCTCGGACGTAGCGTCCGACAGGACGCCGACCTGCTGAATCAGCTCCGTGTAGAGCTCGGCGAACATCGCCTTCTTGTCCGGGAAGTGGTGGTAGAAGGTGCCCTTGCTCACCAACGCCGCCCCGGTGATTGCCTCGACCGACGTGTCCGCGAACCCGTTGTCCACGAACAGCTTCCGCGCGGCCGCCACCAGGTCCGCCCGGGTCTGCTCCGCATACATCTGTCGTCGGTTTGGCCTTGGCATGCGACCATCGTATATTCAGTGACCTGGGGTCAGTGAATGACTCGTGGTCAGTTGATGGTGCTCGTGAGCATGCCCTCCGGAAGGCAGGCGGAGCCGTGGGAAAGCGCAGGCTCGGTGCCGCCGAGGGCGGAGTACGCGAAGTCGACGGGGCGTCGGCCCGCCGTCGATGATGGCTGAGCGGGCATAGATCACAGCGCCGGGGCGCTGAAGCGGACGTTCGGGGAACCGCTGCCGAGGTGGTGAACCAAATGGGCGCCTCCCTCGTCCTCCACCGGCTCCCCGGCGGCGGGCGGTGGCGGATGCCGCCGCCGTCGAGTTGATGAACAGGTTGTTCGATCGGGAGCGAGTCGGCCCCTCGCGGGAGCCGGCCGCCCCAGTGGAAAGGAAGCCGTCCATGGACGAGCAGGGTGAGCGCTTCGACGTCGTCGTACTCGGCGCGGGACCTGGCGGATACGTAGCCGCCATCCGGGCCGCCCAGCTGGGCAAGCGCGTCGCGGTCGTCGAGGAGAAGTACTGGGGCGGTGTCTGCCTGAACGTGGGCTGTATCCCCACCAAGGCCCTGCTGCGCAACGCCGAGCTCGCGCACATCTTCACGCGCGAGGCGAAGACCTTCGGCATCAAGGTCGAGGGTGAGGTCTCCTTCGACTACGGGGAGGCCTTCCGTCGCAGCCGGAAGGTCGCGGACGGCCGGGTCAAGGGCGTCCACTACCTGATGAAGAAGAACAAGATCACGGAAATCAGCGGTCGTGGCACGTTCCTCGACCCGCACACGCTCCAGGTGGCCGACTACGACGGCAACACCCGCACCATCGGCTTCGATCACTGCGTCATCGCCGCCGGGGCGAGCCCCAAGCTGCTGCCCGGCACCCGCCGTACGTCGCGCGTGGTGACGTTCGAGGAGCAGATCCTCGCCGAGGATCTGCCGCGGTCGATCGTGATCGCCGGCGCCGGGGCCATCGGTGTCGAGTTCGCCTACGTGCTGCACAACTACGGAGTGAAGGTCACCGTCGTCGAGTTCCTGGACCGGATCGCCCCGCTGGAGGACGTCGAGGTCTCCGCCGAACTGGCCAAGCAGTACCGGAAGTTGGGTATCGACGTGCTCACCTCGACCCGCGTCGAGTCGATCGACGAGTCCGGCCCGCAGGTCCGTGTCACGGTCACCGGCAAGGACGGCGCCCAGCAGGTCCTGGAGGCCGACAAGGTGCTGCAGGCGATCGGCTTCGCGCCGAACGTCACCGGTTACGGCCTGGAGAAGACCGGCGTGACGGTCACCGACCGCGGCGCGATCGACGTCGACGGCCGCTGCCGTACCTCCGTCCCGCACATCTACGCCATCGGGGACGTCACCGCGAAGCTGATGCTCGCGCACGCCGCCGAGGCGATGGGCGTCGTCGCCGCCGAGACGATCGCGGACGCGGAGACCATGGAGCTGGACTACGTGATGATCCCGCGGGCCACTTTCTGCCAGCCGCAGATCGCCAGCTTCGGTTACACCGAGGCGCAGGCGAGGGAGAAGGGCTACGACGTCCAGGTGGCCAAGTTCCCGTTCACCGCGAACGCCAAGGCCCACGGCCTGGGTGACGCGAGCGGGTTCGTGAAGCTGATCAGCGACGCCAAGTACGGCGAGCTCCTCGGCGGCCACCTCATCGGCCCCGACGTCACCGAACTCCTCCCCGAACTGACCCTGGCCCAGCAGTGGGACCTCACGGTCCACGAGGTCGCCCGCAACGTCCACGCCCACCCCACCCTTGGCGAGGCGGTCAAGGAAGCCGTCCACGGCCTCGCAGGCCACATGATCAACATGTAGCAGGGTGCTCGGCGAGGCGGCCACAGGGCCCGTTGGTGCTCGGATCGGTTTCGCGACCTCGAGCTGCCAAGGGGCCCTGATCCCTTGCTGGGGAGACGCGAGGCAGGAGGTGGTTCTCGGGGGCGTCCGAGAAGCTCAACTCCGTGGGCCGCCGCCGTCGCAGTCTCGGCGTGCACGTGATGGGCACGGAGATCACCGCCCACCTGGGATCGACTACGGCCCCGCATGCACTTGGCAGGCCCACAAGCTGGGAGTCGCCGGGTACCTTCCCCGCAGAGCCCGCACCGTGGTGTGCAGGGCCTCCGCCGTGCGGGTGACGTCCAGGCGGCCGTCTCCGGTGTGCAGGGCGTCGTACACATCCTGGGCGACCCTGGCCCCGATCGTGTCGTCGACGTGCCACAGCGAGCCGACCACATGGGGGAAGCCCGCCATCTGGAAGGCGCTGACGATGTGCACGGCTTCGTCGGCGAGTTCGGGCGTGGTGCGCAGTGTGTCGCAGGCGGAGAGGTAGGCGAGCCGGACGCCGGGGAGGCGGAGCCGGGCCAGGTCCCGCACCGTCAGCGGGCGTTCGGCGTGGTCGTGCAGGACGAGGCGGTTGCCGGACGGGCGCTGCGGATCGCCCTGGGCGTGGCAGGCGAAGTGGGCGTAGGCGTGGCGGGGCAGCGCGGAGACGACCGCCGCGTAGGTGGCGGACTCGCCGGACAGGACGGTGGCGGTGGGCAGCAGTCGGCGGAGCTGTTCGGCCTCGTCGCGGGCGGCGGGGAGCGGCGGCAGTCCGTCCGCATCGGTGACCGCGACGACGAGCGTGCCGGTGCCGACCGGACGCGTGGTGAGATCCCGGGCGTGGTGCAGGGCTCGCAGGGTCGGCGTATAGGAGGAGACGACGTGGTCCAGGGCGCCGGGAGCGGCGTTGTCGGCCGGGCCTGCCGCGTGCAGGGGGAGCGAGCTCAGTGTTCCGGCGGGTGACCACCAGAGGCGCGGCCAGGGGCCGTGCGGCGTGTCTCGGATTCCCAGGTGGTCGAGGACGGGGGCCGTGACCTGCCGCCACAGCCAGGCCAGGGTGTCGCGTACCTCCTGCTGGGCGCGCAGTGACTCCTTGGGGGTGGTGCGCGGAGCGTCGAGCCGTCGTACGGCGTCCTGGAAGGCCTTCTGGTGGCGTGCGATCTGCGGTGGTGTCAGACCCGGCAGGGGTACGGCCTCGATGGCCGAGGCGGTGACGATCAGCGCGTCGCTGCCGAACTCCGAGACATTGACCAGGACGACGGGACCGTCACAGGCCGTCGCCCGCAGCTCGCTCTCGTCCCACTCCCGTACCGACCTGAAGAGGTGCAGTTCCGGGTGTTCGGCGCGGATTGTCGCCGTCAGCTCCTGCCATTCCTCGGAGACTTGCTGACGCAGATCGGCGCGGGTGGACAGAGTGGACAGGGAGTGGAACGCGCCGTCGTCCTGGCTTTCGCCCAGGGGGCGGTCCTCTGGGAGTTCCTCGCCGGCCGTCGCCGTGTCGAGGGTCTCCCGCAGGCGTTCGAAGCGGGCGGCGAGCTCCGGTGCCACCGCCCTGAGCCGGGTCAGATCGCCGGCGGCGTCGAAGGCGTGGGACAGCAGCACGCCTCGTGCCTGTTCGAGCAGCCGCACCGCGAGTCCGGGGTGACCGCAGCGTACGGCGCAGGCCGCGGCGGAGGCGCCGAGTCCGGAGTTCTCGCTCAGTACGAACTCCTGGTCGTCGCGGACCAGATGGCGTGGGGCGACCGAGGGCAGCAGGTCGACGGCGAGGGTGAAGCCCTCCAGCGCGAGGTCCGGGCGGCCCAGCCGTGCCCAGGTGTCGCCCCACTGTGTGGCCGCGTGCAGCCGCTCGGCAGGCGCCCCCTGCTGCTCGAGCGCCGCCGTCCGGAAGATGTCGGCGGCCTCCCTCAGGCCGGACTGGCCACGAAGGCCGGACTGGTCGCGACGGCGACCGCGTCGGCGGTGGTGATGGAGCAGGGCGTCGGCCAGGAACGTCAGCCGCCTGGCGCGGTTGGCGTGGCCGGGCGGAGTGGCGTCGACCGCCCTGCGCAGCAGCTCGATCACCTCGGCCTGGGCCCTGCGCGACCAGACGCTGCCCGGGGACGCCGCCCGGACGCCGGCGGCCGTGGCCAGGGTGTTCGGCAGGGACGGCGAGTCGTCCGGCAGGACCGCCAGCACCGCGTCCACCAGGGTGCGGGCCTCCCGCACGTCCGCGAGGCTGTAGGAGACGTCGAGCCGGGCGATCAGGGCGATGGCGAGGTTGAGGCGCCGACGCGGCAGCAACGGGCTGTCGGCCGCGGTGAGTCGGACCGCGTCGCGGAGCAGACCGACCGCCTCGTTCAGAGCGGCGGTGGGATCGTCCACGCGCTCCGCGCTGTGCAGCAGGGCGAGCCCCTTCGAGGACAACATCGTCGTGTGCTCCGCGGGCGCGGTGTCCGTGAGCGCCACGGCCCTGCGGCGGCAGTTCAGGGACTCCCGCAGATCCGCGCTGTCACCGGCCAGTTGGTACCGGAGGTTCAGTGCCGTGCTCAGGTTCAAGAGGCGTCCCCCGAGCACTTGGTGGCCTTCTTCGGTGGTGTCCACCGCTTCCCGCAGTACGCGCACCGTCTCGGCCAACTCGTCCGGGTCGGGGGTGCGTTCGGTACGGCTGGTCAGCATCCGGCCGAGGTTGTTGAGAGTGCCGGGCCGCTCCGGGTGGCCGGCCGGCAGCAGCGCCGCGGCCTTGCGCAGCAGGGACACGGCCTCGTCGAGATCCGCCGTACCGTCGGTGAGTTCGTACCGGGAGTGCAGCGCGAGCGCCAGGTTGCCCAGGTGCCGGGCAGTGCGGGTCGGCGACACCTCGCCCGCCGTGGCCAAGGCCTCGCTCAGACAGCGGATCGCCGCTTCGAGATCGGCCCGGTCGCCGGTCAGCCTGTGGCGGGAGTACAGGGCGAGCCCCAGGGGATTGAGCGCACCGCGGCGCAGCCACGGGTCGTCCTTCACCACCTCCAGGGCCTCGGTGAGTACGTCCACGGCCTCGTCCAGGTCCGCCCGCCGTCCCGTGCGCCCATGCCGCTCCGTCAACGCCCCGCCGAGGTTCGCCAAGGCCGGGCCGCGGCCGTTCGGGTCGCCGGGAACCGCCCGCCGGAAGAGGTCCACGGCCTCGTCGTACTCCGCCGGTTCGCCCCCCTCCCGGCGCAGCCGCAGCTGCATCCGGTATCCCAGGTTGCTCAGGTGGCGGGCGCGCTGCGGGTCGCGCTCGGGCAGCTGGGCCAGTACGTCGCGGGCGATGCCGATGGCCTCGTACAGGTCCTCGGGGTCGTACGACCGCTCGTAGCGCACGCACAGCCGAAGGCCGAGGTTGGCGAGCGCGGTGATCCGGTCGGGGGAGTCGGCCGGGGTGCGCTTGAGCTCGTGGTGCGTCAGCCGGATGGCCGAGTCCAGTGCCGTCCCGTCCAGAACCGTCACGTCCGGTGCCTCGTCCGGTGCCTCGTCCTCCGGAGTGGCCCCGTGCCGTACCGGACGGCTGCCATCGGCGAGGGACAGCGCGTGCGCCAGGTCGCCGATCCGGCCCGGACGCATCGGGTCGTGCTCGGGTGTCGCGAGGCAGGCGAGGAGGCCCGCGCCGACCGCGGTCCACAGCAGCTGCTGCCTGCTCCGCACCGAGGCGGCCAGCTGGGCGGCGAACGCGTAGGTCTCCCGATTCTGTTCGGACGCGACCTCCGGCAGCGTGTGATGCCGCCCCTCGGCCGCCATCGCGCCCGTGAGGCACAGCGCCGACCACTCGGCGAGGCCGTCCGCGTGTGCGGGATCCGGCCGGTCGTGGGGGTCCGTCGTGGCGAAGTTGGCCGCCAGTTCCTCCGGCACGGCCGACGGGTCGGCGACCCACACCGGGAACAGCAGCGTCCCGGCGGCCGCGCCCTCGGCACCGCCCTGGCCTGCGGGGAGGGAGGCCGCGCGGCCGAAGAACAGCCAACCGGCCGCATGGCGCGCTTCCATGTCCGTGGCCGTGTCGACGGACCGCAGCAGGGCCCCGACATCGGCGTCCGCCTCGGGGCCGAACAGCACCTGCCCGTCCTGCTGTTCGTACGCCCGCGTCACGCGTGCGCGGACCGCCGCCAGCGCCTGGCCCCGGTCCTCCTGCGTCGTCATGGCACCCCCGTGTCGGCGCATCCGCTGCGACCCACCTCCCACTTTGCCTTCTCTGCGGCACACTTGTGCCATGCCTGAGCCGACCGAAGACCGCGAACTCGCTCAGTACATACAGGCGTTGTGCGTGCTGCTCGGCGCCGAGCGCGAACTGCGGGACCTGCCGCGGGTGCCCGAGGCGGCGGCGCGGGCGAAGTCCCTGGTCGTCTCGGAGGCAGCCGCGGAGGAGCTCAGGACCGCATTCCGGGCCCTGGACGAGGCGCTGCGCGGAGCGGGTGACGCGCGCGGACTGCTCGGTCACTCGCGGGGATTCTCGGATCCCCCGGGTCAGCGGATGCCCGGCGTCAGTACGCAGATCAGGGTGGCCGTCTGCCCGGAGCCGGTGCGGTGTGCGCGGCTGGAGCCGGTCCGTGATCTGTGGCCCGCGCCCGGCTGCGCCATCAGCGGGCAGCGCATGCGCAAGGTACGCCTGAGTCCGGGCCCGTGACCTGTGCACCCACTCCTGACCACCCTGGGAAGCAGACTGGCCGAACGCTGGCTCAACATGCTGGTGCTGCCCGGCGCCCTCTTCCTCGGCGCCGTTGCGACCGGAACCACCCTGGGCCACGCGCACTGGCACGACACCGACCGGCTCCGCACCGCCCTCGACGACCTCGCCGGGCGCCCCGCGGCCGACCGGCCCGGCACCGCGGCCCTCCTGGTGGCGGCCGCCCTGCTGCTCGCGACCGCGGCCTCGCTGGCCGCGCAGTTCCTGGGCGGGACGATCGAACGGTACTGGCTGCGAACGGCCCGGGACCCGGCGTCGTACACCCTCGTGCAGCGGCGCGAGCGGCGCTGGGACCGCAGGGAGCACGAGCGACTGGACGCGGTACGCCGCCATGCTGAGGCGGCGTTGCTCCAGTCCAGGCAGGGCGGTGGCCAGGCGAGAACGCCGGACGGCGACGAACTGGTCGTCCAGCCAGGCCACTTGGCCGAGATCCGTGCCCGCACCGCCGCCCGCGACCGCGTCGCCCTGCTCCGGCCGGTCCGCCCCACCTGGTACGGCGACCGCATGGAGGCCGCGGCCGAACGCGTCCACGACGCCTATGGCGTGGACCTCGCCGCCTTGTGGCCACGCCTGTGGCTGGTGCTGGCCGAGCCCGCGCAACGGCAGATCCAGACGGCCCGCGACTCCTTCTCCGTCTCCGCGCGACTGGCGGCCTGGGCCGTCGGCTACGGCGTGCTCGCCGTGTGGTGGTGGCCGAGCGCGCTGGTCGCGGTCGGCTGCGCGGTGACGGCTCGTACCCGCGCCCGCGATTCCGTGGCCTCATTGGCCGAGCTCATGGAAGCCGCCGTGGATGTGCACGGTCGTGAACTGGCTGCCCTGGTCGGCCTGATCGCCGCCGATTCGTCCGGTCGACTGGATCGTGACACCGGGGATCGGTTGTCGGAGCTGTTCAGGAAGGCCGGTTGAAATCGCGTGGGGAATTCCCTTTCATCGCGATCACTGTGACCGCATGCGGAACCCGGCAGGGCGGAGAGGCGCAGTCAGCCACCCCTTCGCCTTCCTCCGAGCGTGGACGGAAATCGGCAGGACGAACACCACGAAGAAAGCCACCAGCGAGGCGCACGGCTCTTACGCCGAGCCTCAGCCCCGCACGGGCCCTGCGTCGAGAACAGGGGCGGCCACTGATCAGCTCCGGGTGTCGCGACCGTCGTTCACTTCCGCGAGCTCCCGTGGTGCGTGCGCGCGTTGTGCCGGGAGTGACCGGATCGACGGGATCAGCGGGATTGACGGGCCCGCAGCGACGGGAATCGACATCGTCTTGGACGACGACACCGAAGCGGGCGTTCGTGCCGGGCGGCGGTTGTGCAGAAGGGCGCCGGCGCCGATGGTGCCCGCGATGAGCAGGCCCCCGGTCACCAGGGCTCCCCGGGCACCCGCCAGTTCCATGAGGAGGCCCAGCAGGGGCGGACCGATCAGGCCCCAGGCGGTGCTGGCGCTGCGCCACACACCGAGGACGCGGCCCCGCATGTGCGCCGGGGGATCGGTCTGCAGGACGGTCGTGCCGGCGGTGTCGGAGAGCGACTCCACGATGGCCATCGGCACGACGAGGACCATGAGCACGAACAGGGTCGGTGAGAGCCCGGCCGCGACCTGGAGCAGCGCACCGGACGCGGCCATCGTCCCGACCAGCCGGATCGACGGGTGACGCAGCCGTCCGGCGAGCACCGCTCCGGCGATGCCGCCGACAGCCAGCACCGTGGACACCGTGCCGAAGGCGGTCGCTCCGCCGTGCAGCGGTCCGGTGACGAGGACGGCGAGCGTCAGCCCGTAGTTGCGGCCGAACATGCTGCTCAGAGCGGTGATCCCGGCTAGCGCCACCAGTCGTGGCCGGCTCAGGAAGAAGGTCAGCCCGTCCCGAGCACCGGTTCCTCGCCCTTTGTCCGGCCGGACGGGTGCGGTGGATGCGACTGGTGCGGGGGAGGCATCGTCGGCACGTTGGCGTTGGCGTGGGACGACCGGCGGTGACGTGCCTGCCGGTTCCCGCAGGGCATGCGCGGCGGGGCGCAGGAAGGGGATGACGGCGGCGACGAACAGGAACGAGAGGCCGTTGGCCGCATACGCGGCGGCCGTGCCGAACAGACCCACGGCAACCCCCGCCAGGGCCGTGCCGCCGAGCCGGCCCACGCTGTGGACCACCGAGCCGAGCGCGATCGACGACGGGACGTCCTCAGGCGGTACGAGGTCGTTGCCGAGCAGCGCGCAAGCGGGCCCCTCGACGGTGGCGATGAGTCCGGTGACGACGGCCAGCACCATGAGGGCGGGCACGCTCATCAGGTCCAGAGCGACCAGAGCGGCGGTCGTGAACGCGACGAGCGCGAGCACGGCCTGGCTGACGGCGGCCGTCAGTTTCCGGGGCCAGGCGTCGACCGCGGCGCCGCCGGCCAGCCCGAGCAGGAGGCCCGGCGCCGCCTGAGCGGACAGCGACAGGCCGGTGGCCGCGGCGGAGCCGGTCAGCTGCAGCACCAGGAGGTTCTGCACGGTCAGCTGCATCCAGGTGCCCGCGTTGGACACCAGGTTGGCGGCCGACCACCACCGCATGCTGCGGTGACGCAGAGCACGCCAGGGCGCGCGATCCTGCTCGGTACGACGACCGGGGTCACGGCGCAGCCGTTTGGATGGGGATGAGGGAGATGAAGGCAAGGAAAAAGTCACGTAGGCACTCAAAGTGAAGAGCCCAGCAGGCTCGGCAGCGACATCGGCGGCAGAAAAAGACCCCGGCGGGCACGCGGCCCCTGGCCGAGGTTCTCCTGCGCTGTGCCGGTGGGACGGCGCTCGACGATGAGGCGCGCTTCGGCTCAGCAGTGCTCCATGTTCACAGACACCACGGCACACTCGGCGCCCGAGCCGCCGCGAGGAGGCGTCGGCCGCCGCCAAACCTCAAGGGCCGCAAGGGATCCGGTGAGGTGGGTGGTGTTCCTCACAAGAGCGGCGGACGGGGGCGGCGGGACGGGCGCGGAATCCGCCGCAGCCCGCATGATCGGTGCCGCGCATGGCACTCGTGGCGGACATGAGCACCACGCAGGCCCCATGCACCGAACCCGTCACCACTGTCTTCACCTGGCAGGTGCGCCCCGGCCGGGAAGCCGACTTCGAAGAGTGGACCCGCGGTGTCACCGACAGCGTCTCGCGCTTCCCCGGAAACCGGGGTGTCTCCTGGCTGCGCCCGGACCGAGGTCACCGATTCCACGCCGTGCTGCACTTCACCGATCCCCAGCGGCTCACCGCGTGGCTGACCTCTCCCGAGCGGGCGGAGTGGCACGCCCGGATCGACGGCATCGCCACCGAAGTCAGCAGCGAACGGCAGTCGACCACGGGGCTCGAGGGCTGGTTCCGCCTGCCCGGCACCACCGTGCAGGCTCCGCCGCGCTGGAAGATGGTCCTGGCCACCTTCCTCGGCGCCTATCCGCTCACCTTCCTGATCCAGTGGCTGGTGACTCCCAGTACGACCGCCTGGCCGCTGCCACTGCGCGCCGCGGTGTTCCCGTGCGTACTGCTGCCTCTGCTGACGTACGTGATCATGCCGACGCTCAGCCGCGTGCTGCGGCTCTGGCTCTATGAGACGCCCGACAGGACATGACCCACTTCACACACCATGCGGCGGAAGGCCTGGAACAACCGGGAGTGGTCCGCCGTTCTTCTCTACGTGGCTGCGGAGGGGACAGTGTCCCCGGGCCTCACCTATAGCCCATGGGGAAGATCGTTCGGCTGAAGCCCCATGGAGCCTTTCGCCGAGAGGCGACCGCCCTCCGCGTGCCACGACCTACGGCCCCGGCTGGTCTCCCCCGTCCAGCCGGGGCTTTCCCTTGCCCGCGAGACGACCGGGCCGCTGGAGCAGGTCGCATCGCGTCGCGTCGCGCGAGTGCGGGTCGGTTCTGGTGGGCGCCGGGTCTCAGCCGAGTGGGTTGTCGCTGTCCCGGAGCGCGTCCAGCGCCGGGGCGTACATGCGGGTCTTGATGGTGCCGAGGGTCGGACGGCCTTGCTCGAAGTGAATCACTGGGCGGTGACTTGTGCCCCATGGCGGAGGAGACGCAATGGGGAAGACGCGATCAGGTGCGCTGAGGGCAGGTCGTCCGCCAGCCCGTTCAGCTGCCGGAGGCGCGCGGTGCGGACGCCTCCCCGCCCCCCTCCGCCGGCGCGCGGCCGAGATGGTTCGCGCGCAGTGGCCGGTTTCGGTCTCCACCCTGTGGGAGCGCTTCCACGACAGTCATGACCATGCCATGCGGCTGGCCCCGTCGCATGGTGTCGCTCCACCGCGCCATTCCCACAAGCCGTGATCCGGAAGGGACAGACATGTCCGCCACTGGCAGCAACACCGCGAGGAGAACGTCGCGTTCGGTGCTCGCGGTGCTCTTCGGAGCCCTGACGTCCTTGCTCGCGACGATGCTCCTCGCCGCGCCCGGGGCTTCAGCCCGCGCGGAGGCAACCGCGCCCGGGGCCTCACACCGCACGGAGACAGCCGCGCCCGGGGCCGCGGCCCGCGCGGCGGCTCCCGCCGCGACCCTCACCGAGGTCACCGACTTCGGCAGCAACCCCAGCAACCTGCAGATGTACCTCTACGTACCGGACAGCGTCACCGCCAACCCCGCGATCCTGGTGGCCGTCCACTACTGCACGGGATCCGGCCCGGCGATGCACTCCGGAACCGAGTACGCCTCGCTGGCCGACCGCTACGGGTTCATCGTCGTCTACCCGTCGGTCACCCGGGCCAGCAAGTGCTTCGACGTCTCCTCGCCCCAGGCGCTGCGCCGCGGCGGCGGCAGTGACCCGGTCGGCATCAAGTCGATGGTCGACTGGACCACCCGCACCTACTCCGCCGACACCAGCAGGGTCTTCGCCACCGGCATCTCCTCCGGCGCGATGATGACGAACGTTCTGCTGGGCGACTACCCCGACGTGTTCGCGGCGGGCGCCGCCTTCTCGGGCGTGCCGTTCGGCTGCTTCGCCACCTCCGACGGCTCCGAGTGGAACAGCGCGTGCTCCGGCGGCACCGTGACCCACACCCCGCAGGAGTGGGGCGACCTGGTCCGCGCCGCCTACCCCGGCTACACCGGCCCGAGGCCGCGCATGCAGCTGTGGCACGGCACCGAGGACGACGTCCTGCGCTACCCCAACTTCGGGGAGGAGATCAAGCAGTGGACGAACGTGCTCGGAGTCAGCCAGACCCCGGCCGCCACGGACTCGCCCGTCTCCGGCTGGACCCGCACCCGCTACGGCGCCACCGGTGACCGTGCCCCCGTCGAGGCGATCAGTCTCCAGGGCGTCGGCCACAACCTGTACAGCTACGGCATGGCGGCCCGGGTGCTCACGTTCTTCGGCCTGGACAGCTCTGGCCCCGCGCCCCAACCCCAGCCAGGCGCCTGCAAAGTGACCGTCACCACCAGCGCCTGGAGCACGGGCCTGACCGCCTCCGTGACGATCACCAACACCGGTACGACGCCGGTCAACGGCTGGCAGCTGGGCTTCACCCTGCCCGCCGGCCAGACCGTCACCAACGGCTGGGGAGCCACGTACACCCCGGCGAACGGCACGGTGACCGCCACCAACGCCGCGTACAACGGCACGATCGCCCCAGGCTCCGGCGTCACCATCGGCTACCAGGCCGGTCATACGGGCAACAGCGCGGCCCCAGCCGCCTTCAGCCTCAACGGCACGGCCTGCGCGGTGAGTTGAGGCATGAGACTGAGACTCCCGAAGTCATCGAACCCGTCGAGTCGAGTTCCGTTCGCCCGCCTGATGGCCACGGGGGCACTCACCCTGGCCCTGGCCACCACGTCATCCGTGATGGGGAACACGGACGGGAACGAGACCTCCGTACGCTCCACTCGCTCCGTGGAGTCACCCGCGGCGGCAGCCTCCCGGCACTGGGTCAACACCTGGACCGCGATGCCGCAGCTCACGGAGCCGTCCAACATGCCGCCCCCGCCGTTCACCGGGGACGGTGCCGTCCTGGTCGACACCACCCTGCGGCAGACCGTGCGCGTCTCGACGGGCGGCGAGCGCATGCGGCTGCGTTTCTCCAACGCCTTCGGTGACACCGCGCTGCCGCTCACAGCGGTGTCCGTGGCCCTCCCGCTCGACGGACGGGCCGGTGTCAGCGCGATCGAGCCCGGCACGCCCCAGCGGGTGACCTTCGGTGGACGCGAGACCGCGACCGTCCCCGCCGGAGCCCAAGTCGTCTCCGATCCCTTGGAGTTCGACCTCCACCCGGGATCCAACCTGACCGTGACCACCTACCTGGCCGAGGGCCAGCCGTCCCTCGCGCTCACCTCGCACCCGGGGTCACGCACCACCTCGTACCTCCAGAACGCCGACCACACCCAGGACCATGACCTCCCGCAGGCGATCCCGGTCAACCACTGGTACCTGCTCAGTGACGTCGAGGTGCTCTCCGGCCGGTCGACGGCGGCGGTCGCCGTCCTGGGCGACTCTCTGACCGACGGCCGCGGCTCCACCACCAACGGGAACAACCGCTGGCCCGACCAGTTCCTGGACCGGCTCCGCGGCCGGCCCGCCACCGACGAGGTCGCCGTCCTGAACCAGGCCGCCGGCGGCAACCGCGTCCTCAACGACGGCCTCGGTCCCAACGTCCTGGCCCGCCTCGACCGCGACGTCCTCGCCCGCAGCGGAGTCTCCTGGCTGGTCGTCTTCGAGGGGGTCAACGACATCGGCACCGCCGAGGCCACCGAGGCGGCTCAGCGAGGCGTCACTGCCGAACTCATCGCCGCGTACGAGCAGGTCGTCGTCCGGGCGCACGCGCAGGACATCCGTGTGTACGGCGCCACGCTGACGCCCTTCGGCGGCAACACGATGTACGACGACCCCGACGGGCACCGCGAGGTGTCACGGCAGGCGGTCAACTCCTGGATCCGTACGAGCGGGAGGTTCGACGCGGTCATCGACTTCGACCGTGCCGTCCGCGACCCGGCGGACCCGGGGCGGCTGGACCCCACCCTCCATGACGGGGACTGGCTGCACCTCAACCCCGACGGCTACCGAGCCCTGGCGGACGCGGTGCCGCTCCGGCTGTTCCGCGCCCTGCTTCCGGCTGCGGAGTAAGCGGCGGAACGGGTAGCGGCGTGAGTGCGGCGTCAGTAAGGGAGTAACCGGCGTAAGTAAGGGAGTAACCAACGGAGTAAACGGTAGGGAGGCCCGGGGTCAATAAGGCATGGTCCCGGGCCTCCCTGTCATGCGTGGCCCGGGCGAGGGTGGGCAGGTGGTCGGTCGGTTGCCGCTTCGGTTGAGGCACACCCCAAGGTCGGTTGACGCTTCAAGTGGCATGGCATACGGTCACGCTTGAAGCTTCAAGTTAAATGCTGCTGAAGCCGCACGCTGCAAGGGACACGTAAGGACCGGTATGGCCTCCCTCCTCGATCCGGAAGTGCCCGCGGAGCGTACGACCACTTCCTGACCGACGCGCTGCCCCGAGCCCACGCCCAGCGCGCGTGGCACTCCGAGGGCGGCCCAAGTCCCCTCGGAGTTGAGACATGACCGACCGTGCCGACCAGATCATCAGTGCCCTGCGCAGCGGACACGACTACCTGACCGCCGTGGTGCACGGCCTCGCCACCGCCGACCTCACCCGGCCCTCCGGGGCGTCGGAGTGGGACGTGTCGCAGGTGCTCAGCCACCTCGGCAGCGGGGCCGAGATCGGCCTGGTCACCCTCGACGGCGCGCTGAGCGGCACCGGACCGAGTGACGGGGACTTCAACAAGTCGGTGTGGGCGCGCTGGGACGCGATGTCCCCGGTCGAGCGGGCCGAGGGTTTCGTCGCCTCCAACGAGGCGTTGGTACGTGCCTACGAGGACCTCGACGCCCAGACGCGCAAGGAGCTGCGGATCGACCTCGGCTTCCTGCCCGCGCCCGTGGACGTGGCCACCGCGGCGGGCATGCGGCTCGGCGAGTTCGCCCACCACTCCTGGGACGTCGAGGTCGCCTTCGACCGCACGGCGGCCCTGGCGTCCGCCGCGACCGAGCCGCTCCTCGACCAGGTCGGCATGCTCATAGGCTTCGTCGGCAAGGCCGACGCCCTGGGCGGCCGCCACGCCCGCCTGGCGGTCCGGACCACATCCCCCGAGCGCTCCTTCGGGCTCGACCTGGGCGACACGGTCGCGCTCACGGGCGAGCCGGCCGAGCCCGACGCCGTACTCAGCGCGCCGGCGGAATGGTGGCTGCGGCTCGTCACGGGCCGCCACTCGGCCGCCCACACCCCGGCCGCTGTGACCCTCAGCGGCGACGGCATGAGCCTGGACGACCTGCGTCGGGTCTTCCCCGGCTTCTGAGGCCGCCACTCCGCCTTCGGGGCTTCTATTCCGTCTTCCCGGCGTGCCCCCCGGCCCCAGGGGCAGCCTCGGGAACAGGCTCCGGGACATCCGGCAGCAGCCCGTGCAGATCCGGGTACCGCTGAGAGCAGGCCGTCTGTGCGATGGCCTCGGAGACCGCGTCGGCCAGCGGGCGCGAGGACTCGCTCAACAGGCGGCGTGCCTTGTCCGTGAGCTCCACCTCGATGCCGCGTCGGTCGCCGCACGCGGAGCGCTTGGTGATCAGCCCGGCGTGCTGGAGGCAGGCGACCTGGTAGGTCAGCCGCGTCTTCGGGCGGCCCAGCAGCTCCGCGATCCGCGTCATCCGCAGGCTGGAACCGGGCTGGTCGGCCAGCAGGCACAGCACCAGGAACTCGTCGTGCGAGACGCCCATCGTGTCCTTCACGCGTGAACGCAGCTGCTGCTCGATCGCCCCGGCCGCGGCCAACAGGCGCATCCAGGCGCGCAGCTCGGTGGGCAGCAGCCTCTCGTCGTCCGTCGGCTCGCGTTCGGGCTGATCAGCGGGGGCGGGGGAGTGGGCCATGGTGTCACAGTCTACCGGTTGTCCATTTTTGGATAAGCGGCTAGCGTGGGGTCATCCAAATTTGGACGACTGGTGCGTGGTCAGGGCCGCCGGCCATGTGGGCCGTCCTTTCGGCCCCTGTCCTTGTCTCTGTCGTCATCCCGGTTCTCATCCCGGTTCTCATCCCGGTTCTCATCCCGGTTCCCGTCTCGCTTCTCGTCCCTGCTCTCGTCCCTGTTCACCGCCTGTAACTGTCAGGAGAACTCCCATGACCGTCGCCGTAGAAACCGGACTGTGGCAGCTCGCCCCCGCCCGCTCCACCGTCGCCATCAAGCACAAGACGATGTGGGGCATGGTCACCGTGAAGGGCACCTTCAGCGGTGTCACCGGTGAGGGCGAGGTCCAGCCCGACGGCACCGCCCGCGGCACGATCACCCTGGACGCCGCTTCCCTGGACACCAAGAACGCCAAGCGGGACACGCACCTGCGCGGCGCCGACTTCTTCGACGCCGAGCGGCACCCCTCCCTCGTCTTCGCCGTCCGCAACGCCGTTGTCCGCCAGGACGACACCGTCGAGATCACCGGCCAGCTGACCGTGCGCGGCATCAGCCGCCCGCAGTCCGCCACCGCCCGAGTCACCGAGTCGAGCGCCGAAGCGGTCACGCTGACCGCGGAGTTCACCGTGGACCGGGAGCAGTTCGGCCTGGGCTGGAACCAGATGGGCATGATCCGCGGCCTGACCACGGTCACGTCGACGCTCAGCTTCACGCGCACCTCGGCGTAGGCGTAGGCGTAGGCATAAGCCGCGACCGTACGGCCGGATACCTGTTCTCGCCGGCCGCCGGCCGCTGGGCCTGCCGGGACTAATCGATCACTTGAACCGTCACGTTAAAGTGGCGGATATGGAGACCCCGCAGGAGCCTCGCAGCTTGACCGACGGCGAGAGGGAGGCCTGGCACGCGCTGGCCGGTGTGCTGGTCAGGCTGCCCGGTGCGCTCGACGCGCAGTTGCAGCGCGACGCCGGGGTCGGCCATGTCGAGTACCAGGTGATGGCGATGCTGTCCGAGGCGCCGGAACGCACGATGCGGATGAGCGAGGTGGCCGGCTACACCGGCACGTCGTTGTCGCGTCTCTCCCATCTGGTCAAGCGGCTGGAGACGAGCGACTGGGTGCGCCGTACGCCTGATCCGGCCGACGGTCGCTACACCCTGGCCATACTGACGGACTCCGGCTGGGACAAGGTCGTCGCGACCGCGCCGGGGCACGCGGAGGCCGTGAGCCGTTACGTCTTCGATCCGCTGACCAAGGCCCAGCAGCGGCAACTGCGCGACATCGGGCGTCGTATCTGGCAGTCCGTGGCGCCGGACGACCACTGCTTGCCGCCTGGCTGATCCGCGTCGGTGACTCCCTCAGCCGGTCCCGTTCACAGGGCCGGCCTCAGGTTCAGACGGCCAGTCGCTTCACGCGCGTCGCCACGGCGGGGAGCAGGGCCGTGACCTCCCAGCCGTCGTCCGGGCGCGGGCCGGTGCGCAGTTCGCCGCCGAGGGCGGTGACGCGTTCGGTGAGGCCGACGAGGCCGAAGCCGCCGCCGCGGGCGGCGTGCGGCATCTGGGTGCCGCCGCGACCGTCGTCGCGCACGGACACCCGCAACGTCCCGTCTTCGTACGCCAGACCCACGGTGACCTCGGTGGCGTCGGCCGCGTGACGGCGTACGTTCGTCAGCGCCTCCTGGACGACGCGGTGGGCCGCGGACTGCACCTCGTGAGGCAGGTCCTCGGGCACCGCGGCGTCGCGGTGCAGGACGGCCTTCGGTCCGACGAAGCCGCCGAAACCGTCGACCAACTCCGTGACCGCCGACAGGTCGGCCGCCGGGTGCCGGTCGGCGAGCCCCGGACCGGTGAGGGCCCGGGGGCCGTCACGCAGGATGCCGACCGTACGGCGCATCGAGGCGAGGGCCTCGGTGGCGGCGTGCTCGATGTCCGCCAGAACCGGGTCGAGACGGTCTGGTTCGGTGACGGCCATCATGCGGGCCACCTGTGTCTGGACCAGGATGCCGGTGACGTGGTGGGCGACGAAGTCGTGCAGGTCGGCCGCCATGGAGAGGCGCTCGGAACGACGGGTCTCGGTGACCGCGACACCGCGCCGGTGATCCAGCGTGCGCAGATAGGCGGCGAGTCCGCCGACGATGCCGACCAGCAGTACGAGCACCAGCGTGACCGCGAGCAAAAAGCCCAGGTCGTTGGCCTCGAGGGTGGACTGGAGCCCGCGCAGCGGGAGGGCGAGGACGGCTCCGCCGGTCAGCCCCGCGCACACGCCCGCCCACCTGGGCGGGCAGGTACGGACGGCGACCATCAGCAGGCACAGCAGTATCACCCCCTCGCCGGGGCTGGGCTGCTCCATCCAGCCCGTTACGGCGGCGACGGCGGTCAGTACGACGGAGGCGCCCGCGGGCACGGCGGTACGCAGTCGCGGGGTGAGCCACGCGGGCCGCCGGGCGACGGGCCAGAGCACGGCAGCCAGGCCGATCGAGAGCACCAGAAGCGCAGGCCAGACGGCGCCGTCGACGGCGGATCCCGCGAGCACCAGGTCCCCGAGTGCCAGCAGGATCAGGACGGTGATGGCTGCCACCCGCAGGCAGCTCTGCCGACGGGATCGGGGCACGGTGGCGTCGTCGATCGGATTTACGAGGTTCACGCGGCCCACCGTACGGATCGGCCGCCGAGGCTGGATCAGCCGATCGGCTGACCCGGTGGCGAGCGGGGCTCGGGACAGTGGCCGTTCGGCCGAGGTGCGGGGTGCCGTCCGGAGGCGAGAGTCGAGGCACATCGCAGCACATCGCGACCCGACCTCCGGACCTCAGGACAAACGCCATGCAGCGCAAGCACGTGATCATCGTCGGCATCACGACGATCGCCGTCTTCGGCACCAGTGCCGGTGTGACCTACGCGGTGAGCGGCACGCAGTCGAACACGGGGCTGAGCGGCTCCGTGACAGTGAGGGGACGTGCCGGGATGTCCGAGCGCCGCGCTTCCCGGTTGACCCGACTGCCTCAGAGTGGCGCTCGGATGTCCCGGTACGGCCACGCCTCACATCCAACCCAGGGGCGCGGGGAACTGCGCGACCAGCCCCCACAAACCCGCAGAAAAACAACAACCCAACCGCCTGACCGCCGGAGGCATCAGGCAAGATGCGCCCATGACCGACCGCACCCCGATCCGCGTCCTGATCGCCGACGACCAGGACATGGTCCGTACGGGATTCCGTTTCTTCCTCGACGCGCAGCCGGACATCACCGTGGTGGCCGAGGCCTCCGACGGGGAGGAGGCCGTGACGCTGGCCCGACGGCTGCGGCCCGACGTCTGTCTGCTGGACATCCGTATGCCGAAGCTGGACGGACTGGAGGCCACCCGTCTCCTGGCGGGGCCCGACGTCGCGGACCCGATGCGGGTCGTCGTAGTCACCACCTTCGACCTCGACGAGTACGTCTACGGCGCCCTGAACGGCGGTGCCTGCGGCTTCCTGCTCAAGGACTCCGGGCCGACCCTGCTCGCGGAGGCCGTCCGCGCCGCCGCGGTCGGCGACTCGCTGGTGTCCCCGTCGGTCACCGTGCGCCTCCTCAAGCACCTCACCGCCGCCCAGGCGCCGACGTCGGCCCCAGCCCGGACGCCCCTCTCGGCCGCGCCCGCGCAGCCCCAAGAGCCGTTGACCGACCGCGAGTTGGACGTTGTACGGCTGGTCGCCCTCGGCCACACGAACGCCGAGATCGCGGCATCCCTCTTCGTCTCCCTCTCGACCGTCAAGACCCACCTCACCAGCGTCCAGCACAAGCTTTCCGTCCGGAACCGCGTGGAGATCGCCGCCTGGGCCTGGCGCACCGGCCACACCGACGGCCCCTCGTAGCCCGTTCATGCAGATGCGGCCACCCCCCTCACCTGGATGCGGCCACCCCCTCACCCAGACACGACCACCCCCTCACCTGGATACGGCCCCTCACCCGTACGGCACCGCCTCCTCGTCGAACAACTCCCCCTGGTCACCCTCCTGTTCACGCCGAAGCCGCTTGTTCCGCGCCCCCACCACCACCATCGTCACCGCCGCCGTGCCCGCGAACGCGACCGGCACCATCCAGCCGCGGTTGACCGAGTGGCCGAGAAGGTGGTCCAGCGAGAGGCGGCCGGGCCCGGTCACGGCGAGGCCCGCCGAGGTGAGGCCGAGGGAGGCGGCGTACTCGTAGCCGCCGCTCTGGTTGAAGAAGCCGTTCGGTGCGTGCACCGCGGACGCGCCCCCCATCGCCCCGGCCGCGGCCGCACCCGCCGCCGGCGTCGCGAGGCCCAGCGCGAGGAGCGTGCCGCCGCCCGTCTCCGCGAGGCCGGCCGCGGTCGCGCTCGCCTTGCCGGGCGCGTACCCCACGGACTCCATGAAGTCGCCGGTCGCGGAGAGCCCGGACCCGCCGAACCAGCCGAAGAGCTTCTGCGTCCCGTGTGCCACAAGCACACTGCCCGCACCGAGGCGGAGCAGCAGTAGTCCCAGATCGCGTCGATCGAAAGAGGTCACGGTTCTCGTCACTCCTCGAACATTCCTAGAACATTTTTACTCGAACAGTCCTATTTACCTCATACATCCCCTGCCCACCGTCGCACCTAGCAGTCACCCGAGCCCCGGCCCGGCCGCCGTTCGGGTGGCGAGGGCGCCGGAGCGGTGTGACTCTGACGGACATGACGATTCAGGTGGCCAAGCTCAGCAACCCGGCTGTCCGGGACTTTGTCAGCGCGGTGAACGCCCATGACCGGGACGCCTTCCAGGCCGTCCTGGCGCCCGGCGCGACCATGTCCGACGACGGCTCCGACCGTGACCTCGCCGACTGGACCGAGCGGGAGATCTTCGACTCGCACGGTCACATGGAGGTCGACAACGAGTCGGACGGCGGTCTGTCCCTCCTCGCCCGGTACCGGAACGACAGTTGGGGCGAGATGCGGACGAGGTGGCACTTCGAAGCCGAGAACGGCAAGATCACCCGCTTCGAGACCGGCCAGGCATAACCGGCCAGTAACCGGCCAGGCGCAACGGTCGCGACCCGCCACCGGGCTCTTGCCTTCGCGTGTACTCCAACTCCTAGTGTCCCCAGGCATGGAGACCACCGGGAACAGCGGGAGCAGCGAGAACGGCGAGAACAGCGGGAGCGGCGAGAGCGGCGGGAACATCGCGCAAAGGACCCTGGGACGCAGCGGCATCCAAGTCAGCGCACTGGGTTTCGGCTGCTGGGCCATCGGCGGCGAGTGGACGAGGCCCGACGGAATGCCCCTGGGCTGGGGCAAGGTCGACGACGACGAGTCCGTACGGGCGGTGCGCCGAGCCCTCGACCTCGGCGTGACGTTCTTCGACACGGCGGACGCGTACGGCACCGGGCACAGCGAGCGCGTCCTCGCGCGGGCCCTCGGCAAGCGGCGGGCCGACGTGGTCGTCGCGACCAAGTGGGGCAACCTGATCGACGAGGAGCGCCGTCTCGCCCTCGGGAGCGACGACTCCCCGGCATACGCCCGCCGTGCGCTGACCGCCTCGTTGCGACGGCTGGACACCGACCACGTCGACCTGTATCAGCTCCACATCTCCGAAGCGGCACCGGACCGCGCCGCCCAACTCCGCGACGCCTGCGAGGAGTTCGTGCGCGAGGGACTCATCCGCGCGTACGCCTGGAGCACCGACGACCCGGAGCGTGCCGCCGTCTTCGCGCAGGGCCCGCACTGTGCGGCCGTACAGCACCGCCTCAACGTCCTTCAGGACGCGCCCGAGATGCTCGCGCTCTGCGAGGAGTCGGAGCTCGCGAGCATCAACCGCAGCCCGCTGGCGATGGGGTTGCTGACGGGCAAGCGCGCCGCCGGACAGTCCCTCGAAGCCGGAGACATCCGCAGCGCCCCACCCGCCTGGCTGGTCGGCTTCTCGCAGGGCGGCGGCGCCGATCCGGAGTGGCTGCGCCGGGTCGACGCCCTCCGGTCCGTCCTCACCAGCAACGGCCGTACGCTCGCCCAGGGCGCCCTCGCCTGGCTGTGGGCGCGTAGTCCGCGCACCGTACCGATCCCAGGCTTCCGCTCGGTCGCGCAGGCCGAGGAGAACGCCGGGGCATTGGCCCAAGGGCCGCTCACCGCAGGGCAGTTGACCGAGATCGACGGCATCCTGGGGCGGTGAGCCGCCACTGAATCACGGTATGGGGGCAGCCGTTCCGTGGCCCGGGCCAAGACCCGCGGTCCCACGCGGGATCCCTCCCGCCCGTGAACCCGGAACGGCTGCCGCCTCCCCCCTCGGATGTGGCACGGTGTGGCACGAACGACCTGTGCTCTAAGTGTGAAGTTCTGGTGGAGATGAGTCGAGCATAGGCCTGTAACCGGCCGAGATGACTCGGAGTGAAGCACTCCGATTGTGCAGATTGACCTACGACCCATAGGGGCGCGGGGTTGTGACATTTGCGGCTCCGCCGCGGGGCGCGACCAGCCACAAACGGTCCGCACCCTCCGTACCGCGTTGCCTGCGGAGCTACCCCCGGCCCACGAACGGCATCGTCGTCGCCAGGACCGTGGCGAACTGCACGTTTGCCTCCAGGGGCAGCTCCGCCATGTGCCGCACCGTGCGGGCCACGTCCGCGGCGTCCATCACGGGCTCGGGCGCCACCTCACCGTTCGCCTGCAGCGCGCCCGTCTGCATGCGCTCCGTCATGTCGGTCGCCGCGTTGCCGATGTCGATCTGGCCGCAGGCGATCCGGTACGGACGCCCGTCCAGGGACAGCGACTTGGTGAGGCCGGTCAGCGCGTGCTTGGTCGCTGTGTAGGCGGCCGATAGCGGGCGCGGTGTGTGCGCCGAAATCGAGCCGTTGTTGATGATCCGGCCGCCCTGCGGGTCCTGCTCCTTCATCTGCCGGTACGCCGCCTGCGCGCACAGGAACGCCCCGTTGAGGTTCGTGTCGACGACGTGACGCCAGGCGTCGTACGGCAGTTCCTCGAACGGCACGCCGCCGGGACCGAACGTGCCCGCGTTGTTGAAAAGCAGGTCGAGCCGCCCGAAGTGCTCCCGCACGGTGGCGAAGAGACCGGCCACGTCGTCGGGTCGCGACACGTCGGCGCGTACGCGGAGAGAGCTGATGGAGGCGCCCTTCTCCGCCCCTGCCTCCTCCGGGAGTACCGCCTCCGCGAGCGCCGCCGTCTCCTCCAGCCGCTCCACGCGGCGGCCCGCGAGCGCCACCGACCAGCCGGTGCGCAGGAGTTCCAGTGCCACGGCGCGGCCGATTCCGGAGCCCGCGCCGGTCACGACCGCGATCTTCGTTCGCATTGCGTTCATGGCCTCGCAGCGTACGTGAGCGCCTCTGAAGGTCCCTAGGGCTCTGAGGACTTTCAGGGCCTCTGAGGACCATGACGGTCCGCCATGCGGAACTCACCTGTCCGACATCTGACTGTTGTGTACGCGACAGTCAGACGTTGACCCTGGCCACTCCAATGCCTCATACAACAACCGTCAGGGGAGGGCCAGATGACACCCGCAGGCCACCAGCAGCATCCGTCGCAGCACGCCCCCGAACTCCGCGCAGCCGCCCGTCACCTCGGTCGGCGCCGCTTCCTCACCGTCACCGGCGCGGCCGCCGCGCTCGCCTTCGCCACCAACCTGCCGACCGCGGGCGTGGCAGGCGCCGCGGAACTCGACGCGGCGAAGATCACCGAGAACCCGTTCACCCTCGGCGTCGGCTCCGGCGACCCGCAGACCACCTCTGTGCTGCTGTGGACGCGGCTCGCGCCGAGCCCGTACCAGGCCGATTCGGGACTGCCGCAGGAACGCGTCACCGTGCGCTGGGAGTTGGCCGGTGACGAGAGCTTCCGACGCGTCGTCAGACGCGGAACCGCCGTCGCCCACCCCGAGTTCCACCACTCGGTGCACGTCGAGGTCGGCTACCTCGACCCCGACCGCGTCTTCTACTACCGCTTCCGGGTGGGCAGTTGGGTCAGCGAGACCGGCCGCACGCGCACCGCGCCCTCGTCCCGCTCGCGCGTCGCCGAGCTGACACTGGCCGCGGTCTCCTGCCAGGCGTACCACGACGGGTACTTCACCGCGTACGGCCATCTCGCCGAGGACGACGTCGACGTGGTCTTCCACCTCGGCGACTACCTGTACGAGTACGCGGTCAGCTCCGTGGGCGGCGCCCGCAACTACACCGACCGCGTGCTGCCCGACCTGTTCAACCGCGAGACGATCACGCTGGAGGACTACCGCCTGCGGTACGCCCTCTACAAGTCGGACCCCGACCTGCGGGCCGCGCACGCCGCGCACCCCTTCGTCGTCACCTGGGACGACCACGAGACCGAGAACAACTACGCGGACGACATCCCCGAGAACGACGTGCCGCCGGAGGAGTTCCTGCTGCGCCGCGCCGCCGCGTACCGCGCGTACTGGGAGAACCAGCCGCTGCGCCTCCCGCAGCGGCCCGATGGGCCCGACATGCGGCTCTACCGCCGCCTGACCTGGGGCCGGCTCGCCCAGTTCGACATCCTCGACACCCGGCAGTACCGCACCAACCAGGCCAACGGCGACGGCTGGAAGACCCCAACGCCCGAGTCGGAGGCCGAGTCCCAGACCCTGCCCGGGACCGAACAGGAGCGCTGGCTGATCGACGGCTGGAAGCAGTCGAACGCGCTGTGGAACGTCGTCCCGCAGCAGGTCGTCTTCGCCCGCCGCAACCACGCCACCGCCGGCAACACCACCCTCAGCATGGACTCCTGGGACGGCTACCCCGCCTCCCGCGAGCGTCTCCTCGCGGGCGCCGAGGCGGCCGGTGTGGAGAACCTGATGGTGCTCACCGGCGATGTCCACGTGTCGTACGGCTTCGACATCAAGCGGGACTTCGCCGACCAGGGGTCGCGCACGCTGGGTACCGAGATCGTCGCCACGTCGATCAGCAGCGGCAGGGACGGTGCCGCGCGGCCCGCCAACTGGGCGGGCTATCTGGCCGCCAACCCGCACATGAAGCACTACAACGGGCAGCGAGGCTATGCGACGGTCGCCCTTGGACGTGACTCGGCGCGGGTGGATTTCAAGACCGTGTCCGCCGTCACGACGCCGGGGGCCGCGATCACGACCGCCGCGTCCTTCGTTACTGAGGTGGGGGACCAAGGGCTGAAGCCGGCGTAGGTGTTGCGCTGGGAGGGGTGGGGAGCTGCGGGTGCGTTGTTGGCCGCGGGTTGGGTGTGGCTGGTCGCGCAGTTCCCCGCGCCCCTATAAGGGGCGCCTCAGTTGAGCTCTCCTGGATAGGTGACGCCTACGCGGTCCCGTACCGCGTCGAGCGTTCGCATCACCGCCAGGGAGCCGTCCAGTGGGACCAGCGGCGACTCGGTCTCGCCTGCCCGCAGGCAGCGCATGACCTCGAGGGCCTCGTGCTTGAGGCTGGCGCGCGTGCCGTCCTCAGCGCTCGCGGTGAACTCCTGAGGGTCGCGGCCGTCGCGGTGCAGTACGAAGAGGTCGGGGTGGAAGAAGCCGTACGGGATGTCGATGCGGCCCTCGGACCCGGTGACCGAGGCGGAGGTGGAGGTGCCGCCGACGAGAGAGCAGTGCAACGAGGCGAGAGCGCCGCTCTCCCAGGAGAGGAGCATTCCCGTCTGGAGATCGACGCCCTCATCGGAGAGCACCGCTCTCGCCATGACCTCCGAGGGCTCACCGAGCAGCAACTGTGCGAACGACACCGGATAGACACCCAGGTCGAGCAGCGCACCGCCGCCCTGTGCCGGGTCGCGCAGCCGGTGAGTGGGAGGGAACGGGCCGGCGAGCCCGAAGTCCGCCTGCACGGTGCGTACTTCACCGATCGCGCCGCCCTTGACCAGCTCCGCCAGACGCAGGATCAGCGGGTTGCAGTACATCCACATGGCCTCCATCAGGAAGCTCCCGCGCTCCTTCGCGAGGGCGACCAGCTCCCGCGCCTCGCGCGCGTTCAGCGTGAACGCCTTCTCGCACAGCACGTTGCGCCCCGCCTCCAGGCACAACCCGGCCGCCGTCCGGTGCGCCGAGTGCGGTGTGGCGACGTACACGACATCCACGTCCTCGTCCTGAGCGAGGGCGTCCCACTCCCCGTACGCCCGGGGTATTCCGAACCGTTCGGCGAACGTCTTCGCCGACGCCTCGGTCCGCGACGCCACCGCCACCACCTCGGCGTCCGGCAGATCCACCAGATCCGCCGTGAACGCCGCGGCGATTCCTCCGGTCGCCAGCACACCCCACCGCACGCGTTCGCGTTCCTCAGCCATCCCGATCCCTCGCTCCGTGACCTCGACGACCTCGATGGCCGACCTCGACGACTTCGATGGCCGACCTCGATGGTCTCGACCATGTGTCCGAGCTGAGAGCATAGGTGCCGGATTCGACATACAGGGAGGGGCTCATGCCCGAGCGGGGCCGCACCACGCGGGACCAGGACGGCCCGGACGGGCACATACCGAGCGCGGCGGTCACCGAAGCGGGGACGACCGCCGCCGGCGCGAAACCCGTCATGGACAGGGACACGGCACCCGCGGTCGCGGCACCCGTCGCCGCGCCGATGCCGCCACCGGGCGCCGACCCGGCGAGGGAGGGCCTGCCCGAGTACACCGGTACCCGCCGCTCCGTAGGACTCCTCGTCACCCTGATCCTCGGCGGCCTCACCGCCGTACCCCCGCTGTCGATGGACATGTACCTCCCGGCGCTCCCGGAGGTCACCGACTCGCTGCACGCGTCCGCGGCCACCGTGCAGCTGACGCTCACCGCGTGCCTCGCGGGCATGGCGCTCGGGCAGCTGGTCGTCGGGCCGATGAGCGACAAGTGGGGGCGCAGGCGGCCGCTGATCGCGGGGCTGCTCGTCTACATCGTCGCCACCGCCGTCTGCGCCTTCGCACCCACCATCGAACTGCTCGTCGCCTTCCGGCTGCTCCAAGGCCTCGCGGGCGCGGCGGGGATCGTGATCGCGCGGGCCGTCGTGCGCGACCTGTACGACGGCGTCGCCATGGCGCGGTTCTTCTCCACGCTCATGCTCGTCTCCGGAGTCGCGCCGATCATCGCGCCGCTCATCGGCGGACAGGTGCTGCGGATCACCGACTGGCGGGGCGTCTTCTACATCCTGGCCGTCGTCGGGATCGTGCTCACCGTCGTCGCCTGGCGGTGGCTGCCCGAGACGCTCGAACCCGAGCGACGGCACAGCGGCGGCACCGTCGAAGCCCTGCGCACCATGCGCGGCCTGCTCGCGGACCGCGCCTTCACCGGCTACATGCTCACGGGCGGCTTCGCCTTCGCGGCGCTCTTCGCGTACATCTCCGCCTCGCCGTTCGTGATCCAGGAGATCTACGGCGCCTCCCCGCAGACGTTCAGCATCCTCTTCGGCGTCAACTCGATCGGACTGGTGGCCGTCGGCCAGCTCAACGGCAAGGTCCTCGTCGGCCGGGTCAGCATGGACAAGGTGCTCGGGGTCGGCCTCGCGATCATCACCGCCGCGTCGGCCGCGCTGCTCCTGATGGCCACCGGCGTCTTCGGTGAGGTGGGACTGGTACCCATCGCCATCGGCCTGTTCGTCCTGATGTCCGCGATGAGCCTGGCCCTGCCCAACACCAACGCGCTCGCCCTCACGCGCACCCGCCACGCCGCCGGCACCGCGTCCGCCCTGCTCGGCACCTCCTCCTTCCTCGTCGGCGCGCTCGCCACGCCCCTCGTGGGCGTCGCCGGCGAGCACACCGCGGTCCCGATGGCCGTCGTCCAATTGGTGTGTTCACTGGTGGCCGTCGGCTGCTTCATGGGACTGTGCCGTCCCCGGCGGAGACAGGCGGACGCGAAGGGAGCAGACAGCTGAGCGCACCGAGACTGCGCCCCGGCACACCGGAACGTGCCGGGCTCGATCCCGATGAACTGGACCATCTCGTAAGGGAGTTCCGCGAACTCACCGGCGGCGACCGGCCCTGGGCCGCGGGCGCCGTGGTGGTCGCCGGGCGCGGGCCCGTGATCGCCGTCGAAGAGGCGACCGGGTGGGCGAGGCGGTACTCCGCGTACGACCAGAAGGCGGACGCGGGCGTGGAGCTGCCGATCCAGGACCGGGTGCCGATGAGCGTGCACACGCCCTTCGACCTGGCGTCCCTCACGAAGCTCTTCACCAGCGTGGCCGCCGTGCAGCAACTGGAGCGGGGCACGCTCGGCATCGACGCGCGGGTGGGCGCGTATCTGCCGGACTTCACCGCGGCCGCCGAGTACGGCCTCACCGTCCGGCATCTGCTCACCCACACTTCCGGGCTGCGGCCCGAACTCCCGCTGTACGACTGCCCGGACGGCGCGGCGCGGCTCGCTCTGCTGCGGGCGGAGGAACCGGTGACGGCGCCGGGCCGCACGTACGGCTACTCGGACCTCAACATGCTGCTCCTCCAGCACGTCCTGGAACGGATCACCCGGCGAACGCTGGACACCCTCGTCCGGGACGGGATCACCCGGCCGCTCGGGATGACGGCCACCGGCTTCGGGCCGTGCCCGGGCGCGGCCGCGACCGAGGACCAGCGAAGACCGTGGGCCAAGACCGACCGGGGGATGCTGCGGGGCGAGGTCCACGACGAGAACGCGTGGGCGCTCGGCGGCGTCGCCGGCCACGCGGGCCTCTTCTCGACCGCCCGCGACCTCGCCGTCTTCTGCCGCACGTTGCTGGCGGGCGGCTCGTACGGCACCGCCCGCATCCTCGGCCCCGACTACGTCGAACTGCTCCTCACCCCGCCCGGCCTGGGCTTCGCCGTCGACCGGCCGTGGTTCATGGGCGACCTGGTCGGCCACGGCGCCGCGGGCCACACGGGCTTCACCGGCACCTCGCTGGTACTGGACCCGGTGACGGACACGTTCCTGGTCCTCCTGGCCAACACGGTGCACCCGCGCCGCAGGCCGCCGGACAACGGCCCTCGGGCGGCGGCGGCGACACGGCTGGCGCGGGCGGTACGGGGCGTGAGCGGTGCTCTCGGCTGAGGGCGGTGCTCACGGCTGGGCGGTGCCCCTGGCTCCACCCCTCGTAGACTTCCCCCGTGACCGCCCCCGTTTCCCCAGCTGAGACCCTGCGCGCGGCCCTGTCCGGGCTGCTCGACGGACTGCCGCCGAAGGCAGCCGCGCAGGCCGTCGAGCGGCTGATCGCGAACTACCGGGGGACCACCCCGACCGACGCCCCGATCCTCCGCGACCGCGCGGACGTGGCCGCGTACGCCGCGTACCGGATGCCCGCGACCTTCGAGGCGGTACGGGCCTCGCTGGGCGCCTTCGCGGAGGTCGTGCCGGAGTGGACCCCGGACAGTCATGTGGACGTGGGCGGCGGGACGGGCGCGGCGACCTGGGCCGTCAGCGCGACCTGGGCCGAGGAGCGGCCGGTGACCGTGCTCGACTGGGCCGAGCCCGCGCTCACCCTCGGCCGCGAACTCGCTTCCGGGAACCCGCTGTTGAAGTCCACCGAGTGGCGCCGCTCTCGTATCGGAGCGGCCCTCACCATCGAGAGCACCGATCTCGTCACGGTGTCGTACGTGCTCGGCGAGCTGACCGAGGCCGCGCGTACCGCCGTCGTGGACGCCGCCGCGGGCGCCGCCCAGGTCGTCGTGATCATCGAGCCCGGCACGCCGGACGGGGTACGCCCGCGTCATCGAGGCCCGCGACCGCCTCATCGGTGCCGGGTTCCACGTCGCCGCCCCCTGCCCGCACAGCGCCGCCTGCCCCATCGTCCCCGGTGAGGACTGGTGCCACTTCTCCGCCCGGGTCAGCCGTTCCTCGCTGCACCGGCAGGTCAAGGGCGGCTCACTGGCGTACGAGGACGAGAAGTTCAGCTATGTCGCCGCGACGCGCTTCCCGGTGGCTCCGGCCTCCTCGCGGGTCGTACGGCGACCGCAGATCCGTAAGGGGCAGGTGCTCCTCGACCTGTGCGAGGCCGAGGAGTCCCTGCGCCGCGCGACCGTGACGAAGCGGCACGGGCTCCTCTACAAGGCGGCCCGTGACGTGGAGTGGGGTGACGAGTGGCCGCCTCAGGGGGTTTCTTCGCCCCCGCCGCCCCTACCCGCCCCATCCCCTGGGGCTCCGCCCCAGCCCCCTGGACCCCCGCTCCTCAAACGCCGGAGGGGCTGATCTTCAGCCCGTCCGGCGTTTGAGGACGAGGCCGTTCAGGCCGAAAGGGGGGTCGGGGGGCGCAGCCCTCAGGGATGGGACGGGTAGGGGCGGCGGGGGCGAAAAACCGGCCCCCAGCCGCACCATCGACCCACAACGAGACGACCCGTCTTGTCGCCCTGATAAATTCGGCGCATGGTACAGAAGTCCGCCCCCGACTCCACCCGCCGCAGCGAGAAGTCCCGCCGCGCGATCTACGACGCCGCCCTCGCCCTCGTCGGCGAGGTCGGCTACCCCAAGACCACCATCGAGGGCATCGCCGCCCGCGCCGGCGTCGGCAAGCAGACGATCTACCGGTGGTGGTCGTCGAAGGCCGAGGTCCTGATGGAGGCGTTCATCGACCTCGGTGCCCAGGCGGTGGAGGCGGCCGGTGACTGGGCGGACGCGGACGGCATCCCCGACACCGGCGACCTGGAGGCCGACCTCAAGGCGGTGCTGCGCGCCACCGTCGACCAGCTCAACGATCCGCGATACGACGCCCCGGCCCGGGCCCTCGCCGCCGAGGGCGTGGCCAACCCCCCCTTCGGTGAAGAGTTCGTCGGCAAGCTGCTCATGCCCTCGCTCGAGCTGTACGTGCGGCGCCTGCGTGCCGCGCAGGACGCGGGCCAGGTGCGCGCGGAGGTGGACCCGTACATCGCGCGTGACCTGTTCAGCGCACCGCTTGCCCAGCGCTGGCTGCAGGGCACGGGCCCGCTCGACCACGACTACGCGAACAGGCTGGTCGAGTACGCCCTCTACGGCCTCGCCCCACGCTGAGACCCGGCCACGGCCGTGGCCCTCGCCCGAGCCAGCCGCCCCGGCGCGTCCGTGATGATCCCGTCGCAGCCGAGCGCGAGGGCCCGGTCGCGCTCGGCCGGGGTCACCACGGTGTGCGCCCACACGCGTGGGACGCCGGACCTGACCGCCCGTACGAGATCGGTGTCGCGGGCCTTGTGGTCCACGTCCAGGACGTCGACGAACGGCCTCCACCGCTCGGGCCGGTCCGTACGCATCTGCCGGGCCGAGCGCCACAACTGCGAGACCAGGCCCATGCGGTGGGCACGCCGGGCCACCGCGGGACGGTTGGAGTTGACCAGCACCGAGCGGGTCAGACCGCGTGACCTGACCATCGCGGCGAGGGTCCGCAGACTCTTCGGGTCCTTGGCCTCCAGCATCAGCACCACCCGCCCGCCGAAACGATCCAGCACCTCGGCGAGCGTCGGCGGCCGCTCCGGGCGCCACCTCCCCGGCACCGCGACCTCGGGACGCAGCCGGACGCCGTGCCAGTCCCGCCGGTCGAGCGTGCGTACCGGGCCGCCCGAATCGGTCGTACGGTTCAGGGTCGCGTCGTGGATGACGACCAGGGTCCCGTCGCGCAGCATCCGGGTGTCGAGGTCGAGCACCTGGGCCGTACCGCGCTCGTACGCGGCCATCAGCCCAGACATGCTGTTCTCCGGGACCTCCAGGGCCCCACCCCGGTGCGCGGTGTAGACGACGCGGGGGAGCGAGGACACCGTCAGCGGGCCGGCGCCCCATTCGAGCGGAGTGAGCGGAGCCAGCGGAGTGGGCCACCCGCCCTGTCCTGTGAGGGCGAGGGTCAGCGAGGTGAGACCGGCGATACCCGTCAGCGCAGTCTGTGTGACCATTCCGACACCGTAGGGGGGTAAATCGCGTCAAAGTGGTCAATGACACTCGATCGTTGCCCTGGGCGGGCATCGTCGCACCTACCCCGGATGTGGGCTCCGGCCCCCCGAGGCTCAGGATGGTGGGACCATAGGGCATGCTGTCCGCACAACAGCAAGGCGAGGGATAGATGAGCTCAGAGTCGGGCCGCCGCCGCTCGGGTGGGCAAGGCAGGATTTCCCAGTGGCTGCGCGGTCGCCGTCCCCCTACGGACGCCGAAGACGGCGCGAACCGTGAGGAACTGCTGCTCGCCGCCGCCGGCGCGGGGCTGCCGCTCGCGCCCGCCGCCCACCCCTCCGCCTACCGGTGCTCGTGCGACCGCGTCGGCTGTCCCACTCCCGCGCGGCACCCGGTGTCGTTCGCCTGGCAGACCCAGTCCACGACCGACCGCGCGCAGATCGAGCGGTGGGCCCGGCATCAGCCGTTGGCCAACTTCATCACCGCGACCGGCATGGTTCATGACGTGCTGGACGTTCCGTTGGATGCCGGGCGTGAGGCCCTGGAGCGGTTGCTCGCCCTGGGGGTCGAGGTCGGGCCCGTCGCCCGGTCCGGGGGTGACCGGATGCTCTTCTTCACCGCCACGCGCGGTACGCCCGAGGACGAGGACGAGTGGTGGCCGTGCGAGCTGGACTGCCATCCCGAGACGATGGATGAGCATCCTGGGCTGCGGTGGCACTGCCGCGGGTCGTATGTGCTGGTGCCGCCCGCGCAGTTGCCCGGCGATCTGACGGTCGAGTGGGTGCGGGGGCCGGAGCATGCTTTGCCGGACCCGTTGTCGCTGCTCGAGGTTCTGACGGATGAATGCGCGCGGTATGCCGGCGAGGAGCGAGAGCATGTGGCGGCGTGGCCCCTGCGGGGCTGACGGTCCCAGGCTCCGCCGAGTAGTGCTCCGCTGATAGCGCCGGTCTCCTGAAAGGGCTGAAAGGGGCGCTGGTCTCCTGAACGGGCTGAAAGGGTCCCGCTGAGGCCCGGGCCCGAATGGGCTCAGCCCTGATCGAAGGGCTCAGCCTGACCGAGGGCCCTACTCGCCCTTCGCGCCCGTCAGCCCCTCGACCCTGCTCAAGAACTCGATCTGCTGGTTCGTCGCCGTCCTCGCCGGGTCCAGTACCACCTGGTTCGAGATGGACTCCAGCGTGAGGGACTGCTTGGGCTCGCCTGTCATGAGGGCCTTCACGTCGGCGTTGGTGACGCTGATCGGGAGGCCCGGGGCTGCCGTCTGCTTCTGGTAGTGGCGGGTGGTGAAGAAGACGAGCGCGCCGCCGTCGGTGGTGCGGAGGCCTACCGGGGCGTAGTCGCCGGTCGTCACCGGCTCGTCGATGTACTGCCGGGCGAGACCCGGACGGGCCGCGTTCGCCTCCCGGTCGGAGCGCCACTTCGAGGTGTACGTGCCGGGCGCGAAGGTGTCACCGCCGTCCTTCAGGTACGTCGCGTAGTCGCGGCCGAGGTTCTTGGGCGCGATGGCCAGGTCCGCGGCGTTGGCCGTGACCGGCTCCGCCCAGCCGTCCGCGTCCTTCTTGAACTCCGGTACGTCGGCGGCGGGGAGGATCGTCAGGTACGAGACCTCCCACACCTCGTTCGCTCCGCCCCGGGTGAACACCAGCATCCAATGGTCCTCGGCGCGGCCCTTGTTGGCCTGCGACTCGGTGACGAACCAGCGAGGCCAGCCCGCCTTCTCGGGAATGGTGAACTCGGTGTCGGTGAGCTTCAGCGGCACGTAGTTCGGATTGCCGCCCGGCTGGTTCTTCTCGCCCGCCTTCAGCTTCGCGCTGTCGATGTCCCCGAGGGCACCGGTCACCCGGTCCGCGTCCAGGGAACGGTCGTTGGCGCCGTTGGCCTTGTTGTACGCGGCCGTGAAGTCCTTGAGGGCACGCGCGGCCTCTGTCTTCGTGGCCCCCGGGAGGATCTCCCGCTCCCCGTGCACCACCACGCACCCGCTCGCCGTCACCGACAACACGGTCACCGATGCCGCGATCAGCGCGCTCCGGTCCAGCCTGCGAAGTGTCTGCGGCGTCTTCATCGGAATCTGTTCACCTTCCCCTTCCCGGAGGCGAACCCTACCGGGGCCGGAAAACGCGCGGACGCCGGGATCAAGTACCGCACCCGCACCGTGATCTCAGACTTCCTCGCGCACCGGCGGAGCCGTCTTCGTCCGCGTTCGGCCGAGCCGTGTCGGCATCAGGAAGAGCACGAGGGTCGGCACCAAGTACAGGGACCAGACGACGACTTGGAGGACGGTCGGGTCCGGCTGGAAGTTGAAGATGCCCTTGAGGAGCGTGCCGTACCAGGTGTCCGGCGGGATGGTGTCGCTGATGTCGAAGGCCTTGTCGGTCAGGCCGGGCAGGAAGTCGGCCTCCTGAAGGTCGTGGAAGCCGTACGCGAGGACGCCCGCCGCCACGATCACCAGCATGCCGCCGGTCCAGGTGAAGAACTTGGCGAGGTTTATGCGGACGGCGCCCCGGTAGAAGAGGTAGCCGAGCACGATCGCGGTCAGGATGCCCAGCAGGACGCCGATCAGCGGGCGGGACGTGCCGTCACTCGACGCGTGGACCGCCGCCCACACGAAGAGGGCCGTCTCCAGGCCCTCGCGTCCCACCGCCAGGAACGCCGTCGCGACGAGGGCGCCCGTCCCCAACCGCAGCGCCGCGTCCAGCTTGCCGTGCAGCTCGGCCTTCAGATGGCGGGCCGTACGCCGCATCCAGAAGACCATCCACGTGACCAGACCGACCGCGAGGATCGACAGCGAGCCGCCGAGCGCCTCCTGCGCCTCGAACGTCAGCTCCTGGGAGCCGAATTCGAGCGCGAAGCCGAAGCCGAGGGACAACGCGACCGCGACGCCGATGCCGATCCAGATCGGCTTCAGCGCGTCCCGCCGGTCGGTCTTGACCAGGTAGGCGATGAGGATGCAGACCACGAGGCTGGCTTCGAGACCCTCGCGCAGGCCGATCAGATAGTTGGCGAACACGGGCTACGTCTCCTCGGAATCCTTGGAGAACAGCGCCCGGCCCCACCAGTCGTCCTTGTCGCGGACGCCCGGCGGGATCGCGAAGATCGCTGAACCCACGTGTTGGATGTACTCGTTGAGTGGGTCGATCGCCAGGCTGCGCTGCACCGGGATGAAGCCCTGGCGTACGTCCCGCTGGTACGCGAGGAAGAAAAGCCCCGCGTCCAGTCGGCCGAGCCCGTCCGTGCCGTCCGTGAAGGAGTAGCCACGGCGCAGGAGCGTCGCCCCGCTGTTGGAGTCGGGGTGCGCGAGCCGGACGTGCGCGTCGGGCTTCATCGCCTTCAGGAACGGCTCGTCCCGCTCCTTCGCCTTGCCGACCGGGGCGCCCTCGCCCTTGTCGCGGCCGAAGATGTCCTCCTGCTCCTGGAGCGGGGTCCGGTCCCAGGTCTCGATGTTCATCCGGATCCGGCGGGCCACGAGGTACGAGCCGCCGGCCATCCAGCCGGGCCCGTCCTTCTCGCCCACCCACACGAACTTCTCGAGCCGGCCGGTCTCGGTGCCCGCGATGTTGCGTGTGCCGTCCTTGAAGCCCATGAGGTTACGGGGGGTCTGCTCGTCCGGTGTCGTCGACGAGGTCTTGCCGAAGCCCAGCTGGGACCAGCGCATGACGACCTTGCCGAAGCCGATCCTGGCGAGGTTGCGGATGGCGTGCACGGCGACCTGCGGGTCGTCCGCGCACGCCTGGACGCACAGGTCGCCGCCGCTGCGGTTCCTGTCCAGGTTGTCGCCCGCGAACTTCGGCAGGTCCACCAGGGCCTCGGGCCGCCGGTCCGCGAGCCCGAACTTCTCGAACAGCGAGGGCCCGAAGCCGATGGTGAGGGTCAGCCGGGACGGCTTGAGGCCCAGCGCCTCACCGGTGTCGTCCGGCGGTGCCTCCGCCAGACCGCCGTACGCGCCCTCGCCGATCGCCTGCCCGGCGGTCATCCGCCGCGCGGCCACGGTCCAGTCCTTGAGCAGCTGGACGAACGAGGCGCGGTCCGCCGCCTTCACGTCGAACGAGGCGAAGTGCAGCCGGTCCTGGACCGGAGTCGCGATGCCCGCCTGGTGCGGGCCGTGGAAGGCGATCGCGGCGCCCGAATCGATCGCCGTCGGATCGACGTCGTCGCCCGTACGGGTCATCGCCACCGCACCGCCGGCCGCGGCGGCACCGAGCGCGAGCCCGGCACCGCCCCAGCCGATCAGCGAACGCCGGGACGGAGCAGACGAGTTGGCGTCTCGCGTCTCGCCGGGCAAACCCGTGGCGCCTGTGGCAGCGGTGGTGTCTGTGCCATTAGTGGTGTCTGTGCCAGCAGTGGTGTCTGTACCGCTCGTGGCGTCGTCCGTGTCGGCCGTGACGTCGTCCGTGTCGGCCGTTGTGTCGTCCGTGCCGAGCGTCGTGTCGTCTGCGCTGTCCGTGGTGTCCGTCATGGCGACAGGCCCCCCTTGCTTCTCTTACTTGACGACGGCGGCGGCGAGCTTGGACAGCGGCTCCGCGAGCGCGTTCACCGCGTCCGAGAGCTCCTTCTGCTCCGCCTTGCCGACCTTGTCGTAGGAGGTGAACTCGTAGGAGGTCTTGTCCTCGCGGTACTTGTCGAGCAGCGTGTTCAGCGCCGCGAACTGCTTGTCGAGCTCCGCGGTCAGCGCCGCGTCGCTCTCCGAGGCGACCGGCTTCAGCAGCTCGTACGACTTCTCGGCGCCCTCCACGTTCGCCTTGAAGTCAACGAGGTCGGTGTGCGAGTAACGCTCCTCCTCGCCGGTGACCTTGCCGGTGGCGACCTCGTCGAGCAGCTCCTTGGCGCCGTTGGCCATCGAGGTCGGGGTGATCTCGGCCTTGCCGACCCGGTTCTGCCAGTCGGTGAGGTCGGTGATCAGCTGGTCGGCGAGTTCGGAGTCGCGGTCGGTGAGCTTCTTGTCCTGCCACAGCGACCGCTCCAGGCGGTGCCAGCCGGTCCAGTCCTTCTCCAGGTCCTGACCCTCCTCCAGGCCGTCCTCGCGCAGGTCGACCTTGGGGTCGATGTCACCGAAGGACTCGGCGACCGGCTCGGTCCGCTCCCAGCCGATGCGCGAGTCGGCGTACGCCTTCTTCGCGGCCTCGATGTCGCCGTCCTTGACCGCCGCGGCGAAGACCTTCGCCTTGGGCAGGGTCTCGTCGGCCTGCTCCTGCGCGTACTTGCGGTAGGCGGCGACGGCCTCGTCCAGGCGCGGGTCACGCTTGGCGACCTTGCCGGTACCGGTGGCCGTGACGTCCTGGCGGATGCCGTCACCCTTCATGCCCGGCTTGCAGGCGATGCGGTAGTCGCCGGCCTTCACCTCTGCGGTGACCTTCTGGCTGGTGCCGGGGCCGATGTTCTCGCGCTCGGTGACGATCCGGTCGTCCGGGAAGAGCAGGTAGACCTCGGTGACCTTGGAGCCCTTGTTCGCCACGTCGATCTCGACGTGCCCGGCCGGGAACTCCTTCTTGGACACGTCGCACTTGGTGTCCGTGGCCGTCACTTCGATGACGTTGTCGTCGCCGGCTTCGCTCTTCTCGGTGCAGCCCGTGACAGCGACCAGCGCCGCCGCGGTCGCGGCGGCGGTGGCGACGGAGAGTCGGACGGCTCGCATACAGGCTCCAAGGAGGTTCACAGTGCACAGAGGAGGCAGAGGTTCGAAGTGAGGTGTGCCTAACTTATCTGAGGCTTACCTGACTGATACCTGCCCGTCCAGTGATTCAGCTCTCATGGACGCTGTACGAGCACGGCTTGATCACGGCGGCTCAATCCACGCCCCACGAAACGGTCAAAGACGGGTCAAGAACCCCTCGGGAGCCCCAGGGGTACCTGTCGGTGCGTCACCCATGCGTCGCCCGTGCGGGGGCTCGGGGGGTCTCGAGCGACCGTTTGCGGACGTCCGAAAGTGATCGGTCGTCGCGGCGGGCGCGGGCGTGGTCTTCGCGGTCCGCAGGCGCCGGGCGGGGGAGTCCGGACGGACCTGACCCGAGCACGGCCGCACCCGCCCGCCGACCTCACCCGGGACCGACGGCCGCGTGCGCGTGCGCCGGTCTTCTGATGCTTGAATGCCCGCGTGACTGATTACGACGTGCTGCGGGTCTTCTGCGGGCCGGGCGGAGGCTACGGCAACGAACTCGCAGTCGTGCGGGACGGCTCCGTCCTGCCGGAGCGGGCCGAGCGCCAGGCGTTCGCGGCCAAACTCGGGTTCAGCGAGACCGTGTTCGTGGACGACCCCGAGCGCGGGATCATCGACATCTACACACCCGGCGCGCGACTTCGGTTCGCCGGGCACCCCTGCGTCGGTACGGCCTGGCTGCTCGACGTACCCGAACTCGTCACGCCAGCCGGGGTGGTGGGCACCCGCCTGGACGGCGAGTTCAGCTGGATCGAGGCCCGTCCCGACTGGCCCGAGCCGCGCACGCTGCGCCGCTACGCCACGGCCGCCGAGGTCGACGCGCTGCCCGTGCCGCCGCCGGGCGAGCGTAGCGAGATGGGGGTCCCCCCGAACGAAGTCCGGGGGAGGATCTACGCCTGGGCCTGGGAGGACGAGGCCGCGGGCCGCATCCGCGCCCGCGGCTTCCCCGGCCGCGACGACGGCATGGGCGAGGACGAGGCGACGGGCGCGGCGGCCCTGCAACTGACGGCGGAACTGGGCCGCGCGCTCAACATCACCCAGGGCGCGGGCTCACAGATCCTCACGGCACCACAGCCGGAGGGCTGGGTGGAGATAGGGGGCCGCGTATTCCTGGAGCGCTGAGCGCCCCTTCAGGGGGCGCCCCGTAAGGGGCGCGGGGCTGTGACGTTATGCGGCTCCGCCGCGTGGGCGCGCCCCGCCCCCACAAACCCGCACATCACACACGACCCGCCGTCACGCCCCGCCCCCAGCGGAGCGCTCACGCGCTGAGACGGAACTCCTCCGCCAGTGCCCGCAGCACCGCGATGTTCAGCGCGAACGCCCGCTTGCACTCCGCGATGATCCGCTGCTTCTCCAGGTCGTCGACGAGGACCGCGTCGAGCAGTTCGCGATAACTCCGCTTGAACGCGGCGGGGTTGCTGATGTCCTCGAAGACGTAGAACCGCACGCCGTCGCCCTTGGACGCGAAGCCCCACGTCGTCTCCGCCTTGCTCCGGAGCACCTGCCCGCCGGAGAGATCGCCGAGGTAACGGGTGTAGTGATGCGCGACGTACCCGCCGGGCCACGTACGCGCGCACTCCCTCACGCGGGCCGTGTACTCCTCCGTGGCGGGCAGTGCGGTGATGTTCTCGCGCCACTCCGGGCCCCGCAGATGCGCGAGGTCCCGCTCCAGAGCGGCCTGTCGCGCCAGCTCGGGCCGGAGGAACGGTCCGGCGACGGGGTCTCCGGCCAGCTTCCGGCCGCTCTCCTCGATCGCCCGGTACACGAACCACAGCTGCTCGGTGTAGCGCGTGTACGCGTCCACGCCGAGCCTGCCGCCCAGCAGGTCGCTCATGAACGTCGAGTCGTGCGCCTCCGTGTGCTGCTCACGCGACGCGGCGCGGATGAGCGTCGAGAACGGTGTGCTCGACGGGTTCATGTGGACCTCCGGGGCCGAATGGGGACGAGAGCCAGGCCAGTGTTCTATGGTTAGGCTTACCTAAGTCAATCAGTTCCCGACGTCCTGTCGGTAAAAACGTACCCCGAATCTCCATCGGGCCCACATGAAAAAGCCGCCCGCTTCGGGAGCGGGCGGCCGTAAGC
>NZ_JBQQCG010000073.1:0-59974 GCF_052245575.1 Streptomyces sp. 2A115 | reverse complement strand
GGCGGCACTGAACGAGTTCGACCAGCTCTTCGACGGCCGCCTTACCGCCGGACGGGTATAGGCCAGTCGGACCATCCCAAAACCACTAGGCCAAAGGGCCTAAAAACACCTAAATCATGATAGACCCCTACCATGATTTAGGCTCTGTTCCGTAGTCGGTGGTGACGGCTGGTGACGGGTGTCGTTGACGTTGTATGCGAGATGTCAACTCCCTTGTGGCAACGGTGTTTTCAGGGCTTGCGGCGCTGGTCATCGATGATGTGGCGGACGACGGCGAGGTGATCCGGGTCTTGGCCCGGACTCGGGATGTTCCCTTTCCCTGCCCGATGTGCGGGGTCCCGACGGGGAGGGTGCACGGATACCACGTCCGGACCGTTGCGGATGTGCCGGTCGATGGCCGCCGGGTCGTGGTCAACGTCCGGGTACGACGTCTGGTCTGCCCCGTCCTGGGCTGTCGGCGGCAGACCTTCCGCGAGCAAGTCCCTGGGCCGATCGAGCGCCTTCAGCGCCGCACCACGCGTCTGACCAGCCAGGTCTCGGAGGTGGTCAAGGAGTTATGCGGCCGGGCGGGCTGCCCGGCTCACCCAGTTACCGGCCGTGCCCGTATCGTTCGCCACCGCCCTGCGGGTGCTGCGGGCAATCCCCCCGCCAGCGGTGCGGATCCCGAGGGTGACCGGGGTCGATGACTTCGCCCTGCGCCGCCGTCACCGCTACGCCACGATCATCATCGATGCCGAGACCGGGGAACGCGTCGATGTCCTGCCCGACCGCGAAGCCGCCACATTGGAGGCGTGGCTGCGCGGGCAGAAAGGGATCGAAGTCGTGTGCCGGGACGGCTCGGCCACCTACGCCGAGGCGATCCGCCGGGCCCTGCCCGACGCGGTGCAGGTCAGCGACCGCTGGCACCTGTGGCGGAACCTGTGCGACAAAGTCCTGGCCGAGGTCCGCGCCCACGCCCCCTGCTGGGCCACCGTCAACCCGCCCCGGCCCGGCGGCGTCCGCGAGCAGACCACCCGCGAGCGCCGGCACAAAGTCCACGCCCTCCTCGACTCCGGCGTCGGCCTGCTCGACTGCTCCCGCAGACTGAACCTCGCCCTGAATACCGTCAAGCGTTACGCCCGCATCCCCGAACCACCCGCGGATCGCATCGCCCCCCGCTACCGGCCCACCCTTGTCGACCCCTACCGCGACCACCTGCGCCGACGCCGGTCCGACAACCCGGCCGTTCCCGTCACGCACCTCCTGCACGAGATCAGGGAACTGGGCTATACCGGCAGTGCCAACCTGCTGGTCCGCTACCTCAATCAGGGCCGCGCCGAAGGCGACCGCCCCGTGACAACCCCCCGCCGCGTCGCCCGGCTCCTGCTCACCCACCCCGAGCACCTGTGGACCAAGGACACCGACCTGCTCGGCCTCCTCACCGCGGCGTGCCCGGAGATGACCGAACTCGCCCGACTCACCGGCGAGTTCGCCGCGCTCCTGACCCCGGCCCAGGCCAACGACGACAAGCTCACCCAGTGGATCGCCACAGTCCGCACCGCTGGCCTGCCCCACCTGCACAGCTTCTGCAACGGCCTCGAACTCGACCGCGCCGCCGTGAACGCCGGCCTCACCCTGCCCCACCACAACGGCCGGACAGAGGGCGTCAATACCCGAACCAAGAAGATCATGCGGCAGATGCACGGCCGAGCAGGATTCGACCTCCTCCGTCACCGCATCCTCCTGCAATAAAGAGAACGCACCGTCACCACCGACTACGGAACAGAGCCTAATTCATGACACTCCCCATCGCGGCCACCGACGAGACCACATCGAGCACCGCGGCCCACCCGAAGGCGCCCTGGCGCACACCGTCGCGGAGGGTGTCGCTGTTGCTGGTAAGGGCACCCCGATCGCAGGTGGCAGGAGAGTAATAGGATCTGAGCTGCCGTAACGGCCGTCTTTAACGCGTTCGCGGGTTGGCGGGGCCGTTGGGGCATGCTGGGAAGGTGCCAGCGGCATCTTTTCCGGAGGGAGCGGGAATGGCGGAAGGTCCTGCCGAGAAGCGAAGGGGCGGTCCGGCGGCACCCCACATGCGCCTGGATGAGCTGCTGGAGGGGCTGCAAGAGCAGGTGGCGCAGGTGCGTGCCACCCGGGACCGGGTACACACGCTGCTCGATGCGGTGCTGGCGATCGGCTCAGACCTCGATCTTGACGTGGTGCTGCGACGGATCACCGAGTCCGCGGTCACTCTGGTGGATGCCCGGTACGGCGCGCTGGGAGTGCTGGGCGAGGAAGGCCGGATCAGGCAGTTCATCACGGTCGGCGTGGACGAGGACACCATCAACGCGATCGGGCACTATCCCGAGGGCCAGGGCATCCTGGGGCTGCTGATCCGCGAGCCGGAGCCGCTGCGCCTGGCCGACCTGGGCCGGCATCCCGACTCTGTGGGCTTCCCCGAGGGGCATCCGCCGATGACCACGTTCCTGGGCGCGCCGGTGCGCGTGCGTGACCAGATCTTCGGAAACCTGTACCTGACCGACAAGCACGGCGGCGCGGAGTTCGACGACGAGGACGAGGCCGTGCTGCGCACCCTCGCGGCGGCGGCCGGCGTGGCGATCGACAACGCCCGGCTGTACGACGAGACGCGCCGCCGGGAGCGATGGCTGGCGGCGAGCAGCGATTTGACCCGCAGCCTGTTGTCCGGCACCGACACCGAGCAGGTACTGGACCAGATCGCCGCCACCGTCCGGCGTCTGGCCGACGCCGCGCTGGTGACGCTGGCGGTGCCCTTGGCCGATGGCGACGAGCTGGTGATCGAGGCAGCCGACGGCGAGGATGCCGAGCGGGTGCGCGGGCTGGTGCTGCCGGCCACCACGCTCGCCGCGAAGGTGTATCACTCCAACGAACGGATCACCAGCAGCGCGTTGTCCGAGGAGCCACAGGAAGGGGGCGGCTCCGCGGCACGGACCACCCTCGGCCCGGGGTTCCTGCTCCCGTTGGGCGGTCGCGAGCATGCCCGCGGTGTCGTCCAGGTCGCCAACCTGCCCGGCGGGGAGGAGTTCTCCGACGCCACCATGGCCATGATCAGCGGCTTCGCCGACCAGGCCGCACTGGCCCTGGAGATCGCCGAGCACCGGCGCGAGGCCGAGCACCTCATGGTCCTGACCGACCGCGACCGCATCGCCCGCGACCTGCACGACCTGGCCATCCAGCGGCTGTTCGCCTCCGGCCTGACGCTGAACTCGGTTCTCGGCCGGATCAGCGACCGGCCCAAGGTGGCCGAGCGCGTCCAGCGGGTGGTCGACGACCTCGACGACACCATCAAAACGGTCCGGACCACCATCTATGCGCTGCGCGAGCGCGACCGCTCGGACGGACACGGCGGGCTGCGCGCGAAGCTGCTGGCCGAGACCGACCAGGCCGCCGACACCCTCGGCTTCGCACCCGCGCTGCGCATGACCGGCCTGCTGGACACCGAGGTACCCGACGAGCACGCCGAGCACCTGCTGGCAGTGCTCCGCGAGACGCTGTCGAACGCCGCCCGGCACGCACACGCCACCGCGGTGGAGGTCACCGCCGAGACGGACGGCACCCGGCTGCGGCTGCGCGTCGCCGACAACGGACGAGGCATCGACCCGGCCGTCACCCGCCGCAGCGGCCTGGACAACCTCCGCCAACGCGCCACCGACCTGGGCGGCAACCTGGCTCTCACGCCGAACCAGCCCACCGGCACCATCGTCGAATGGACGGTCCCCCTGCCCACCCAGGCGGACGCCTGACCCGCCGCCCAACCGCACCTCCCGACCGGCTCGGTCCGCAGCGTCCCGTCAGGTCGACGCCCTGGAGTACGCGGGCATCCACGATCACTCCTCAGGATCGACACGAAACGCCGCCTGATGTTCGAGGCCGGCTCCGCGACGGTCAGAATGCCGACGGCGATCAAAAAGCCAGGTCAATGCCATCGTTACCGGTCACCTCCGGGCGGCCGGTCAACCCTGCCACAGGACGCATCCGGCGGCTGGGCCCGGGGTTCGCCCGGTTGAGCGGGCTGGGCCAGAACGCCGCGGTCTGCGTGGCACAGGCCGCCCGCTGCTCGCCGAAACGTCGGACTACCTCGCGTTCTTCCTGCGGGCCGGCCGGAGGTACATGGACACCAGCACCGGGAACATGATCAGAGTGGGGGGCGCGCCGCCCACGCGGCGGGCCGGCGGCGGGCAGCGGGGCTCGTCGGGGGACCAGGCGGGCGGTGTCGTAGACGACGCCCGCCTGGATCAGCACTCCGGCCGGCGTGGCGATCACGGCGGCCATGGCACCCACCGCACTGCTGCCGGGGCCTGGTCAAGCTCGCCCGGGACCAGTGTGGTGGTCATGCTTGTGCAACGGGTCGTCGTCCCGGTCGGCGGGACCATGACCGCCGGGCATGCCCGAGCCACCGTGCATGCCGCGCATCATGAAGAACATCATCAGGGGGCAGGCGGCGACGATCGCCAGCCAGACCATGGTCGCCAGCGGGACACCCAGCGCGAGGGCGCCGACGAGTGCGATCGCGGCGGCGATGGCGTACAAGCCGTAGTTGCGGTTGTTGGTGTTCATCGCGGATCTCCTTCACTGCAGGGCTCGGCCGCAACGAGTGCGGCCCTATGGATTGCTTCAGGACTTGGTGAGCGGGCCGGCGCGCAACGCGCTCAGGCGGCGCCAGTACTCCTCCTCATCGATCTCCCCGCGGGCGAACCGGACCCCGAGAACCTGCTCGGGCGTGGACGCCACGGGGGTGTGGGTGTGCTCCCCCGGGGGGCGGTTCAGAGCACGGAAGAGCAGCACGGCTGCGGTGATGATCAGCGCCCAGAACAAGATCATGCTGGCCGACATCGCGAACCAGCCCCATCCGCTCACGTCGTGGTCGTACCAGGACATCATCGCCACTCACCTGCTCGGGGTATCCGGCGCGGCCCGCCGGTGGGGTTCTTGCCTTACTCGAATGCTCTTCTTCGAACCGGATCAGGGGCAGGGGCCGGATGGTCCCAGCCGCTGGGCCGACCAGCACTTACGGGGTGGGGGTAAGCGGACAACGCTGGACGAGACCTGACAAAGGAGTCGAATGGCATGGGGCCGGGCCCTCGGGCCCGACCCATCCGGGCGAGGACCAGGGAAGGGACGACGGCATCGCCTGCGGGGTCCTTCCCCGCAGAAGCCTCGTCAGCACGACCGGATCCGCTTCACCCACCCGCGGAGTCAGCGACGACGTCGGCGGGAGCACGCGTCCCTCCGACGTCGACCAGGCCCTGGGTGTGGATCTGGCCCTCGACTCGCCCCGGTGGCTGCTCGGATGGCACAGCGCCGCCGAGGTCCTGGCGGCATCCGAAGGAGCTGAACGACGCAGTACGGGCCGGCGTGGAAGTGCGGAGGCCCGGCCTTTTGCAGAGATCTGATCCGGCAACAGACGACCAGCCGGTCAGCCGAAGGGCCATCCACAAGGCGCTCATGCCCCGGTGCGTTCCCAGCCCCGGCGCGGAGCCCGGGTGCCGAGTTGGGTGTCGCGGCTGCGGTAGACGATGTAGGGGCGGGTCAGGTAGCCGAGCGGTGCGGTGAGCATGTGCACGAGCCGGGTGAACGGCCAGGCCGCGAACAGCAGGAGGGCGCTGAGGGCGTGGAGCTGGAAGAGCACCGGGGCTTCGGTCATCAGGGCGGGGTCTGGCTGAAGGTAGAAGATGGAGCGGAACCAGGGGGAGATGGTCTCGCGGTAGTCGTATCCCCCGCCGACGACGTTCGCGGCCACGGTTGCGGCCAGGCCGAGCACGATGGTGACGGTCAGGGAGACGTACATGGCCTTGTCGTTGCGGGTGGTGGCGGAGAAGACCGGGCCGACCGTGCGGCGCCGGTAGATCAGGATGGCCAGCCCGCCGAGCGTGGCGACGCCCGCGATGGTGCCGAGCACGACTGCGCCGATGTGATAGGTGTCCTCGCTGATCCCGACCGCTTCGGTCCAGCTCTTGGGGATGACCAGTCCGCCGATGTGGCCGATCAGGACTACCAGGATGCCGAAGTGGAACAGCGGGCTGCCGATGCGCAGCAGTCGGCTCTCGTACAGTTGGGAGGAGCGGGTGGTCCAGCCGAACTTGTCGTAGCGGTAGCGCCAGACGTGGCCGAGGACGAACACCGCGAGGACGACGTAGGGCAGCACGACCCACAGCAGGATGCCGCCGGTTCCTGACTCCGCCGCCAGGGTGAGGTGCCGCGCGGGTGCGGTCATCGTGGACCTCCTACGACGGGGTCGGGCAGGAACACGGGCGATGCGTACGGGTCCAGGCCGACCTGCTCCTCGGGCGGGCCCTGGGCGGCGAGGCGCATGACGGCTTGGCGGTCGTCGCCGGCGAGGGCGGGCAGGGTGGCGGAAACCGAGTCCAGTACCTGTGCCCAGGGGGAGCCGTCGTCGTTCAGGGCCAGCCGCAGCAGCTCCAGGCCGGCACGATGTTCGGTGAGCAAGCGCGCCCCCGCGGCAGGGTCGGTGGCGGCGAATTCGAGGACGACGGCCAGGTGGTCGGGCAGTTCGTCGTCGCCCAGGCGCCATCCCGCCGCGGCGTAGGTCTGCTTCAGTCGCAGCAGGCCGATGCCGCGCTTCCTGGTGTCGCCGTAGGCGTAATACGTCAGGTACGGGCAGCAGCGTTTGCGGTGGTCGAAGGTGGCCACGTAGGCGGCGGCCAGGTCGGCCGGGGCAGTCTGCTCGGCGTGTGCGGTGAAGCGGACCAGGGGGCGAGCAACCGAGTCGGGAAGGGCGGCGGCGACCCGGTCGGCCAGGGCCAGGCGCTGTGCGAACCGCTCGTCGGGGTAGGCGAGCAGCAGGGACTGGGCCTGCCAGGCATGGGGATGCCAGGACTCGGTGCGGGCTGTGCGCGTGGTCTTCCGTTTCATGGCTTCGGCTCGACCTCCCCACCACTGTCCGCGCCGCTGCCGCTGCCGGATGGTGTGTCCGGGAACAGGCCGGGCGGGGTGCCCTTGCCGTCCCAGTTGAGGAGGTTGACGCGGGTGGCCTTGCCGGTGGGCGTGGCTTGGGTGTCGGAGGTCTGGCGGTCGCGCAGGGCGTGGAAGTTCTCCACGGCGATCGGGGCGGCGCCGCCGGAGGTCTCGCCGAAGGGGCCGGAGCCTCCCATGCCGGGGCCGCCCTCGTAATCGAGGCTGCACTCGGTGGCCAACTCCTCGAGCTTGTGGGCCTGTTCGGCGTGGGCGGGCGGGATGACGTACCGCTCGTCGTACTTGGCCAGCGCCAGCAGCCGGTACATGTCGTAAATCTGCTCCCCGCTCATGCCGACCGCCTTGGGGATGGCGTCGTTGGGTTCGCGGCCGAGGTTGATGTCGCGCATGTACGCGCGCATGGCGGCCAGCCGGTGCAGCACCGCATCGACAGGCTGTGGATCGCCCGCGGTGAACAGCTGGGCGAGGTAATCGACGGGGATGCGCAGGGCGTCGACCGCGGCGAAGAGGTTGCGGTGGTCCTCGGCGTCCTCGCCGGTGTCACGGACGGCGTCCACCACCGGGGACAGCGGTGGGATGTACCAGACCATGGGCAGCGTGCGGTACTCCGGGTGCAGCGGCAGGGCCACCTTGAAGGTGTTGATCAGGGCGTGGATCGGGGAGCGCTGGGCGGCCTCGATCCAGTCGCGGGGGATGTCCGCCTTCTCGGCTGCGGCGATGACGTCCGGGTCGTTGGGGTCGAGGAAGACCTGCCGCTGGGCTTCGTACAGGCCGGTCTCGTCCGGGGTGGAGGCGGCTTCCAGGACGCGGTCGGCGTCGTAGAGAACGAGGCCGATGTAGCGCAGCCGGCCCACACAGGTCTCGGAGCAGACGGTGGGCAGGCCGACCTCGACGCGCGGGAAGCAGAAGGTGCACTTCTCGGCCTTGCCGGTGCGGTGGTTGAAGTAGACCTTCTTGTACGGGCAGCCCGTGACGCACATGCGCCAGCCGCGGCAGCGGTCCTGGTCGACCAGGACGATGCCGTCCTCCTCACGCTTGTAGATGGCGCCGGAGGGGCAGGAAGCCGCGCAGGACGGGTTGAGGCAGTGTTCGCAGATCCGCGGCAGATAGAACATGAAGGTCTGCTCGAACTCGAACTTGATCTTCTCCGCGACCTCGTTCAGCAGGACGTCCTGCTCGCTGGTCGCAGCCGAGCCGCCGAGGTCGTCGTCCCAGTTCGCCGACCAGGCGATCTTCATGTCCTTGCCCGAGATCAGGGACTTGGGGCGGGCGACCGGGGTGTGCTCCTGCAACGGAGCGTTGGTCAGCGTCTCGTAGTCGTACGTCCACGGCTCGTAGTAGTCGTCGAGAGACGGCAACACCGGGTTGGAGAAGATCTGGATCAGCTTCCTGAACCGGCCGCCGGCTTTGAGTGCGAGGCGGCCGCGTTTGTTGAGTTCCCAGCCGCCCTTCCAGGTTTCCTGGTCCTCGTAGCGGCGGGGGTAGCCCTGGCCGGGACGGGTCTCGACGTTGTTGAACCACACGTACTCCACCCCGGTACGGTTGGTCCACGCCTGTTTGCAGGTGACCGAGCAGGTGTGGCAGCCGATGCACTTGTCGAGGTTCATCACCATCGCCATCTGGGCCATACAGCGTCCGATGGCGGCTTCGCCACGGGGCATCAGTACGTCACCTCCTGGTTGGCGCGGCGGCGGATGACGGTCACCTCGTCGCGCTGGTTGCCGGTCGGGCCGAGGTAGTTGAAGGCGTACGACAGCTGGGCGTAGCCGCCGATCAGATGGCTGGGTTTGATCAGCAGGCGGGTCAGGGAGTTGTGGATGCCGCCGCGCCGACCTGTCGTCTCGGTGCGGGGCACGTCGATGAGCCGGTCCTGGGCGTGGTGCATGTAGACGGTGCCCTCCGGCATGCGGTGCGAGACGACCGCGCGGGCGGCGACGACGCCGTTGCGGTTGACGGCCTCGATCCAGTCGTTGTCCTTCACGCCGACCTTGGCCGCGTCCTGGGCGCTCATCCAGATCGTCGGGCCTCCCCGGGAGAGGGAGAGCATGAACAGGTTGTCCTGGTACTCGGAGTGGATGGACCACTTGTTGTGCGGGGTCAGATAGCGCACGGTCACGCCCAGCTCCCCTACGTCCCCGAGGCGCGGCTCGTCGAACAGGGCGTCCATGTTCAACGGGGGCCGGTAAACAGGCAGTTGTTCACCGAGTGCGGTGATCCAGTCGTGGTCGAGATAGAAGTGCTGGCGGCCGGTGAGGGTGTGCCAGGGCTTGAGGCGCTCGACGTTGACGGTGAACGGCGAGTAGCGGCGCCCGCCCGTCTCCGAGCCGGACCACTCGGGTGAGGTGATGACCGGGACCGGTGCGGCCTGGGTGTCGGCGAAGGTGATCTGCTTGCCCTCGTGCTCGGCGGCCAGGTCGGCGAGCTGTGTGCCGGTGCGGGCTTCGAGGGTGTGGAAGCCCTGGGTGGCGAGACGGCCGTTGGTGGTGCCGGAGAGGGCGAGGATCGCCTCGCAGGCGTGTACGTCCCTGGCGATGGAGGGCCGTCCATCGGCCGCTCCGCCGCGCACGGTGCCGTTCTTGTGGCGCAGGTACTCCAGCTCGCGGTCGACCTTGAAGGTGATGCCCTTGGTGGTGGCGCCGAGGGAGTCCAGCAGCGGGCCGAGGGCGGCCATCTTCTCGGCGACGGCCGCGTAGTCGCGCTCCACCGTCACCAGCTTCGGCATCGTGCGGCCGGGCACTGGCTCGCACTCCCCTGCCTTCCAGTCGAGCACCTTCCCGTGCGGGTTGGCCAGTTCGTCGGGAGTGTCGTGCAGCAGCGGCGCGGCCACGACATCCTTGCGGGCGCCGAGGTGGTCGGCGGCCTGGCGGCTGAACTCCTTGGCCAGGGTGTGGAAGGCGTCCCAGTCGGTGCGGGTCTGCCAGGGCGGGGCGATCGCCGGGTTGAAGGCGTGCACGAAGGGGTGCATGTCCGTGCTGGACAGGTCGTGTTTCTCGTACCAGGTGGCTGCGGGCAGGACGACGTCGGAGAAGACGGTCGTGCTGGTCATCCGGAAGTCCAGCGTCAGCAGCAGGTCGAGCTTGCCGGCCGGCGCCTCCTCCCGCCACACCACGTCCCGCGGACGGGCATCCGGCGGCGCCTCAGTGGCACGCACGGACGCGTCGGTGCCGAGCAGATGCTTGAGGAAGTACTCGTTGCCCTTCGCCGACGAGCCCAGAAGATTGGCCCGCCATACGGTCAGTACGCGCGGGAAGTTCTCCGGCGCGTCCGGGTCCTCGCCCGCGAACTTCAGCCGTCCTGTCTTGAGTTCGTCCACGATGTGCTCGCCGACCGGGCGGCCCGCGGCCTGTGCCGCGTCGGCGAGGTCGAGCGGGTTGCGGTCGAAGGTCGGGTACGACGGCATCCAGCCCATCCGCGCGGACTGGGCGATGACATCGGCGGTGGTCTTCCCGGCAAAGGGACCCCCCGCACCGGCCGCCGAGAGCGTGTCGGCCGAGAAGGGGTCGTAGCGGAACTGGTCGCTGTGCAGATACCAGTACGCGGTCTGGATCATCAACCGGGCCGGCCGGTTCCAGTCGGCCGCGGTCGCGATCGCCGAGTAGCCGGTGATCGGGCGGACCTTCTCCTGGCCGACGTAGTGCGCCCAGCCGCCGCCGTTGACCCCCTGACAGCCGGTCAGCGTCGTGAGAGTCAGGAAGGCCCGGTAGATGGTGTCGGAGTGGAACCAGTGGTTGGTACCCGCCCCCATGATGATCATCGAGCGGCCGCCGGACTCCTCCGCGTTGGCCGCGAACTCCCGGGCGATCCGGGCGGCCCGGCCCGCGTCCACGCCGGTGATGGCCGCCTGCCAGGCCGGGGTGTACGGCTCTTCCGCGTCCTCGTACGAGGACGGCCATCGTCCGGGCAGGCCGTCTCGGGCCACTCCGTACTGGGCCAGCATCAGGTCGTACACCGTGGTCACCAGACGCCCCGCCACCCGCCGCACCGGCACGCCGCGCCGCAGCCGTCCCGCGCTGCCGTCTGGCGCGTCGAAGCGCGGTAGGTCGACCGCGACCGGCGTCTGGTCACCGCCTTCGGCGGACAGCAGGGGCTGGGTGTCGCCGAGGTCCAGGTTCCACTTCCCGGCGCCGGCCGCGCCGTAGCGGTCGCCGAGCGTGCCATTGGGCACCACCGGCCGCCCTGTGACCGCGTCCAGCAGTACGGTTCGAAACTCCGCGTGATCGGCCTCCGCGTACTCGACGCCGAGGTCGGCGGCGGTAAGGAACTTGCCCGGCCGGTAGGTGCCCGGCTCACCCTCGGCCTCGTCAAGGGCAACCAGGAAGGGCAGATCCGTGTACTTCTTGACGTAGTCGGTGAAGTACGGCGTGGCCCGGTCGACGAAGAACTCCTTGAGGACGACATGCCCCATCGACATCGCCAGCGCCCCGTCGGTGCCGGGCTGAGCCGCAAGCCACTCGTCGGCGAACTTCACGTTGTCCGCGTAGTCCGGGGAGACCGCCACCACCTTCTGGCCCCGATAGCGGGCCTCCGCCATCCAGTGCGCGTCCGGCGTCCGCGTCACCGGCAGGTTGGAACCCCACATGATCAGGTAGCCGGCATCCCACCAGTCCCCCGACTCCGGCACGTCGGTCTGGTCGCCGAACACCTGCGGCGACGCCACCGGCAGGTCGGCGTACCAGTCGTAGAACGACAGCATCGCCCCGCCGAGCAACGAGTAGAACCGGGCTCCGGCCGCGTGCGAGACCATCGACATCGCGGGGATCGGCGAGAACCCGGCCAGCCGGTCGGGCCCGTACGCCTTGATGGTGTGTACGTGGGCGGCGGCGACCATCTCCACCGCCTCGTCCCAACTCGCCCGCACCAGGCCGCCCTTGCCGCGCGCCTGCTTGTAGCGACGGGCGCGCTCGGGGTCGGAGACGATGTCCGCCCAGGCCGCCGCCGGATCCCCGAGGCGGGTCTTGGCCTCGCGGTACATCTGCAGCAGTACGCCGCGTACGTACGGGTAGCGGACCCGGGTGGGCGAGTACGTGTACCAGGAGAACGCCGCACCGCGCGGGCAGCCCCGCGGCTCGTACTCGGGGCGGTCCGGGCCCACCGACGGGTAGTCGGTCTGCTGCGCCTCCCAGGTGATGATGCCGTCCTTGACGTACACCTTCCACGAACACGAACCGGTGCAGTTCACGCCGTGCGTGGAGCGCACCACCTTGTCGTGCGACCACCGGTCCCGGTAGAACTCGTCCGCCTGTCGGCCGCCCTTTCGGTGCAGGGTGCGCAGGTCGTCGGAGACCTCCGCCCGGGTGAAGAACCGGCGGCTGCGCACCAGCGCCTCCGCCAGATCGCTGTCCATGGCCGCCTGCGTCTGTTCCCGGCTGGTCTCCGTGCTCACCGTGCCACTCCGCCCCGGGCGCCACGGGCCCGTTCGAATTGTGATCGGTTCCGGCCGCAAACGACTCTACGACCGCCGCCCCCTGAAGGGTCAACAGCCACACCACGAACAACGCGGGGCCTGATAAAGATCGCCTGCGTGCAGGGGCCGGTTACCCCGGCTCCGCGCGGCCAAGCCCTCGTCTGCAAAGCCCCGTACCCCCGCTCAGGTGGGGCGGGGGTACGGGGCTTGCGTGGTGTGTCGCCCTGCCGGGGCTGGAGGGCGATCGGTCAGGCGGACGGCCGGGACAGGGCGTCGCCCGCCTTCAGACGCTCGGCCTCGACCGCTTCCCACTCCTCAGTGCTGAGGTTGGCGAGTGCGGCCGGGAAGACGCCGTCCTGTTCCTTGAGGATGTGATCGCGCAGCATCGCCATCGCCCCCAGCAGCCGGTCGGGCCAGGCCGGATCCGAGGGCGTGACGCCGTCGGCGGCCTCCACCAGGACGGCCTCGATCCGACGATGTTCGGCCTCCAGGGCGGAGATCTGCTCCGGGAAGTCCCGGGCCATCGCGGGAAACAGCCCATGCTCCTCCACCTGGGTGTGGGGGCCAAGCACGGTCGCGATCTCGCGGGCGACCTGTGCCATCCGGTCCACGTCACCGTTCTGGTGAGCGGGGCGGAGGTGGCTGATCAAACGGACGACCTCGTCGTGCTCCCGGGTCAGCTCGTCGATCGACGCCAGAGACTGGCAGCCGCAGTACTCGCACACCGGTCCTCTCCCTGCCCTTCGTTCCCGCTGGTCCCGTCCGTGTGCCCTTATGCGGTGGTGCCGGCGGTGGTGCCGTGCCCGCGCCGGCGATCAGTGCGGGGCTTCCGCTCCCCACCTTCGGCGGCCGCGCGGACGGCGGTGAGGGTGAAGCCCAGCGCCGCGGTGGCCACGATCGCGAGCAGGACAAGGCCGATCGCGTACGACTCGTACGCCCCGTACAGCGAGCCCATGACCAGCGGCGGCAGGAAGCCGCCCAGGCCGCCTGCGGCGCCGACCACTCCGGTGACCGAGCCGACCTGGTTGGGCGGGGTCATCAGGGCCACCAGGGCGAAGGTCGCTCCGCTGGCTGCGCCGAGCGCGGCGGCCATGGCCAGGAAGGCGATGGTGCCCAGCGGTGCCAGGGCCGGGGTGAACGACTGGGTCACGGCCCCGGCCACGACCACCGCGAGCGAGCCGGCCAGCACGCGGGCCGGGCCCATACGGTCCGACAGCCAGCCGCCGACAGGCCGCATCGCCACCGCGAAGAGCACGAACCCTGCCATGCGGTTCGCGGCGTCGGCCTGGGTGAGGCCGTAGCCGGTCTTGAGGTAGGTGGGCAGATAGACGGAGAAGGCCACGTAGCCGCCGAACGCGACCGCGTACAGCGCGGACGCCTGCCATGTGATGGGCAGCCGGAAGGTGGCGGCCAGTCGGCGGGCCAGCGGCTCGGTCGGCACGGTACGACCGGGAGCGTCACGCAGCAGCAGCGCGGCAACCACGGCGTACACGGCCAGCACCGCGGCGGTGATCAGGAACGGAGTGGACATGCTGCCCGCGTCGACCAGCTTCACCGTCGTCAGTGCGCTGATCGCGGTGCCGCCCATGCCGGCGCCGAAGACACCGATGGCAAGCCCTCGCCGCTCGGGCGGGAACCAGGCGTTGACGAGCGGCACACCAACAGCGAAGGCGGTGCCGCCGATGCCGAGGAAGAACCCGCCGACCAGCAGGGCGGCGAGGGAGGAGTGCCCGGCCAGGCCGAGGTAGAGCACCGGCACGATGGTGGCCGCCGACACGATCGGGAACATGACCCGTCCGCCGAACCGGTCGGTCAGCGCGCCCACCGGGATCCGGCCCAGCGAGCCGACCACGACCGGCACCGCCACCAGCAGCGACTGCTCGAACGACGACAGGTCGAGGCCATCCTTGAACCGAGGGCCGAGCGGGCTGAGCAGCGCCCACGCCCAGAAGTTCACGGCGAAACCGACCGTGGCCAGGGCCAGCATCAGCCACGCCCGTCCGGACACCTGCGCACCCGACGGTGAGCTGTCGCTCTTCGACTTCAACGGCTGGACCATGTTGTCCGTCCCTTTCCTCTTCATGGTGGTACTGCGCCACCGGGATCGCACGCGCACCGCAGGCCCCGTGCCTGCGGAGCAGCGGGCCGTCTCCACTGTCCGCGTCAGCACTCACCGGAGGCATGGGCCGTCAGTCCCTGCCGGCGGACAGACGGTCCCCGGGTTCGGACCCGGCCGTCCTCCAAACAGCCCCGATGTACCACCTGCCCGCGCGGCTCCCGCGTAACGACGGCTGCGATCGGCCGTCCCTCGCGCGGCGAGGGGTAGGGCCGGTCGGCCCTACCCCCTGGCCACGATCGCGGGGACGATGGACCGATGTTCCAGAACGACGCCTTTCGCGCACTCGACCGACAGGAGTGCCTGCGCCTGCTCGCCAAGGTGCCGGTCGGCCGCGTGGTCTACACCCGGCAGGCACTGCCCGCGGTCCTCCCCATCAACTTCTCCCTGGACGCGGACGCCTCCGTTCTGCTGCGCACCTCACAGGACTCGGACCTCGTACGCGCCATCGACGGCGTCGTGGTCGCCTTCGAGGCGGACGAGTTCGACGCGGCGACCCGGTCCGGCTGGAGTGTGGTCGTCACCGGACGGGCCACCGTGGTGACCGACCCAGCCGAGCACGACCGGCTCACGCAGGCCGGCCCCACTTCCTGGATGCCCCTGCGGGAGGCCGTGTTCGTACGGATCGAATCCGAAATGGTCACCGGACGCGACCTCAAAGGAACGCGCGGCCCTCAGTGAGGCGCAGCCCGCAGCGTTCCTCTGCGCTTCTGCCGCCTGCACGGCCGACCGTGCACACACCGACGGTGCGGAGTCAGTCCGTCGGCTCGGTCCACAGACCACTTCCCATGTGAGAAGCCTCTGGCTCTGACCCCGCGACGGCAGTATGTACGGGATCTGCGGCCGCACGGGGCGTACGTCCGCCGTCCGGGCCGTACCCGAAACGGATCAGCGGTTGCGGGCAGCACCGCCGCCTCGATCCCGCCATCGCCGCCCGCAGGTCCGGCCACTCCATCGCCTGGTGCAGTATCGAGGTGCGCACCCCGCGCCGGTCGCCGTGGGCGACACATGCTCCAGGGCCTGGCCCGCCCGCAACCAGTCCTCCCGCCGATCGTGAGATGTCCACAGCAGGGCCGCCTGGGCGTGGCGTTCGAAACGCAGGGCGGGCAGCCGCGGCGGGCAAGGCGGCGGTGAAGTCCCGCACCGGCATCCGCCCGGAGGCATCCCGCGGGCCGGGCTGTGATGGGAATGCCGTAGGAGACGTCCGTTCCCGGAGCGGTGATCCAGGTGCGCGCCTCGGCTGCGCGGGCAGGATGGACGGCGTTGCGGGCCTCCGCCGCCTGGGTCAGGCGCAGCAGGCGCCGGGTTCCCGGGATATCAGGTATCTCCAAGTGGCCGCCCTCGGCCCGGGCCGAGCTGATCATCTCGGTCACGATCGGCTCCGGAACCGGGCGGCCGGTGAACGGCATCCGGCTCGTGTGGCGCCGCTCGACCGCCTCATGCAGGTCGCACAAGAGCAGCTGCGCGTCTGGGGGCGGGCCCGGCCAGTTGCACCGTGGCCAGCAGGTCCCGATCGTGTGCGGCGGGAAGCAGCCGGACGATGGGATCCCAGCCCAGATGCACAGCGGCCACCCGCGGGTTGAAGACGGCCGCGCCCACCGACGGCTGCTGGGGCGGGCAGATCCGGGTCGGCCATCGGCAGCTGCCGCCGCCGGTCGACACGACCTCGACCGACCGGCTCTCCGGGGCCAGGCCGAACCGCCAGGGCTGCGTGCTGTGGATCGACGGCGCCGCCACGCCGGCCCAGGAGCGACCCCACCGTGGCTGCGTCCAGCAGGGCTTGGGTGCGCAAGATGCCTTCTCTTCCTTCCTTCGTCGTGGCCGCCCGGTCAGGTGGCGGGCAGGGCCATGGCCAGGAGCACGACGCCGAGTGAGCCGACGAGGGAGACGACCGCCAGGGCCCGGGCCAGGTCGGCGCGGCCCTTGGCGTGGGCGATGCCGTGGCCGGCCGCGGCGAGCATCACCAGGGCGAACAGGGCGAGTTTGGTTGCCAGGGTGCGGCCGTAGCCAGGTTCGGCGAGGGAGGCCCAGGTGACGCACTTGTGCCAGGCCATGGCCCAGCCGGTGGCCAGCTGCACGGGCAGGAACACCGCTCCGGTCGGCAGGCCGAAGCGGCGGCCGGCTGCGGCGGTGAAGCTGTCCTTGGCCTCCGGGGCCAGCAGGTGGCGGGCCAGTGGCAGGATCACCTCAGGGCGGGCAGGTCGGCCCACACGCCGGTGAGGACGCCCACGACCCCGGTGTTGACGCCGGCCAGCCGGGCGTTGCTCCACCGCCGGTCGGGCTGCGGGGCGTGCAGCATGGCGACGGCGAAGTGCTCGCTCCACACCACGATGGCGGTGGTGGCGGCGCCCAGCAGGAACAGGTGGATCGCCAGCCAGCGGGCCACCGGCAGCGTCTGCTGGGCGGTCGCCGACAGCAGCGAGAGCCCGACGGCGCCCGCCGATTGCAGGTCCCGCAGCCGCTCCGCGGTGAGTGTCGGGGTGCCGGACGGGGACACCGCGACCCGGACCCCGACCTCCCGGCCGTAAGCGGTGAGCTCCGTCAGGTCGGGGCGCTGGAACGGGTCACCGCCGGTGATCACGAACAGTGGGGCGGGCTGCCCGAAGGCGGCCACCTGGTCCAGCAGGTTCTTCGCGGCGGCGGTGTCCAGCTCGCGCCGGTCGCGGTCGGGCACGGCCTCGGCACGGCAGTGCAGGCACGCCAGCGGGCAGGCCCGGGTGGACTCCCAGATGACGATGAACGGCCGCTCCCTCGCGTCGTGCCGCTGGCGGCGGATCGCCTGGACGGCGGCGCTCATCACACCGCCCTGCCCAGCGCGCGGGGGCTGCGTCCGGCCGCCCTGGAGTCAGGGCAGACGAGGCGGGCGGCCGGACGGTGACCGGGCCGGACCGTGCGCGGCACCCACCGCGAGCGACAGCGGTGGAATCGGCCTTGAGGACGGTCGACGTGGTCGTGCACGGGGTACCTCCGGATCGGTCGCCGTCAGCATCCACCGGCGGCGGTGGCCGGCGCGGCGGCCAATGGTCTTCTCGAACAGGGCCGATGGTCCCGCTTCGCGGCAGGTGCCACAGGGCCGGACGGCCCGTCAGAGAGGCGACGTGGCGCTGGAGAACGGCCCGGGGAGCGCCCCTGGGGCCGGTGTCGGAAGTGGCGTCGTCCGCCCGGAGGGCGGGCCGGGCCGCGGCGATGGGGGTCCCCCGCGCGAGCTCAGGTCCGAGCGTAGTGGAGCGTGCTCTCGGCGTGCCGGGCGGAAGCCCTCGTACTGGATGTACTTGGGCTGGATGTACTTGGGCTGGATGTACTTGGGCCTTTTGCCCCGTGTGGCGAGAGCACGTGCCAGGCGTCGGCCGGCCGGCGCCACTTCCGACACAGGCCCCAGGCACCCCCGGACAGCGCGGGTCCAGGTCCCGTCCGTGCGCGCGGCCGCGTGTTCAGGAGCGGTTCGCGCAGCGGGGTGCCAGGGCGTCCGCGGTGGCAACCATGGCGACGCCCAGGCCGGTCAGTGCGGCGCCCAGGCCCGTGACCAGGGTCGTGAGGTGCCACGCCTGGTAGGCGGACATCAGGGAGGCCCGCAGGGACTGGCCCATGAAGGCGGTCTGGCGCAGCTTGGAGAGCTTCTCGTCGTCGCCTCCGGTGGCGTGCAATTCGGCAGTGATCTCGGCGTAGGTGCGGCCGCCGGTGGCCTGGTCGAGATTGCCCTTGATGAACTCGGCGTAGGCGTGCGCTTCGGGGCCGGTTTCCACGCGTCGGCCGGAGTGGGCGGCGAGTTCGGCGGGCAGTCCGTGATCGGGGAAGGTGATCTTCTGGGCGGCCAGCTCGGTACGGATCTCCTTCCTGCCACCGCGGCCGCGCCACACCATGACCGGCCCGGCGACTGCCAGGGCTGTACCGACCGTCCCGAGCAGGAGGCCGGCCCGACGGTGTGATCCATCCATGACGTGTTGTCCTTCTTCCTCATGTGCTTGCGGGTGCGGCGGTGGGTGCCAGCCTGGTGAGGCAACGTCCTTGCGCCGCTGGGAGGTTGGAGTGGCTTCGGGTCAGCGGTGGCTGAGCCGCAGCCGCCAGGTTCCGGGGCCGCGTACCAGGTACTCCACGGCGAAGACTCCCGGGCTGCGCTGTTCGATCTGCGCGAGCAGCGGCAGCGGGTCGTGCGGGGCGACCAGCACCATCGCGGTGCCCGCCGGGACGGCGTCGAGCGCGCCGAAGACCGTGGCGTGGCGCAGGGCGTGCGGAACCTCCCGCACATCCAGCTCGGGCTCGGCCGTCTCCTGCGCGCCGCCGCAACCGCAGACCCCGCCGCAACCGCCGGTCTCCTCGAACTGCTCTTCTCGCATGTCCTGTTCTTCCTCGATGTCCTGATCTTCCTGACCGCTCTTGTCGCCCGTGTCGTTCGCGAGCCGGTGGTGCATGTCGGCGAGCAGCTCTGCCAGGGAGACCTCGGGCGTCATGGCGAGCAGCGGCAGCACGAGGCCGTTCTCCTTGGCCACGTGCTCCTCGAAGAGCACCTGAAGGGCCCGGGCGTCGGCCGCCGCAGCCGCCGGACTGGGCGCGGTGTGCAGAGCGTCGATGAGGGCGGTCAGGCAGCGGTGTTCGCCGATGAGACTCTCGATCAGCAGGCGGGCCTCGGGCATGCGGTGCGCGACGGGATAGAGCGCGGCTTCCTCGGCTGCGGCGTGCGGCAGCAGCGAAAGGTCGCAGAAGGCCACGAGCCCGGCGCGGATCTTCTCCGCGGCGATCGAGTCGCGGTCCACGGCGGTGAGCAGCATCTTCACCCGGCCGGCCAGCTCCCCGGCCAGGCGGGCGTGATGCGCCTCGGCGCCTTGAAGGGCCGTGGCGTCTTCGGGGGCCGAGGCGAGGGTGAGCACGCTCATGACGGTGTCTCCAGCAGGTCCACGGTCGGCTCGGCCGACCGGTGCGGGTGTGTACGGCATTCCGAGGTGTTGGCACTGGCGAGGAGGAGGCGTCCGGCCGCGAGGGCGGCCGGAAGCACGACCGAACCGGGCGCCACGCGCCGTACGCGCTACACCTGCGGCGGCCAGGGACGGGGGAAATTGGCCGCCTGGCAGGCACGGAATGCGGTCGTACAGATGGGCATCTGCGGTTCGATCAATGCCCAGCATGCATCGCCGGCCACACCCGCCTACCCGGCCGACCGGGCCCCACCACCGGGACCATCGGGCCCCATTACGACCGCCCGGACTGGGCCGGAAGGTCATCCAGCGGGGACCGCCCGGCCCCGGGCGCACCCCGGCCCGCGCCGCTTAGCGTTCCTGGCCATGGAGAACGATCAGAACGCACGGCAGCGGGAGTCGCACGCCGGTGAAGGCTGGCCGCTGGCCGCCCGTCGGCTGCTGACGCGCCGTGAGGTGTCGGCCGACGGACGCGCCGTGTTCGGCGAGAACGACGGCAAGTGGGAGGGCTTCTACCGGGACCGGTGGGCGCACGACAAGGTGGTGCGCTCCACGCACGGCGTGAACTGCACCGGATCCTGCTCGTGGATGGTGTACGTCAAGGACGGCATCATCACGTGGGAGCACCAGGCCACCGACTACCCCTCGATCGGCACGGACTGCCCCGAGTACGAGCCGCGCGGCTGCCCGCGCGGTGCCTCGTTCTCCTGGTACACCTACTCCCCCAGCCGGGTCCGCTACCCATACGTCCGGGGCGCGTTGCTGAAGATGTGGCGCGAAGCCCGCAAGCGGCTCGGCGACCCGGTGGCGGCCTGGGCCGAGATCACGGGCGACCCGGCAAAGGCACGCGCCTACAAGCGGGCCCGCGGCAAGGGCGGCCTCGTGCGCGCCGACTGGGACGAGGCCAGCGAACTGATCGCCGCCGCCCAGGTGCACACCGTCAAGGCGTACGGACCCGACCGCGTCGCCGGCTTCTCGCCCATCCCGGCGATGTCGATGGCGTCGTTCGCGGCCGGAGCGCGGTTCCACTCGCTGATCGGCGGCACCCTGCTGTCGTTCTACGACTGGTACGCCGACCTGCCGATCGCCTCACCGCAGGTGTTCGGCGACCAGACCGACGTACCGGAGGCCGCGGACTGGTGGAACGCGGGTTATCTGATCATGTGGGGCTCCAACATCCCCGTCACCCGCACGCCCGACGCGCACTTTCTCACCGAGACCCGCTACAACGGCACGAAGGTCGTCGCGGTCAGTCCCGACTACGCCGACAACGTCAAGCACGCCGACGAATGGCTCGCCCCGCACCCCGGTACGGACGGCGCACTGGCGATGGCCATGGGTCACGTGATCCTGCGCGAGTTCCTCGTCGACCGCGAAGTGCCGTACTTCCAGGACTACATGCGCACGTTCACCGACGCCCCGTTCCTGGTGACCCTGCGCGAGCACGACCGCGGACTCGTCCCCGACGGGTTCCTGACCGCCGCCGATCTGGGCCATGAGGACGAGCATGCCGAGTCCAAGACGGTGCTCCTGGACCGGGCCACCGGCGAACCGGTGGTCCCCGGCGGCTCGCTCGGCTTCCGGTGGGGGGAAGCCGGGCGAGGCCGCTGGAACCTCGACCTGGGCGATGTGGTGCCCGAGCTGAGTCTGCTCGAACGGGCCGAGGAGACGGCCGAGATCGCGCTGCCCCGGTTCGACGAGGGCGCCACCGAGGGCGGCTCGGTCATGGTCCGCGGCGTTCCGGTCCGCAGGATCGGCGGACGGCTCGTCACCACGGTGTTCGATCTGATGCTGGCACAGTACGGGGTGAAGCGGCCGGGTCTGCCGGGCAGCTGGCCGTCGTCGTACGAGGACACGTCCGAGCCCTACACCCCGGCCTGGCAGGAGACGATCACCTCGGTACCGGCGGAGCAGGCGGCCCGCATCGCCCGGGAGTTCGCCCGCAACGCCGAGCGCACGAACGGCCGGTCCATGATCGCGATGGGTGCCGGTACCAACCACTGGTTCCACTCGGACACCATCTACCGCGCCTTCCTGGCGCTGACCACGATGACCGGCTGCCAGGGCGTCAACGGCGGCGGCTGGGCGCACTACGTCGGCCAGGAGAAGGTCCGCCCCGTCACCGGGCAGCAGCACCTGTCGTTCGCCTTCGACTGGCAGCGGCCCACCCGGCACATGGCGGGCACCTCCTACTGGTACCTGAACTCCGACCAGTGGCGCTACGAGGCGTTCGGGCCCGACGAACTGGCGTCCCCGCTCGGTGACGGGCGGTTCGAGGGCAAGGGGTTCGCCGACTGCCTGGCGCAGGCCGTGCGGCTGGGCTGGACTCCCGGTCACCCCGGCTTCAACCGCAACCCCCTCGATCTGACCGACGAGGCGGCGCGGGCGGGCCGTCCGGTCGCCGAGCACATCGTCGACGAGCTGAAGTCGGGGCGGCTGCGGTTCGCCGTCGAGGACCCCGACGACCCGGCCAACTTCCCGCGCGTGCTGACCGTGTGGCGCGCCAACCTGCTCGGCTCCTCCGGCAAGGGCAACGAGTACTTCCTGCGCCACCTACTGGGCACGGACGCGGCGGTCCGCTCCGAGGAGACCCCGCCCGAGGGGCGTCCGAAGGACGTGGTGTGGCGGGAGGATGCCCCCGAGGGCAAGCTCGACCTGCTGGTCACCATGGACTTCCGGATGACATCCACCGGCCTGTTCTCCGATGTCGTCCTCCCGGCCGCCACCTGGTACGAGAAGGACGACCTGTCGTCGACCGACATGCACCCCTTTGTACATGCCTTCACCCCGGCCATCGCCCCGCCGTGGCAGGCCCGCACCGACTACGACACCTTCCTGACCATCGCCGACAGGTTCAGCGAACTGGCCGCGGAGCACCTGGGCACTCGTACCGACGTCCTCGCGGTGCCGCTGCTGCATGACACGCCCGACGAACTCGCCCAGCCCGGGGGCGTCGTACGGGACTGGAAGGCCGGCGAATGCGAACCCGTCCCCGGGCGGACCATGCCCAAGCTCGTCGTCATCGAGCGCGACTACGCCGCGACCGCGCAGAAGATGCGCGCCGTCGGCCCGCTGCTCGACACACTGGGCACCACCACCAAGGGCGTCACCGTCCACCCGAATCAGGAGATCGAGGAACTGCGACGCCGTAACGGCACCGTCAGGGACGGCATCGCCGCCGGACGGCCCTCACTCGCCACCGCGAGCAACATGTGCGAGGCGATCCTCGCCCTGTCCGGCACCACCAACGGGCGTCTGGCCACGGAGGGCTTCCGCGAGTTGGAGCGGCAGACCGGCAGCAAGGGCCTGGTGGAACTGGCCTCCGAGCGCGAGGCCGAGCGGATCACCTTCGACGACACCCGCACCCAGCCCCGCTCGGTGATGACGTCGTACGAGTGGTCGGGCTCGGAGACCGGTGGCCGCCGCTACTCGCCATTCGTGATCAACACCGAGCACAAGAAGCCCTGGCACACCCTCACCGGCCGCCAGCACTTCTTCGTCCAGCACGACTGGATAGCCGAACTCGGCGAGCAACTCCCGGTCTACCGGCCCCCGTTGAACACGCCCAAGCACTACGGCGACGAGCGCCTGGGCGAGAGCGGCCGGGCCGAGGTCACGGTCCGCTATCTGACCCCGCACTCGAAGTGGTCCATCCACTCGAACTACCAGGACAACAAGTACATGCTCGACCTGTCCCGCGGCGGCCCGACGATCTGGATGTCCACCGCCGACGCCGAGAAGATCGGCGTGAAGGACAACGAGTGGATCGAGGCATACAACCGCAACGGCGTCGTCGCCGCCCGGGCCGTGGTCACGCACCGCATGCCCACAGGCACCGTGTACATGTACCACGCCCAGGACCGCAACGTGAACGTGCCGAAGACCGAGGTCAGCGGCAAGCGCGGCGGCATCCACAACTCACTCACCCGGCTCCTGCTCAAGCCCACCCATCTCGCGGGCGGCTACGCCCAGTTCACCTACGCCTTCAACTACTACGGCCCGACCGGCAACCAGCGCGACGAGGTCACCGTCATCCGCCGCCGCAGCCAGCAAGTGGAGTACTGACATGCCCCCCGGCGAAGCCACCATCGGACGCGTGATGGCACAGATCGCGATGGTCATGAACCTCGACAAGTGCATCGGCTGCCACACCTGCTCCGTCACCTGCAAGCAGACGTGGACCAACCGCACCGGAGTCGAGTACGCCTGGTTCAACAACGTCGAGACCAAGCCCGGCGTCGGCTACCCCCGCCGCTACGAGGACCAGGAACACTGGAAAGGCGGCTGGATGCTCGACAAGCGCGGACGCCTCGTCCTGCGCTCCGGCGGCCGGATCAAGCGGCTCCTGTCACTGTTCTCCAACCCGGACCTGCCGTCCATCGAGGACTACTACGAGCCGGTCACCTACGACTACGACAACCTCGTCAGCGCCCCCGCCGGCCAGGACATCCCCGTCGCCCGCCCCCGCTCCGTGCTCACCGGCAGGCCCACCGCCATCACCTGGGGCGCCAACTGGGAGGACGGCCTGGGCGGTGCGCCCGAGAACGCCGGCGGCGACCCGAACCTCACCGGCGAGTGGGCGGAGAAGGTCAAGTTCGAGTTCGAGCAGACCTTCCTCTTCCACCTGCCCCGCCTGTGCGAGCACTGCCTCAACCCGGCCTGCGTCTCCGCCTGTCCGTCCGGCGCGATGTACAAGCGTGTCGAGGACGGCATCGTTCTCGTCGACCAGGACCGCTGCCGAGGCTGGCGGATGTGCGTGACGGCCTGTCCGTACAAGAAGGTGTACGTCAACCACGCCACCGGCAAGGCCGAGAAGTGCACCTTCTGCTTCCCACGCATCGAGGCCGGCCAGCCCACCGTCTGCTCCGAGACCTGCGTGGGCCGCCTGCGCTACCTGGGGCTGCTGCTGTACGACGCCGACCGCGTCGGCGAGGCCGCAGCCACCCCCGACGAGCACGACCTGCTGGACGCCCAGCGCGGCGTCTTCCTCGACCCGCACGACCCCGACGTGATCGCGGCCGCGCGGGAGTCGGGGATACCGGAGGACTGGCTGGACGCGGCGCGCCGCTCCCCGGTGTACGACCTGGTCATGCGGTACAAGGTGGCGCTGCCGTTGCATCCCGAGTACCGCACCCTGCCCATGGTCTGGTACGTACCCCCGCTCTCCCCCGTCCTCGACGCCGTCGACGCCGCGGGCGGCAACCAGGACAACCCCGACCACGTCTTCGCCGCCGTCACCCGGCTGCGCATCCCACTGGAGTACCTGGCGGAGCTGTTCACCGCCGGGGACGCCGATGTGGTCGCCGGGGTGCTGATGAAACTCACCGCGCTGCGCTCGTACATGCGCGAGCGCACCCTCGGCGAGGCCGGGGACGAGGCGACGCTCAAGGCCGTGGGGCTCACGGCACGTGAGGCGGAGGACCTGCACCGGCTGCTCGCCGTCGCCAAGTACCAGGACCGGTACGTCGTCCCCGCCGCCCACAAGGAGGACGCGGCCGCGCTGACCGCGATGGAGAGCCGCTGCCCGGTCGAATCGTCCGGCGACCAGACGGACGACGGTGGCCGACGGGTGATGCTCGGCATCCCCACGCTGCGCCGCAAGACCGCCGGAGGCCAGTCGTGAGCCCGCTGCCCGCAGCCATTCCCGCCCTCGTCCGCACCCGTGTCCGCGCGGCCGTACGCCGCCCGGCCCGGCTCACGCCCGAGGAACTGGAGGCGCGCACCCTGCTGCTGCGCCTGTGCTCGCTGCTCCTGCAGTACCCGGACACCGAACTCGCCACCGCCCGCCCGGCGCTGACAGCCACCATCGAGGCGCTGCCGCCCTCGCCGGCCGCAGAGGACCTGGCCACCTTCACCTCCTGGTTCGCCGGGCAGGAACCGGAGACGTTGGAGCGCCACTACGTCGAGATGTTCGACCTGCGCCGCAAGAGCAGCCTCTACCTCACCTACTACCTGCACGGCGACACCCGCCGCCGGGGCATGGCCCTGCTCACCTTGAACCAGCGGTACAAGGCCGCGGGCTGGGACACCGACGGGGGTGAACTGCCCGACCACCTGCCGGTCGTGCTGGAGTTCGCCGCCCTGGCGGGTCCGGGCGGCGGCGAGGCACCGCTGCGCCAGCACCGGCGCGGTCTTGAGCTGATCCACCGGGCACTGACCGACTCCGACTCGCCGTACCGGCACGTACTGGCCGCGCTGCTCACCCTGCTGCCACCGCCCACCGAGGCGGACCGCGCGGCGGTGGCCCAACTGGTCGCCGAGGGCCCGCCGAACGAGGAGGTCGGCCTCGACCCCTACGGGACGTACGGGGAGGGGGAGTTCGCCCCTCCCGGCACCTTCGTGCCGCCGATGGCCGCTCCGCCGACCCGCGTGTCGCCGCCCGCCCCGACCAGCCGCACGGAAGGAACCCGATGAACACCTCGCTCTCCGCCTCGGCGAGCGGCGCCGATCTGCTCCTGTGGGTCGCAGTCCCCTACATCTGCCTCGCCGTGTTCGTGGTGGGACACGTCTGGCGCTACCGCCAGGATCAGTTCGGCTGGACCACCCACACGAGCCAGCTCCTCGAACACCGCTGGCTGCGCTGGGGCAGCCCGCTGTTCCACCTCGGCGCCTTCATGGTCATCGCCGGGCATGTCGTGGGGCTCGCCATTCCCGACTCGTGGACCGAGGCCGTCGGCATCACCGAGCACGCCTACCACACCACAGCCGTCTGGGCCGGTTCGGTGGCGGGCATCGCCATGGTCGCGGGCCTCGGCATGCTGTGCGCCCGCAGGCTGCTGACCCGCCGGATCCGGCTCGGCACCGACCGCAGCGACAAGCTCCTCTTCCCGCTGCTGTCCGCCACCGTCCTGCTCGGCATCACCGCCACCGCCGCCCACAACGTCTTCGGTGCCGGCTACGACTACCGCTCCACCGTCTCCGTCTGGTTCCGCGGCCTGTTCGTCCTCCAGCCGCAGCCGGAGGCGATCGCCGGAGCCCCACTGCTCTTCCAGCTCCACGCCCTGACCGCCTTCCTGCTCTTCGCGGCCTGGCCGTTCACGCGCCTTGTCCACGTGTGGAGCGCCCCGATCGGCTACCTGGCCCGCCCGTACCTGGTCTACCGGCGGCGCGCCACACCGGCCGCGGCCCCGACGGCAGGCGGCCGGCCCCGGCCGGCCTCCAGCTCCCGGCGAGCCGCATGAGCCACGGCCCCACCCTCGCACCGGACGCCACGACCACCCCGCGCCCGCGCACCGTGGGCGCGAGCCGCCGAACGGGCCTGGTCATGCTCTCCACAGGGACCGTCGGCTGGCTCGCCTCCTTCCAACTCACCGTGGACGACTGGCGGCTGCTCCGCGACCCCGCCTACCAACCGCCCTGCAACATCAGCCCTGTTGTGAGCTGCGGCAGCGTCATGTCCAGCCCGCAGGGCAGCCTGTTCGGCTTCCCCAACATGCTGCTCGGCCTCGGCGCCTTCGCCGCCGTAACCGCCCTGGGCATCGCCGTGCTCTCCGGGACGCGCCTGCACCGGCGGCTGTGGCTCGCGCTGGACGCAGGAGCTCTGGTGGGAGTGGTGTTCGTCCACTGGCTCATCGGGCAGTCGCTCTACGAGCTCAACAAGCTCTGCCCCTACTGCGCCGTAGTCTGGGTCGTGACCATCGCCCTGTTCTGGTACGTCACCCTGCACTGCCTGGAACGGGGAATCATCCCTGTGCCCCGGGGTGTGCTGCAGGTCTTCCGGGACACGCACTGGATGCTGCTCGGCGCCTGGTACGGGGTGATCGTGCTGCTCGTCCTCACCCGCTTCTGGCCGTACTGGAGCAGCCTGCTGTAACCGACACCGCACTCCGCTCCCAGGTCACACGGATGAGAGAACAGCCACCAATCATGGACGGCGTTTGAGTCGGCCTGCATCCGCGTAGGGCGTGGTGGGCCGGGGAACGGTCAGCGTGCATGACCGTGACGGGGCGACCGGCGCCCGTGGCGGCAAGATGCCCGAGCATCCCGACCATCGGGGTGCAGCCGATGCCGGCCGAGACCAGCAGGAGCGGGCTATCGGCGTCATCGAGGACCACGTCGCCGTACGGGGCGGACGGGCTGAGCTCGTCGCCGTCCCGGATCGTGCGGTGCAGTTCGTTGGACACCTCGCCCTCGGGGGCGTCCGCCACACTCGCGACGCGTTTGACGGTGATACGGCGCAGAGCCCGGACGCTGACGTACTGGCCGGCTCGGGTGGGCGGCGCAGGGCCTTCGTCGGCCCGGCGCAACAGGAAGGAGACTGCGTCGAAGGTTTCTCGCGCCGCTCCACCACGGTCCACTGCCGCCAGGGATACCGGGAACCGACCCGCGCCTCCTGGTAGAGGCAGGCCTCCTGGGTGATGAGGGCACCGGCCAGGAGGCCGTACACCTCCTCTCAGGCGGCGGCGACGTCCGGGGTGACCGCGTTGCCGAGTACGCGGCGACGGCGCGGAACAGGTACTTGTGCACGATCATGTACTGGTGATCGGTCACCCCGAGTGCGCGTGCTGGTGGGCGATGCGGGGCAGCAGCGCGTCCGGGCGGGCGTCGGGGTCGGGGTCGGCGAGCAACGCCTCGGCGAATGCCGCGATGGCCCCCGCCAGGGTACGGCGCTGTTAGCGTCTCTAATCAGCTAAGTGGTCCACTCCGGAAGTCCTTCGGGGGTTGACCGGGGCACTTCTCTCGTGGTTTCCGTGGGCCGGTGGCGGAGTGGACGGGCGACCGGTGCCGGTGTGTGCGCTGTTGGCTAGGCGAGGCCGCTCTACGGGATCCGGGAGATCCGAGCCTGGATCTGGCCCGAAGTTTCACTCGGTGGCGGCATGCCGTGCGTGCTGTAGGCCGGCCGCCGGGCGCTAATACGAGCGGGGGGCAAGAGACGTGAGGATGATCTCCCGCGCCGCGCTGACGTAGCCGCGAGGGCGCCTGGGTCCCCTCCGATGCGGCCAAATGCTCTTTATGGGCGTACGTGCATAGTCGTTCGCCGCGGGCCCTCACTTGTCGGAGTAGACACTTTAGGCTCAATGTGTAAAGCTGAGCCCAAAGCCCAGTGAGGAGTGTGATGACGACGCAGACCTGGACCGGGAGCCGAATCTCGGACATGGCCGGCCAAACACCGATCGCGACACGGGCGGACTCGGACCCATCTGTACGACCATCGCGGTCCGGCGTGCGCAGGGCGCAGCGCCATACGGGCCCAGGACGCGAATGGCGCGTCGGCCGCGGGGAGGCGAACGCGGACCTGACGGGTATGGACTACGCGCCCCTCAGGCGGCGGGAAGCGCAGGTGCCCGCGTGACGAGCCAGAGCGGGCGGGCGCTGTCGCGCAGTGAGGAGATCGCGGACGCCGCGATGCCGGTCTTCATGCGCTTCGGCCTACGCAAGACATCCATGGACGACCTCGCCGAGGCAGCCGGGCTCTCCCGTCAGGGCCTGTACCTGCACTTCAAGAACAAGCAGCAGCTCTTCCACGCCAGCCTCCAGCGCGCGGTCGCCCAGACCCAGGCCGCCGTCGCCCAGGAACTGGCCAGAGCGGACCTACCGGCGCACGAGCGGCTGATGGGCGCCTTCATTGCGTTGCATGGACCCGCCGCCACGGCGACCAGCGAGGCGGTGAACGAACTCCTCGCCGCAGCGCGCACGTTGGGGGACTCGCTCCTGCACGACCTGGAGCGCTTCGTCGTCGAGGCGGTGGCCGACGTTCTCCGCGCCGAGGGGGCGCCGGAGCGCACCCCAGGCGTCTCCGCCGAGGACCTCGCCTTCCAGTTGCTCGCCGTCGCGGCCGGCGTCAAGCAACTCACCGTCCCGCCCAGCGACCGAGCCCGGCACATCCAAATCGCGATCGCTCTTGTCCTCGGCCCAGCCGACTAACCCCCCACGACTGGACACACCATGACGTCAACTGAAACCCAAAAGCTGGTCGTAGTCACCGGAGCCTCCACGGGCATGGGCGCGTCAGCCGCCCGCGAACTGGCCCGGCAGGGATTCCACGTCCTGGCCGGCGTGCGACGCGACCGTGACGCCGACGCCATCCGATCGACCGGCATCGAGCCGGTCATCCTCGACATCACCAAGTCCGAGCACGTGGAGGCACTCGCCGCGCGGGTCGCCGACGACTCGCGCGCACTGCACGCACTCGTCAACAACGCCGGCATCCAGGTGAACGCCCCGGTCGAAGCCCTGCCAATGGCCGAGTGGCGGCGGGTCTTCGAAGTCAACCTGTTCGGCCACATCGCCGTCACCCAGGCGCTCCTGCCCGCACTGCTGCGTAGCAAGGGCCGCGTGATTAACATCAGCTCGATCGGCGGCAAGTACGCCATGGCCACATACGGCGCGTACGCCGGCGCGAAGTTCGCCCTGGAAGCAGTCAGCGACTCACTCCGCCGCGAGGTCGCACCGCTGGGCGTACAGGTCGTCGTGGTCGAGCCCGGCGGCGTCCGCACGGAGATCGCGGCCCGCGGGATCGCGACGGCCAACGACCTGGCGGCCAAGATGACACCGGAGCAGGATGAGCGCTACGGCAGCCTGGTCCAGGCGAACAACAAGTTGATGGCCTCGGGTACTGCATCGGGCCTGACCGCCGACGCCGCCGCCCGGGTCATCGCGAAGGCCGTGACGACCCGCAGACCGCGCACCCGCTACACCGCCGGCCGGGATGCCGCCCTGATCATGCGCCTGGGACCGATCCTGTCCGACCGCACACTCGACCGCATCCTCGCCGCCAACCTGCGCCGCCTCTCCCCAAAGGCAGCCACGGCATGACCCACCGTGTCAGCATGGTCGGGCTGAGCCTGGGCGGTCACATCGGCTACGTCGCAGCCACCGAGTTCGACCTCGCCGAAGTGGCCGTCTTCTACGGCGGCTGGCTGCCGAGCACCGACATCCCGATCAGCCGGCCCGAGCCGACGCTGTCGCTGACCCCGAACCTCACCGGACGTGTCCTCTTCCTCGTCGGGGAGGAGGACCATGTCGTGCCGCCCGCACAGCACACACTGCTGAACAGCGCCGAAAACTAACCAGCGAGGCTTCCGGGCCGTGCCGATGAGGGGAACTGGCCCGTGGCTCGTGTTCACCGCCCCCGGAGAGATGGGCCGCTTTTCTTCCATGCCCGTGTGCCCTGCCGTGCCGGTGGAACTGACCGCTTGTGAGCGCCATCGGCTCAAGAAGATGGCCTACGGCCACAAGACCCTGTATCAGGCACGCCAGCGGGCAACGGTCGTGCTGCTGGCAGCGCGGGGCCGCGGCAACGCCCGAATCGCTGCCGAAACCCACCTTCACGTGGACACCGTGCGCCGCTGGCGCGGCCGGTTCGCGGCTGGCCGGATGCCCGCCCTGGCCGACCGCAAGCGGCCAGGGCGACCACCGACGTTCACCGCGCTACAGATCGCCGAAGTCAAGGCGCTGGCCTGCCAGTTGCCCACCCAGTGCGGAACCCCGCTCTCACGTTGGTCATGCCCTGAACTCGCACGCGAGGCCGTCACCCGGGCCATCACCGAGACGATCTCCGCCTCCACGGTGCGCCGCTGGCTCAAGGACGACGCACTCAAGCCCTGGCAACACCGCTCCTGGATCTTCATCCGCGACCCGAACTTCCGCGCCACCGCTCAACGGGTCCTGAACCTGTATGCCCGCATCTTCGACGGCGCCCCGCTCGGCGAAGACGAGTACGTCATTTCCGCGGATGAGAAGACCTCCATCCAGGCCCGCTGCCGCTGCCACCCCACCCTGGCCCCGGGCCAGGCCCGCGCGATGCGCGTCAACCACACCTACGGACGCGGCGGAGCCCTGGCCTACCTGGCCGCCTACGACATCCACCGGGCCGAAGTCTTCGGCCGCTGTGAACAGACCACCGGCATCGTGCCGTTCATGAAACTGGTCGAGCAGGTGATGGCCAGCGAGCCCTACACCAGCGCGAAACGGGTCTTCTTCATCGTCGACAACGGCTCCTCGCATCGCGGCAAGCGGGCCATCGACCGTCTGGCCTCCAGGTTCCCGAACGCCGTAATGGTCCACACGCCCGTCCACGCATCCTGGCTGAACCAGATAGAGATCTTCTTCTCCATCGTGCAGCGCAAGGTCGTCCCACCCAACGACTTCACAGACCTCGACGAGGTCCGAAACCGGCTCCGAGCATTCGAAGACCGCTACAACGCCACGGCACAGCCGTTCCAGTGGAAGTTCACCACCTCCGACCTGAACGATCTGCTGGCCCAGCTCGACCGACACACACTCGCCGACCGATGAGAAGAATCCTCCGTCGCCCTGACCGCTTGATCAACCCCCGAAGGACTTCCGACGCCGACCACTAAGCGATCCCATGCAAGACGTAGTGTCTGGCGCGGGTTCTGCCCACCGTGGAGGGGTGGCGTGGGCGTGCAGGGGGAAACCCGCAGCCCAGCCCACCCGCTCCGCCAGCACGGTGGCGGGCAGGACTTCGCCGGTCCTTTCGTCCACACCCCCAAGCAGGAGGCCACGGGCGCAGGCGGTGCGGGCGGTATCGCCCTCGCGAAGCGGCAGCTTCCGGCTCACCTGACCCCTCCCCACCCGTGATGCTGTCATCCGATCAACGACACCCCCGTGAAAACGTCACACATTCGACTTAGGTACTCACCTACGGCCCGACACGGGTACCCGACGCACGGCATGACGTCGGCGGATGACGAATCATCAGGGATACCTAAGGAAAACGTGAGCCTGCGGCCCGGTTGCCGGGGTTGAACAGCGCGTCCAGCAGTTCGGGCCGCGCGGCGAACATCGTGTCGCAGTCAGGTGATCTCGAGAATGTCTCGTACCGGGCGGCGAGGCGTCGCGGGGCCGCGTGGGCCGTAGCCAAGACGCAGCACCATCTGTACCTGCCCGGTGCCCGACGCGGGATCGCGGGCCAACAGGCGCAGTTCGGGCTCTTCCAGGGCGTGAGAGGTCAGGGAGGTCGCCAGGTCGGCCAGGGTGGCCTCCAGCAGGACGCGTTCCAGTGCCTGCCCGGCGCGCAGCCAGTCGGTAGGGCCCTCTCCGCGGGTGCTCAGCAGGGCCAGGTGCGGGGTGTACTCGAAGGCGGTGGTGCCACGGTCGGCCACCGGACGCCGTCCGGAGAAGTCCCGCACAGGCGCCTTGCCGTTGCGTTTCCGCGGCCCGAAGGCGTACTCGGGGACGCCGTCGACGGCGGTGTCCGCCTCCGGTCCGAGCCGGGTCCAGCGAACCAGGTCCTCGTTGGCACCGGGGTCCATGAGGTCGCGGCTCTCGGCGTCGTGGGCCAGGTCGAGCACGGTCTCGGCGTGCCAGGGGCCGGGGAAGAGCAGGACGGCACCCTCCTGTGCCGCTGCGTCCTGCAAGGCGGCCCGCACGTCCTCGGGAATGTCCTTCTCGGCGAAGGGATGGCGGCTTGTGTGCCGTTGCCGGATCGCCGGGTGCAGTCGCGCCAGGTCCTCGTCCCGCACGCCGTGGACCGGGTCAGCCAGGTGGACGGCGGCGAGCAGCAGTGGATCGTCCGGCTCGGGCAGCAGGGTTGTCTCCGGGACGAGATCCGCGTGTGCCGCGGCGACGCGCAGGTTGAGCAGCGCGGCCCCGCAGCCGATGTGCAGGGCCCGGTTGTCGGGATCGGACCGGGGCATGGCCCGGTCGGGGTCGGCATACAGCAGCACGAAACGCTGGTCGGTCCGGTAGCGGAAGCGCCATGGCTGCGCGTTGTGCATGGACGGGGCCGCGCTGGCTTCGGCCACCAGTGTGGTCACGGTCTTCTCATCGAGTGGTCGCGAAGCCATGGCATCCTCCTTGCGTGTCGCCCGGGCGACGCAGATCCGAACCATCGAGTACCCCGGAGAGCGGATACGGGCACCACTGCGACTGCGGTGGTCGGTCGGCGCCCGACGCCAGATTCCTGTTTCCACCTGCCGGAACCGCTGGTCTCGTGGCCTTCCGCTCTTCGTGCGTGCGCCCTACCTCCAGACACCATGGCGCAGGGCGTCAAGCAAGGTGCCCATCAGCTCCCAGCTGGGTCCGATCGGCCCTCTTGCGCGTGCGGCCCTGGAGTGATCACCGAGTCAGGCTCGGACGCTGGGTTCGGTGTCCACGAGGGGATCCCCCGTCCCTCGTTCGAACGGCGCCCGCGCCGGTCGACGGCCCGTGGGAGGGCCCTGATGAGTTCCTTCCAGACGGCCACGATGTCGAGAACAGCCTGCCGTTCACCGGACTGGCCGGTCCCGCCCCCGCGCAAGGTCTCCAGCAGCACGCCGGTGCCCACCACGCCGCCCCGGCCGGAGTTGACCAGGACCGCGTCGTCCTTCATCAGGGCCAGGGCGCGGCCGTCGACGAGGTGGTGGGTGTCCGGGCGTTGCGGCACGTGCAGGCTGACCAGGTCCGCCTCGGCGAACCACTACTTCCCGTTCCACGTACCGCAGGCCCAGGGCCAGACCGTCGGGGTTCTCGGATGCGCTGCCAGCCTTCCGGCCGGGAATGCGATCGGGCTTGGGCCGTACGGGGGTGAGCCGGGGGACGTTCGGCCGTGCGGCTCACCCTGCGGCGTCAGTGTCCTTGTTGCTTGCGCCGGTCCTGGGCCTGGGTGGCGATCACGGCGGCCTGGATGCGGCGCTCCACGCCGAGCTTGGCCAGCAGGCGGGAGATGTGGTTCTTGACGGTCTTCTCGGCGAGGTAGAGCCGCTGGCCGATCTGGCGGTTGGTCAGGCCCTCGCCGATCAGGGCCAGGATCTCCCGCTCCCGCTCGGTCAGGCCTGGCAGGGCGTCGGGCTCGGGCTCCGGTTCCTGGCCCTGACGCAGACGGGCCATCAGCTTGGCGGTGGCACTGGGGTCGAGCAGGGACTGCCCGCGGGCGACGGTGCGCACGGCCGACACGAGGTCCGTGCCCTGGATCTGCTTCAGCACGTACCCGGAGGCGCCGGCCATGATCGAGTCGAGCAGGGCCTCCTCGTCGTCGAAGGAGGTGAGCATCAGGCAGGCCAGCTCCGGCATGCGCGAGCGCAGCTCGCGGCAGACGGTCACTCCGTCACCGTCGGGCAGGCGCACGTCGAGGACCGCCACCTGCGGGCGCAGCGCGGGAACACGCACCAGGGCCTGCTCCGCCGTGCCCGCCTCGCCGACCACGGTGATGTCCGGCTCGTCGTCCAGCAGGTCGCGCACCCCGCGGCGCACCACCTCGTGGTCGTCCAGCAGGAAGACCCGGATCGGGTTGTCGGGTCCGGGGCGCTCGCTGTCCGCCATCAACGGCTCCTGTCCTGTGTCGTCTTTCTCTGGCACCGGAAACCGCCAAATGGGCGAGACCGGTCCTTCCTGTCGCAGATCGTGCGCGTTTTAGGGCCGAACGGCCAGGGCCGGTCGGCCCTATTCGCTCTGTCGTTCCCATCTTCCCAGGAGTACCGATGTCCGTCGCCTACCCGGCGCCGGCCGGTGCCGAATGCTGAGCAGACCGGGTGGTCCTGCACCGTTGGGACCATGCCGTCCGAGTCGGGACCATCGGCCCCTGGAACCGCGGCCGCCCTGTCGTGAGGCTCGGGACAAGGGCCGGCGCAATCGTCCGCGGCCCGCTGGACCCGTATCGGACCCGGAGGTCTCTTCCCATGATTCGCCCCATCGCCGTCGGCCTGGACGGCTCCCCCGAAAGCCTGGCCGCCGCCGACTGGGCCGCCCGCGATGCGCAGCGCCGTGGCGTGCCGCTGCATCTGGTGCATGCCTGGATCTGGCAGCCACACGACGTGCCCGTCGCGCAGGACGTGGACACGCAGAAGCACTGGGCTCTGCACATGCTCCGGGAGGCCGAGGAGGAGCTGCGCGGGCGGCATCCGGAACTGACCGTCAGCACCGAGCAGATCTCCGACACTGCCGCCGAGGTGCTGCTGAACCAGGCAGAGAAGGCGGAGATGCTGGTGCTGGGCTCCAGCGGTCACGGCGCCATTGCGGGGTTCTTGCTCGGTTCCGTCGGACAGCGGGTGCTCGCCCGGGCGAACGGCCCGGTGGTCATGGTGCGGGCGAACGCCCGCTCGGCCGCCAAGCATGACGGCGGGGAGGTCGTGGTCGGGCTCGACGACTTGAGCGACCCGGCCGCGCCGCTGTTGGATTTCGCCTTCGACACGGCCGCCATCCGCAGGACCGCAGTGCGCGCCGTGCACGCGCCGAGCCTGCCGCCGCTGTACGGGTACGGCCCCGCTGTGGGGCGGCTGGCCGGCCAGGACGGCGGGATCACGGGGCAGGCGGAGCGGGCACTGTCCGACGCTCTCAAGCCGTGGCGCGAGAAGTACCCGCAGGTGCCGGTCGTCCTGACGGTCGATCTCGCCCGTCCGTCCGCGGTCGTGCTGCAGGCCGCCGCACAGGCCGGCCTCGTGGTGGTCGGCCGCCGCGTGCAACTGCCGGCGCTCGGCATGCGCATCGGGCCGGTGGCCCACGCGGTGCTGCACCACGCGGCCGCACCGGTCGCCGTGGTGCCCCACGGCTGAGGGCCGGGTTCCACTCGGCTTGAGGCCGGGTGGCCCCACGGGCGAGGACGGCCGCCACACCGACCGAGGGCGTGGAGTCGCTCGCCTCGCGGTGGAACGCCTACGGGACGCGGTGGGCATCGAGCCGTCGTTCCAGGCCCTCAGCGTCGACGAGCGCGCCTTCCTCGACGCGCTGCCCCAGCAAGCCCTCAACGCCTACGAGGACCAGTGCGCGCCCGCCAACCCGCGGATGCCCATGCTCGACGACATGCAGGAGATCTGCGAGTGGCTTACTACGGTCCCGTGCCCGTCGACATACCTGGGGAATAGGCTCCAGCGGTGATGGAGTCGAGCGCGACTGCGCATCGCAGTCGGCCACAGGGCCCCAGAGCAGCTGCCGGCCCGTCCGGGGCCCGTCGGCGACCCACACAGGGCTGATCGGCCCATACGTGGGTCCCTCCCGGCTCGTACCGTCAGAGATGGACCGGTGACGGCTCCTGGACGGAGGCTGGTCATGAACACTGCCTCGGACCTTCGCGCACACACGGAGCGAACCGGCGCCTTCGTGGACCTGTATTGGCTGCCTCTGGGCGCCGGCGGGGTGCGATTGGTGCGCTGGAACGGCCGCCTCTATGAGGCGATCGTCGCGCATCGCGAACACCGTGAAGCGCTCGATCTGTACCACTCGGCCTTGCAGGTCCAACTCGGCGGCGACAGCTACGTGATCGAGATGGCCCCGGTGTGGCGCACCGAGGAACCCGATCGTGGCGTGGTCACCGAGGGCCCTGTGGGGCTGCCGTGGCTAAGCCGCTCGCGACTGTTCCGCTACGAGGTCCGGCGATGGCGCAACGGGATCATCCCGGACCTCGCCGAGGCGGTCGCCAGTCCCCGGCGCCTGAGCACGGATACCGAGCGGGCGCGGCGGGTGCTGGATCTCGTACCGGACTTCCCGACGGTTACCTGGGGACGCGACGAACTGCGCGTCGGCGACATGTGGAATTCCAACTCGCTGATCTCCTGGCTGCTCGCTCTCAGCAGTCATCTCGTCGACGCGATCGATCTGCCTCCTCATGGGCGCGCGCCCGGGTGGACCGCGGGGATCGCCCTCGCGGCGCGGCAAGGCCAAACGACGACAACACACACTCGAGCACGGGCACTGAGAGCCCGTGACACGATCATGAGTGCGCCTTTTCGAGACGTCGCCGGCTGATCAGGCCGCAGGCCAGGGAGACGAAGGCGTCGTGGAGTTCGGTGCGGCGTTCCCATCGGACGGCGAGTCGTTTGAAGAGCAGGGCGAAGGTCTGCTCCACCACGTAGCGGAGCTTGTGCATGCCCTGTATGTTCGGGGCGCCCTTGCGGGAGATGACGGGCAGGATCCGGCGCTTGCTGTGGCAGTAACGGCTTGATCAGCACCCACAAGTCGTTGCCCACGATCCACGGCCGAGTACTCACACCAGCACGAACGGCCAAATCATCAGACCGGTCACGCCCGACCAGGACACCTCAACTGGAGGTGCACGCGGGCCTGCTGCCCCGCGGCGTGCCCGCCGACCGCATCCGCTGCGAGGTCGTCTGCCCCGGCCCGCTGGACACCACGCCCTGGCCGGCCACCCACGTCGGCCCGTGAGGGCCCGGTTCCCCCGTGGATCGATGTGCCGACGAATTCCCGATGTGATCAGCAAATTGTTGTGGACAAATCAAGACCAGCAAAGTATTGATGAAATGGTCTCGGTGAAACGTCGGTTCGTTGCAGTGATCGCCGATCAGCCGATGTTGTTCCGGCAAGCACGGTTGCCGCTCCAGGGGGAATTCAGCGGTTGTGCCTCACCCCTGCCGTGAAAGGCGGGGAAGCGGGCGCCACGGGGTATTCCTTTACGCCGAGGCGACATGCCGATGAGGCTGCACAGCAGCATCCCAGCGCCCCGCCAGGGCGCTTCGGGCGAGGTGCATCTCGCCCGCCTGTGGCGGGCCGTTCGGTCAGAGCGCCCGCAGGCCGTGCTCCCGGAACTGCTCGCGCACCCGCTCCGTCAGGTCCGGATCCGGCGTACGCGTGTCGCGGAGGGGGAAGGGGATGCCGAGCGCGTCGTACTTGTGGGCGCCGAGCTTGTGGAACGGCAGGACGTCCACCCGGTCGACGTTGCCGAGCCCGGCGAGGAACGCGCCGAGGCCGTCGACGGCCGCCGGGTCGTCGGTCCAGCCGGGCACGAGGACGTAGCGGATCCACACGGGGACGCCGAGCCGGTCCAGGCGGGTGGCGAAGTTGAGGGTCGGGGAGAGGTCTCCTCCGGTCAGCTTCCGGTAGGTACGAACGTCGAAGGACTTGATGTCCAGCAGCACCAGGTCGGTGTCGGCGAGGAGTTCGTCGGTGGCGCGGGCGCCGAGGAAGCCGGAGGTGTCGAGGGCGGTGTGGAGACCGAGCTCCTTGCATCGGTGGAAGATGCCGGCCGTGAACGCGGGCTGCAGCAGGGCCTCGCCGCCGGTGAGCGTCACTCCCCCGCCGGCGGTGGTGATGAAGGGCCGGTACTTCTCGATCTCGCCCATCACCTCGTCGACGGTGCTCTGTTTCCCGTCGCGCATGTGCCAGGTGTCCGGGTTGGCGCAGTACAGGCAGCGCAGCGGGCAGCCGCTGAGGAACAGCACGAACCGGGTCCCGGGACCGTCCACTCCCGTGGACAGGTCCCAGGAGTGGACCCGGCCCGTCACCGGCTCGATGATGGTGCTCACAGCGATCCGTGGAAGGTGCGGCTGATCACGTCGAGCTGCTGCTCGCGGGTCAGGCGGACGAAGTTGACGGCGTACCCGGAGACCCGAACCGTCAACTCCGGGTACTTCTCCGGGTGTTCCATGGCATCCTCCAGCGTCGCCCGGTCCAGGACGTTGACGTTCATGTGGAAACCGCCGGAGGCCATGTACGCGTCGAGGATGCCGACCAGATGGCCCGGGCGCTCGGCCGGGTCATGGCCCAGTCCCTCGGGCGTGATCGTCGTCGTGAGTGAGATGCCGTCGCGGGCCTGCTCGTACGGCAGCTTGGCGACCGAGAGGGCCGAGGCGGCCACGCCGTGGCGGTCGCGGCCGTTCATCGGGTTGGCACCGGGCGCGAACGGGGCGCCCGCGCGCCGGCCGTCGGGAGTGTTGCCGGTGTGCTTGCCGTAGACGACGTTCGAGGTGATGGTCAGCACCGACTGCGTGTGCTCGGCGTTGCGGTACGTCGGGTGCTCGCGCACCTTGGACATGAAGGACTCCACGAGGTCGACGGCGATGGCGTCGACACGGTCGTCGTTGTTGCCGTACGCCGGGAACTCGCCCTCGACCGCGTAGTCCACGGCCAGCCCGGTCGCGTCCCGGATCACCTTCACCCGCGCGTGCTTGACAGCGGACAGGCTGTCCGCGGCCACCGACAGTCCCGCGATGCCACACGCCATGAAGCGGTACACCGGGTGGTTGTGCAGTGCCATCTCGATGCGCTCGTAGGCGTACTTGTCGTGCATGTAGTGGATGACGTTGAGCGTGTTGACGTACGTGGCCGCCAGCCAGTCCAGCATCCGGTCGTACGCGGCCGACAACTCCCCGTACTCCAGGTACTCGCCGGTCAGGCCAGGCGTCTGGGGCCCGATCTGCTCACCGGTCACCTCGTCCCGGCCACCGTTGATCGCATACAGCAACGCCTTGGCCAGGTTCACCCGTGCGCCGAAGAACTGCATCTGCCGGCCCACCGTCATCGCCGAGACGCAGCAGGCGATCGCGGTGTCGTCGCCGGTGCGCGGGCGCATCAGGTCGTCGGACTCGTACTGGACGGCGCTGGTGTCGATGGACACCTGGGCGCAGAACTCCTTGAAGCCCTCGGGCAGCCGCGGCGACCACAGGACGGTCAGGTTGGGCTCCGGGGCCGGGCCGAGGTTGTAGAGGGTCTGCAGGAAGCGGAAGGAGGTGCGGGTGACCAGCGGGCGGCCGTCGCCACCGATGCCGCCGATGGACTCCGTCACCCAGGTCGGGTCACCGGAGAACAGCGCGTCATACTCGGGAGTGCGCAGGAACCGCACGATCCGCAGCTTGATCACGAAGTCGTCGATCAGCTCCTGGGCCCCGGTCTCATCGAGGGTCCCCTCCTCCAGATCCCGCTGGAGGAAGACGTCCAGGAACGTGGACGTGCGGCCCAGCGACATCGCGGCGCCGTTCTGCTCCTTCACCGCCGCCAGGAAACCGAGGTAGAGCCACTGCACAGCCTCCTGCGCGGTGGCAGCGGGACGGGAGACGTCGCAGCCGTACGAGGCCGCCATCTGCGTCAGCTCGCCCAACGCCCGGACCTGCTCGGCCAGTTCCTCACGGTCCCGGATCACGTCCGGGCCCGAGGGCCGCGCGTCCAGCAGGGCACGCTCAGCCCGCTTCGCCTCGATCAGCCTGGCCGTGCCGTACAGCGCCACGCGCCGGTAGTCGCCGATGATCCGGCCGCGACCGTAGGCGTCCGGCAGGCCGGTGATGATCCCGGCCTTGCGGGCAGCGCGCATCTCGGGGGTGTACGCGTCGAAGACACCGTCGTTGTGCGTCTTGCGGTAGGTCCCGAAGACGCGCGTCACGAAAGGATCGGCCTGGTAGCCGTACGCCTTCAGGCTGTTCTCGACCATCCGCAACCCGCCGTTGGGCATGATCGCCCGCCTCAACGGGGCATCCGTCTGCAGGCCCACGATCAGCTCCCGCTCACGGTCGATGAAACCCGGCCGGTGCGAGGTGATCGTCGACGGGGTACCCGGGTCGACGTCGAAGATTCCCCTGCGCCGCTCCTCGGGGAACAGACGAGCGACCTTGCCCCAGACCGTGAGCGTGCGCTCGGTCGGACCGACCAGGAACGCCGAATCGCCCTCGTACGGCGTGTAGTTGGCCTGGATGAAGTCGCGCACGTCGACGTCGCCCCGCCAGCGCGCACCGGCGAAGCCTCGCCATGCCTCGGCCCTTCGGCTGCCAGCTGTCACCGTTGTGGTCATCGCCGGTCTCTCCCTCGCTCTGCACGTGAACTTCTGTGCATTCGATGCTCGTCGCCCGCGGCGCCTGCGGGGAGGGCCTGTCGGCGTACCCGGGCGCGCCATCGGTCCCTCGCCTGCCGGGCCGTTGGGCCCGGTCAGGCCGAGCCCGGCATCGCATGGCCGTCGGCGCACGCACGACCGGGGCACCTCCGCCCGACGGCGGAGGTGCCCCGGTCATCGAGCGCGCTGCCCTCAGAGCAGCCAGCGGTTGCGGCTGACGAAGGGCAGCCGCGCCCACGCCTTGCCCAGGCCCCAGGTGGCGCCCGCGCCCGCGGCCGCGAGGGCGATCAGGACGATGGCGTAGATGAGGTGGTAGTCGGCGAACGGGTTGGTCGACATGCTCGGCGAGCCGTCGGAGAGGTGCTTGGCCGACGGCCACTCCGCGATCCACATCAACGCCATCATCACGGTCCCGGCGACCGCGGCGAGCCGCAGGCCGATGCCCGCGATCAGGGCGAGGCCGATGCCGAGCAGGCCGAGCATGAACAGCCAGTCCGCCCAGGCGGCCCCGGCCCAGTCGTGGAAGGTGGACTCCATCGGGCCGACGGCGACACCGCCGAGGAAGCCCTTGGTGGGTGAGCCGCCGTCGATCCAGCCCCTGCCGGAGCCGGTCGCGTAACCGAAGCCGAAGGTCTTGTCCAGGAACGCCCACAGGAAGACGAAGCCGGTCAGCAGGCGTAGCCCGGCGAACACGTGCGCACGGGTCGCCGTCGCGGCGGCGGTCGTCTCGCCGGCGGAGGCGTGAGCCGCCCCGGCCCTGTGCAGGGACGGGAAGCGGAATCCCAGATGCCGGTGCGGGTGGTCGTGCACTGCCATGATGCTCATCCCTTTCGAGGGGTACGACGCTCAGGATGTCGGGCGACTTTCCTTGCTCCTTCAATGTCCCGCGTCGTCGACGCCCGTCGGAGGGGCTGCAGGGCCCGGACCGCGGGCCGAACGGCCCCCTGCCCGGGCCCCGTTGGCACCGGTTCAGCCGTCCCAGGACCAGTCGGCGACCTCCGGCAGGTCGGTGCCGTGAACGCGGATCCATTCGTGGTGGCGCAGCCGGGCGTCCTCCATCCGCTGCCGTACGGCCGCGGCGCGCACCGCCAGGCCGGGGACGCGGTCGATGACGTCCATGACCAGGCGGTAGCGGTCGAGGTCGTTGCGGACGACCATGTCGAACGGTGTGGTGGTGGTGCCGATCTCCTTGTAGCCGCGCACGTGCATGTTCTTGTGGCCCGTACGGCGGTAGGCCAGGCGGTGGATCAGCCAGGGGTAGCCGTGGTAGGCGAAGATGACCGGCTTGTCGGTGGTGAACAGCCCGTCGTACTCGAAGTCGCTCATCCCGTGCGGGTGTTCCTCGGCGGGCAACAGCCGGGCGATGTCGACGACGTTCACGATCCGCACCGTCAGTTCCGGGAGATGGATGCGCAGCAGCTGCGCGGCGGCCAGCACTTCCTGGGTGGGGACGTCACCGGCCGCCGCGAGCACCACGTCCGGCTCCCGCTCGCCGTTCTCGTTGCCGGCCCACTCCCAGATCCCGGCGCCCCGCGCGCAGTGGACCTTGGCCTGCTCCATGGTCAGCCAGTCGAAGCAGGGCTGCTTGCCGGCCACGATCACGTTCACGTAGTCGCGGCTGCGCAGCGCGTGATCCGCCACCGACAGGAGGGTGTTGGCGTCCGGCGGCAGGTAGACCCGTACGACTTCGGGGCTCTTGTTGAGGACGTGGTCGATAAAACCGGGGTCCTGATGGGAGAAGCCGTTGTGGTCCTGGCGCCAGACGTGCGAGGTCAGCAGGTAGTTGAGGGAGGCGATGGGGGCGCGCCAGGGCAGTCGGCGGGTGACGCGCAGCCACTTGATGTGCTGGTTGACCATTGAGTCGACGATGTGCACGAACGCCTCGTAGCAGGAGAACAGCCCGTGCCGACCGGTCAGCAGATAGCCCTCCAGCCAGCCCTGGCAGGTGTGTTCGGAAAGGATCTCCATCACCCGGCCGTGCCGGTCCAGGTGCTCGTCCACCGGAAGTGTCTGCGCCTGCCACGCCTTGCCGCTCGCGTCGAAGACGGCCTGCAGTCGATTGGAGGCGGTCTCGTCGGGCCCCACGATCCGGAAGTCACGGCTCCCGTGGGTGGCGTGCATGACGTGTTCCAGCACGTCGCCGAGAACGCGGGTGGGCTCGTGCAGGGTCGCGCCGGGCTTGTCGACGGGGACGGCGTACCGCTCCAGCGGGGGCAGGGGGAGTTCGCGCAGCAGGAGCCCGCCGTTGGCGTGCGGGGTGGTGCCCAGGCGGCGGGCGCCTTCGGGGATGCAGGCCAGCACCTGCTCGCGGGGCCGGCCGTGCTCGTCGAAGAGTTCTTCGGGCTTGTACGAGCGCAACCATGTCTCCAACTGCCGCAGGTGGTCCGGGTTGTCCCGTACGGCGGAGAGCGGGACCTGGTGGGAGCGCCAGGTGCCCTCCACAGGGAGGCCGTCGACCTCGGCCGGGCCGGTCCAGCCCTTTGGCGTGCGCAGCACGATCACCGGCCAGTGCGACCGCTCGGACACGCCGTCCTCGCGCGCGGTGCGCTGGAGGAGCGCGATGCGGTCAAGCGCGTCGTCCATCGCGGCGGCCATGGCACGGTGCACGGTCATCGGGTCGTCGCCGGTGACGTGGATCGGGGAATGGCCGTATCCCCGCAGCAGGGCGTCGAGTTCGGACTCGGGGAGCCTCGACAGCACCGTCGGGTTGGCGATCTTGTAGCCGTTCAGGTGCAGGATCGGCAGCACGGCGCCGTCGTGCACCGGGTCGAGGAACTTGTTGGAGTGCCAGGACGCGGCCAACGGGCCGGTCTCCGCCTCGCCGTCGCCGATCACACAGGCGACGAGCAGGTCCGGGTTGTCGAGAGCGGCTCCGTAGGCGTGCGAGAGCGAGTAGCCGAGTTCGCCGCCTTCGTGGATCGAGCCGGGTGTCTCGGGTGCCACGTGGCTCGGCACGCCGCCGGGGAAGGAGAACTGCCGGAACAGCCTGTCCATGCCGGCCGCATCGCGCGACACGTCCGGATAGGTCTCGCTGTAGCTCCCCTCCAGCCAGGAGTTGGCGAGCACCGCGGGGCCGCCGTGGCCGGGGCCCCAGATGCACAGGGCGTCCTGGCCGCGGGCCTTGATCACGCGGTTGAGGTGGGTGTGCACCAGGTTCAGCCCGGGCGAGGTGCCCCAGTGGCCGAGCAGTCGCGGTTTGACGTGCTCGGGGCGCAGCGGCTCGGTCAGCAGGGGGTTCGCCATGAGGTAGATCTGGCCGACGGACAGGTAGTTCGCGGCGCGCCAGTGGGCGTCCAGCGTCCTCAGCTCGTCGTCCGTAAGCGGGGCGGATGCCTGCTGCGTGTCGACGGACATCGTGGGTCCCTTCTGGGTCTGGGTTCGGTCGTAGGTACCTGCGGATCCGGATTTCCTCACCCTCCCGCCATCCGCCGGGTACCGACAGGGCCGACTGGGCCATCCGCTTTGCCGCTGTGCTCGTCTTCAGGTCGTCGGCACCAGCACCACAGGGCAGTGGGAGTAGTGCAACAGGACATGAGCGACGGGGCCGAGCGGTGGACCGAGCCGGCCCGCGCGCCGGCGCGTGCCGATGACCACCACGCCGGCCTCGCGGGTACCCGCCAGCAGGGCGTGGGCCGGGCCGGTACGGACCGTGCGGGTGTCGACCTCAACCTCGGGGTACTCCTCCCGCAGTCGGGCGATGCTGAAGCGGGGCACGGCTTCTTCCGCCCGGTCGTTCCGGGCCTGGCGCTGCTGGCCGGGGCTCGTCGCGGTCACCAGCGAGGGCAGTTCGGGCGTGGTGTGCCGGTGCGTTGCGGAGTGCACGACACGCAGCCGGGCCCCACGCCGTGCCGCCTCCTGGAAGGAGTAAGCGGCTGCGGCCTCATCCGTGTCGCTCTCCAGGCCGAGCAGCACCGCGCGCCCTTCGTCGCGAGGGTGATCCCCCCGGGCGACCAGCAGCGGACCGTGCACGTGTCCGACCAGACGCCAGCTCACCGAGCCGGCCAGCAGACCGGAGACACCGCCGAACCCCCGGGTGCCCACGACGGTGAGGACCGCGCCCTCGCTCTCCCCTGCCAGCACCCGCACAGCGCCGCCCTCCACGGCCCTGGACTCCACCGGCAGACCGGGATGACGCTCGTGGACCCGCGAGGCGGCCGACGCCAGAACCGGACCGCCCTCGTCGCGGTCGGCCACGGCGTACACGATGCGCAACGCGGCGCCGCGGCGCACCGCCTCCTCTGCGGCCCGGTCCAAGGCCCGTACGGCGACCAGTGAACCGTCCACTCCAACGACCACATGACGGTCAGTCATTGTCCTGTTCCCTTCTGTTCCATACACGGGGTGTTCACCCCTGGGAGTGCCGAGGGCGGTGGCGGGCTCGTCGGCCGGCTGTGCGTCGATCGGTCCCACGGCGGCTCCACGAGGGATGCTTGTCGCCCGCTGGCGCTGCCGGCAGAGGCCGATGGAACCCGTCGGCACGCCGTACGGCCCCCTCCCGTCGGGCTGTACGGCCCCGGCCCCGGCCGGACGAGAAGAAACGGGAAGAAAGGAAGAAAGACCTTCAGGCGGTGAGGTCCACCCCGTACAGGCTGCGCCCGCCGACGAGCTCACGCCCGGTGACCAGTTCGGGCTCGATACGGACGAAGACCTGCTGCGGCGCGGGCACCCAGGAGACCGGGCCGGTGCGGGCCAGGCGTTCGTGTTCGGCCGGGTCGGTCACCACCGTGGCCGAGCCCGTGACGACAACGCTCCAGCCGGAGTGCCGGGCGGCGTCGACCTCGTCCGCCTCGAAGGCGACCACCGCGCCGTCGATCGCGCGGACCAGTTCCGAGGCTGCGGAGGTGCGCAGCAGGACCGCGCCGTCGCCGTCCAGGCTGAAGTTGACCGGCAGCACGGCGGGCAGGGCGCGGCGCGTGAAGACGATGCGGCCGACGGGCATCTTGGCCAGCAGCCGTCGGCACTCCTGCCGCCCGAGTTCGCGGAAACCGTCATTGGGGTACATCAGCCAGCCCGTCCTTCACCTGGTACAGCGGTACTGCGTCCTTCCACCCTGCGCCGGACGAGGCTCGGGGATGAGGGGCCATGGGTCCCGGCCGAGCCGGAGAACGACCCGTTGGTACACCCCGGTCCATGGGCCACGAGGACCGGGTCCGGGGTGTTCGGAGGATGCGTCGGCTGGTCGGCCGTTACGCCCCGCCGGGCGGGCCAACAAATCTGGCGAAACCGGGCAGTAGGGCCGATCGGCCCTTCCCACACCTCGCCTTGCCCTGTTTTCTCAGACTATGTCCGAGAACGACCCCAGGTCCGCGCCTCACCACACGGAACGCACCGTCGGTGAAATCACCGTCGTGGAGCTGCGCGGCGAGATCGACATCTTCACTGCGCCGTCCCTCGCGGCCCGGCTGGAGGCCCTCACCGCCGACCAGCACCCCGATCTGGTCCTGGACCTGCGTGCCACGGCCTTCATCGACTGTACGGGCATCGGCGTCCTGTGCCGGGCACGGAACCGAGCCGAGGCCCGGCACGGCCGGTTGCGGCTGGTCACCGACAGCGTGCACTTCCGACGGATCCTGCGCGCTGTTGGCCTGGCAGGTGTCTTCGAGCTGCATCCCAGCCTGGGCACGGCCCTGACCCGTACGCCGCAGGCCGTCGCCGTGCCTGCCGCCGCGGGTTGATGACCAGGGCGGAGGCCCGGCGCCGAGCGCGGGTACAGGATTCGGTCCCTGTTGCGAGAGGCCCACGTGCCCCGTGGCCGTGGTGCCGTCGTAGGTGCGGCCGTGCGGCGACCCCGGTGCCGGGCACCGGGGTCTGGGTGGAGCGGAGCATTCCGGCCCGCCATGTGTGTGTCAGCCTCTTGTGTGCGTCAGCTCGTCGGCGACATGTGCCGCCCACGTCTCGATCGCGGTGAAGTCGCGGAAGTCTCCGCCCTTTCCGTTGCGGAGGATCATTCGTGCGACCCATCCCTTCGCACCCTCCTCCAGGCAGCCTCCGAAGGTGACGTGCTCCCTGGCGTCGAGCGTGACCATGGCCTTCTTCACTCCGGGTACGGGCGGGATGTCCCGCTCCGAGGCCGAGGCGTCGAGCGGGCCGCTGCTGAACAACCACAGTGGGCGTTCGGCCAAGTCGTGACGGTGCCGACGAAGGAACCGGCGGGCGTGCTTCTGCCAGCGTCCGGCATACACTCCGCCTCCGACCACCACGGCGTCGTACGACGCCACACCCCTGACGGACTGGGCCGGAAGGGCATCGGCCGTCAGCCCGCTCTTGCGGAGGACGTCGGCGATGGTTTCCGCGATCTCCTCTGTTGATCCGTTCGTGGTTCCGTAGGTGACCAAAACGGTGCCGGTCATCTCGGTACGCCTCCTCTCACATCTTGCGCAGCCAGTCGTCGGCCACGCCGTGCAGCGCCTGCTCCTGGGCGCGCAAACGCGCGTCGTCCAGTCGGTACGAGAGCCTGTCGACCACGTCGACCACGCCGTCTATCCGTGCGGTCATCGACAGGGCGATCTCCGTCTCGCTCTTGCGTTCCATGTGGCCGGTGAGCGTGACGACGCCCTGCACCACGGACACGTCGATGCTGCGGGGCGTCAGCCACAGGGTGCGCCCCAGTACGTCCTCGATCACCTCATCTCGGATCTCCCCGTCGGGCCGCAGGAACACCTGCAGCAGGTCGCGGCGGGTGACGATGCCGACCAGCCGGTCCGCCTCGTCGAGCACCGGCAGACGTTCCACCTGATGTTGGGCCATGGTGCGGGCGGCCTCGACGATGGTGTCGTCGGCGTGCGCGGTGACGGGCGGCTCGGTCATGAGCCGACCGGCGGTGCGGGCATGCACCCTCGCCGCCTGCCGTCGGGCACCGCGCGTGAGCCCCGAGAACGCGAAGCGACGGCGCGGTTCATACGGTCCCGAGGTGGCCGCCTGGCGTGCCACCAGGTCCGTTTCGGAGATGACGCCGATGACCTTGTCGTCCTCGTCCACCACCGGCAGCCCGCTGATCCGGTGGGCCGCGAGCATCCTCGCGACCTCCTTGAACGGGGTGCCGTACACGGCGCGGACGACGTCCGTGGTCATTACGGAGCCGACCTTGTTGTGCTTCATGTCCATTTTCCCTTCTCAGCGGAGCCGGCGCAGATAGGGGTCCTGGGGCCTGCACGGCACCAGGCGGATCCGCGCGTCCAGTACGGTGACGCCGCCCGGTGTCGCAAGGACCGGGTTGAAGTCGGTCTCAGCGAGCTGCGGCAGGTCCACCGCCATACGGGACAGCCGCAGCAGCAGCTGCTCCAGCGCCTCGAGGTCGACGGGTCCGTTGCCGTGCGCGCCGAACAGGAGCGGGGCACAGCGCGGGGCGGTGATCAGGTCGTGCACGTCGTGGTCAGTGAGCGGGGCGAGTCGGGCCGCATGGTCGGCCAGCACCTCCGTGGCCGTACCGCCGAGTCCGAACAGGACGAGCGGTCCGAAGACCTCGTCCTGGACGACGCCCGCGAACAGCTCGGTGCCGCGGGCAGCGAGCGGCTGCAACACGACACCGGTCATCAGCCCGGCGAAGCGGGTCTCGAGGTCGCGGAAGGCGGACCGAATTTGGGAGTCGCCGCGCAGGTCGAGGTGGACGGCGTGCTGCTGGCTCTTGTGCACCAGCCCAGGCCAGTGGGCCTTCATGACCACCCGGCCATCGCTGCCGCGCAGCCGGTCGGCGGCCAGGACGGCCTCGTCCTCGGTCTCGGCCCAGGCCCAGGCGATCTGCGGGATGCCGTAGCAGCCCAGCAAGTCGGCGCAGGTGCGCGGGTCCAGCCAGCCGCCATCCGGGTGCGCGTCAAGGTAGGTCGCGACGACGGTGCGGGCTCGCTCCGTCGCGACGCCGTCCAGGTCTGGGACCATCCCGGCGGAGCGGGCGAGCCAGGCCGCGCGGTGGGCGGCGTGAGCCAACGCCCGGGCCGCCGCCTGGGGTTCGGAGTACGACGGGATGGTTCTGTCGCCTATAGCGGGCAACAGCTCGACGGGCAGGCCCTGTTCGAGCCGTACCGCGACGATGGGTTTCGCCCTCCGGCCGGGGATGGGGGTGCCCCCGCTCGAGCGCAGCCGAGAGTGGGGGAGGGTGAGGGCCCGGACGAGGTCGTCGCCGGTCGCCGCGGCGACCGCCGTGGGGACCAGGACAACCAGGACGGCGTCGACGCCGCCGTACCGCATGATCCGGTCCACGCAGTCCGCGAGCTGTTCCTCCGTGACGGCGGCGGTGGCGTCGACCGGATTGCCCACCGCGGCCCCGTCCGGCAGTACGGCGAGCAGGTCGTCGACCAGTTCCGGGGTGGGCGCCGGGAGCGACAGCCCGGCCTCGGCACAGGCGTCAGCCGCGAGGACACCGGCCCCGCCCGCGTTGGTGACGATCGCCACCCGGCTGCCCGTGGGCAGTGGCTGCGAGTGCAACAGCGCTGCCGTCTCAAGGAGTTCGCCGATCGACCGAGTGGCGGTGATGCCGGCCTGGGTGAAGAGCGCTCCGCGGGTCATGGTGCGGGTGGCGGCGGCCGCGGTGTGCGAGGCGGCGGCGCGCCGGCCCGCGTCGGTGCGGCCGGCGTCGACGGTCAGTACGGGCATCCGGCGGGTCACGCGCCGGGCGGTGTGGGAGAACGCCCGCGGGCTGCCGAAGGACTCCAGGTGCAGGAGGGCGAGGTCGGTGCGGCCGTCGCTCTCCCACCACTGGAGCATGTCGTTGCCGCTGACGTCGTACTTGTCACCGAGGGAGGCGAAGGAAGAGACGCCGATACCGAGCCGGGACAGCCCGTCGAGCAGGGCGATGCCCACACCGCCGGACTGCACAGCGACGCCCGCGGTGCCGGGGCGCGGATGGCCGGCGGCGAACGTGGCGTCCAGGCTCAGTTCCGGGTCGGTGTTGGAAACGCCGAGGCAGTTGGGGCCGACGAGCCGCATGCCGTACGCACGGCAGGCCGTCAACAGGGCGTGCGCTTGATCGGCGTGGAGGCCCGCGGTAACGACAAGAAGGGCCCGTACGCCCGCCTTCCCGCACTCCTCGGCTGTCTCCGGGATCGCGGCGGCAGGTACGGCGAGCACCGCGAGGTCAGGTGTCCTGGGCAGGGCGCTGACCGACGAGTAGGACGGCACGCCGAGAATCGAGTGCGCGGCGGCGTTCACCGCGAACAGGCGCCCGGTGTAGCCGCCCGCGTGCAGCTGGTGCACGATCGCCCGGCCCACCGAACCCGGCTTGCGCCCGGCCCCGACGACGGCGACCACCTCCGGCCGCAGCAGCGGCTTCAAACTGGCGACGTCGGCGGAACGCCCCCGTTCCTCGACGGCCGTGAGGTAGGTGTCGCTCTGGTCGAGGACGATGGTGCAGCGCACCTCCGGGCCCTCGAAGCGACGCTCCGTGCGTAGACCGAGGTCGGCGAAGAGCTTCAACACCTCGTGGTTCTCACTGAGCGCGTCGGCCGTGAAGGTCGTGATGCCCTCCGCGCGGGCGGCCGAGACGAGGTGCTCGACGAGCAGAGTTCCAACGCCCCGGTGGTGCAGCCCGTCGGCGACGGCGATGGACACTTCGGCCGCGTCCTTCTCATCCCCTGTGTCGTACTCGGCAAGGCCGATCACCCGGCCCTGCGTCTCGGCCAGCAGCGCCCGGTAGCCTGTGCGGGTCGGAGCACAGGCCCGGTCGGCGGCCAGACGGGCCGACCGGTGGCTCGCGGCGAAGAACCTCAGGCGCAGGTTCTCCGGCGACATCTCCTCGTAGAGCCCCTCCAACTGGTCGTGGTCGCCCGGCACCACGGGACGGATGCACACCGTGGTGCCGTCCGCGAGCAGGGCGTGGACGGGGGGTCGGTCGGTCACGTGATGCGTCATCGCGGGACTCCTCCAAGCCTCTTGTCATGTCGAGCATCCGGCGGATCGGGGAGTGGCCCCATGGGCTGTCTGGGGGCGATTCGAGGGCCGGTAGGCCCAAATTCCGCCGGTCGTCCCCGGGGCCGCCACCGGCCCGGAGGCGGGCGGGCACGCTTGACAGTGCGCGTTCAGGGTGCGCCGCCCCGTGCCGGTCAGTACGGTGCTGTCCCGGTCTTGGACCGGGGCACCAGTGATTACGTTGAAGTCATCGACGTAAGCCATCGGGCAATGGAGGCGGCATGGCCGGCAAGAAGGCGGCAAAGGTGCCGCGCGCGGCATACGAACGGGAACTGCTCCGCCTGCAGACGGAGCTGGTGAAACTGCAGGAGTGGGTGCGGGCAGAGGGCGCCCGCCTGGTCGTCGTCTTCGAGGGACGGGACGCGGCGGGCAAGGGCGGCACCATCAAGCGAGTCGCCGAGCACCTCAATCCGCGTGTCGCGCGGATCGCGGCGCTGCCCACACCGACCGAGCGCGAGCGCACCCAGTGGTACTTCCAGCGGTACGTCGAGCATCTGCCCGCCGCCGGGGAGATCGTGCTGTTCGACCGCAGCTGGTACAACCGGGCCGGTGTCGAGCACGTGATGGGCTTCTGCACCAAGGAGGAGTACCAGCTGTTCCTGCGCCAGTGCCCGATCTTCGAGCGGATGCTGATCGAGGACGGGATCCTGCTGCGCAAGTACTGGTTCTCGGTGAGCGACGCCGAGCAACAGGAGCGCTTCCGACGTCGGCTGGAAGATCCTCTGCGGCGCTGGAAGTTGTCCCCGATGGATCTGGAGTCACTCACCCGCTGGGAGGCGTACTCCCGGGCCAAGGACGAGATGCTGGTGCACACCGACATCGCCGAAGCGCCGTGGTACGTCGTCGAGAGCGACGACAAGCGCCGGGCCCGGCTGAACATGATCGCCCATCTGCTGGGCTCGATCCCGTACCACGAGGTGCCGCCGCCGGTGCTCGAGTTGCCACCCAGGCCGTCATCGACCGGCTACGAACGCCCGCCGCGCGATCTGCAGACCTACGTCCCCGATCACGCGGCGAGCATCTGAGGCACCGGTCAGGCGTCCTGCGCCCGGTGCGGTACAACGGCGACCGGGCAGGCGGAGTGGTGCAGCGCCGCGTGGGCGACCCTGCTGAGCTGGAGCCCGAAGTGCCCCTCGCGGCGCAGGGCGCCGACGACCAGCAGGTCGGCCTCGTGCGAGGCGTCCAAAAGCACTCGGCGGGCATGGCCCTCGACGGTGCGCCGGCGCACATCGATGTCCGCCGGGACATCTTGCAACGCCGCTTCCAGTTCCTCGACCGCCCGCTCCTCGTGCAGCCGGGCGGGCTCGCCGGCCATCAACGGGTGGTCGGTGGTCTCGTGCGCGGGACACCGCCAGGCCCGCACGGCCTCCAGGGGCACCCCGCGTCGCCGTGCCTCCTCGACGGCGAACCTCACCGCCTCCGACTCCTTCACGTCCTCGCCGACGCCCACGACGACCCGGCCGCGCACCAGGGGCGTCACCTGATTGTCGTGACTGCCACGCAGCACGATCACCGGGCAGTCGGCATAGGCCGCGACGGCCAGGCTGACAGAGCCGAGCAGCATCTCGGCGATGCCGCTGCGGCCGCGGGTGCCCACGACCAACGCGGAGGCGTTCCGCCCCTCGCGCACCAGGGCGTACTCCGGCTCCTCGAACACCACGTCGGCGGTCACCTCCAGGTCGGGGTGCCGGGAACGCGCCCGCTGAGCGGCGGCGCCGACGACGTCCTGGGACAAAGGCAGCGCGGTCGGCCTGCCGAGGCCCCCGGCGAGCGCGGCACCCTCGTACCGCTCCCACAGGCAGGCATACACCACCCTCAACGGCACCCCGCGCAGCACCGCCTCGTCGGCCGCCCAGTCGACGGCCCGCAAGCTCGGCTCGGAACCGTCCACGCCCACGACCAAGGGCCCGCCGAGGACTCGTTCCACCCCTGCGTTCATGATCTCCACTCCTTCAGAGGGTGCGCTCAGTCATGCGCGACGACGGCGACGGGCGCGGTGGCGTGGTGCAGTACCGCGTGCGTGACGGGGCCGATATGGGCGCCGAACGGGCTGCGCCGGACCCGGCGGCCGACAACGACCAGGGACGCCTCACGGGAGGCGTCGATGACGTGGTTGGCAGGGCTGCCCGAGCGGGACTGCTCGACGACCTCGACGTCCGGGTACTTCTGCCGCCAGGGGCGTAGCACCTCGGTCAGCGCGGCAGCCTCCTGCCGACCAAGTTCGGCGTTGAGATCGGGGTCGGCGGCCAGGCCGTAGGCGAAGTAAGGCGGAAGGTTCCAGCCGTGCACGACCCTCAGCGCGCTGCCGCGGCGGGCGGCCTCCTCGAAGGCGAATACGATCACCGCGTCATCGGGGTGGCCGGTGTCGAGGCCGAGCACCACGGGCCGGTACGCGGTGGCGGCGGACGGGATGCCCGCCGGATCCGCCTCGTGCTCGTCGGCGGCCTGCTCGCCGGCCCGCACGAGGACGACAGGGGTCTCGACGCGAGCGATCACGGCCATGCCCACGGACCCGACGAGGAATCCACCGATGCCGCTCAGCCCGCGCGAGCCGAGAACCAGCAGCTCGGCGTCCTTCGACGCCTCGGCCAACGCATCCACCGGACTGCCGGGAATCTGCACCATGTCCACGTGCACGCCGGGGTGGCGCGGGCGGAGTCCCTCGGCCGCCTCGCGCGGAATCCGCTCGCTCCAGTGCTGCTGCGTCTCGGCACCCAGGAGCGGCGCCTGCGCCATGGGCTCCGGGACGGGTTCCCAGACGTGCACCAACCGCAGCGGCAGGCCGAGCAGTTTCGCCTCGCGCGCCGCCCACTCGGCAGCGGCACGGCTCTCGGACGAGCCGTCGAGGCCCACGGTGACGTTGCGGGACATGTTGTCCACCTCCTGGTCGGGGTTCTGACTCCAGGGTGTCGACAAGGAGGGACGCGGTGTAGAGACCGCAGGTCCTTGGCCTGGGGCCGATAGGCCCCATCGGCCGAGGTGTCCGCGCCATCGCAGTGCCGGCGATGCCGACCGCGAATCGCAGCCACGGACTCTACGTATCTCCGGCCATCTGGGGGTGTTGGGCGAAAGTGGATCAAGGGGCTCGTTCGGCGCCTGGTACGGGTCGTGTGATGCTGGCGCATTGACGCTCTCCCCCGTGAACGACTCCGTTGGGAAACTCGTGATTCGAGCAGGGCTGTGTCGTTCGTCTTGTTGATGGCTTTGGTTATCGGCGGGATGGGGAGAGCGGGATGTCGCTGGAGTCGCGGTCGGATGACGGGGTGCCTGAGCTGACGGCCCGGGTGGTGCGGGCCTCGTTCCCCAAGGGGACTTTGGCCATCCGGATCCGGGAGGTGCTCGGTCCGCTGTTCACGGACGAGGACTTCGCTGAGGCTTTCTCTGACCGAGGCCGGCCCGCGATCTCCCCGGGAGCTTTGGCTCTGGTGTCGGTGTTGCAGTACGCGGAGGGACTGTCCGACCGGCAGGCCGCTGACCAGGTCCGGGCACGCATGGACTGGAAGTTCTTGTTGGGGCTGGAGCTGGATGATCCGGGATTCGACTTCACCGTCCTGGGAGACTTCCGCTCCCGTCTGATCGCGCACGGGCTGGAGGAACGGGTCCTGGAGGTGGTCCTGTCCCGGCTGTCCGATGCAGCACTGCTGCGGGCCGGTGGTCGCCAGCGCACCGATTCCACGCACGTGCTGGCCGCGGTGCGCACGCTGAACCGGATGGAGTTCGTCGGTGAAACGCTGCGGGCGGCGCTGGAGGCGCTGGCCGCAGCAGCCCCGGACTGGCTGGCCCCGTTGATCAGTACCGCATGGGTGGAGCGGTACGGGGCCAAGGTCGACAACTACCGCTTCCCCAAAGGGGACAATGTCCGCCGGGAATGGGCCCAACAGGTCGGCCGGGACGGATTCGTACTCCTGGACGCCGTCGATGAAGCGGCCGCTCCGGGCTGGCTGCGCGAGGTCCCCGCGGTGCGGATCCTGCGCCGGGCTTGGGCGGAGCAGTACCACCGGGATGGGCAGGGGGTGCGCTGGCGGGAGGGCAAGGACCTCCCGCCGGCCGAAGCGCGCCTGGCAGAAACTCTCCGCCGGCGCCGGCGTCGGAGCCAAGGGGCAACGCTTCTACGACTGGGCCTTGGCCGACATCGCCGACGACCGGCCCGGCCACCACCATCTGCTCGTCCGCCGTAACCGGCGCACCGGCGAACTCGCCTTCTACCGCTGCTGCTCAGCCACCCAGGTTCCGGCGTCCACCCTGGTGCGGGTCGCCGGACGCAGATGGACGGTCGAGGAGACCGTTCAGTCCGGCAAGGGCTTGGCCGGACTGGACGAACACCAGGTCAGACGCTGGACGTATCTGGCACCGCTGGGTCACCCTCGCGATGCTCACCACGCCTTCCTCGCCGTCGTCCGCGCCGACGAACACGTCCGCCACCCCGGGCCGGGCGGGCCGATACCGCTGACCTGCGACGAGATCCAGCGCCTGTTCAACGCGCTCGTCGTCCCGCCCGTCCACGGTGCGGCCCACCGGCTCGACTGGTCCCACTGGCGACGCCGCCGCCAGGCCCGATCCCAGGTCAGCCACCATCAGCGACAAGATCGCTCAGGCATGAAGACCGCACGGCACGGCGCAGGAGGTGGTGCCGCCTGCTCCCGGCTGTCCGCGCCTCGCCGCGAACCGTCAGACGGCGATCAGCTCCATGCCGAAATAACCGCCCCCCCACGGGGTACGTCTTCGAGCGGCGCCACCCCGAGGCCGCAAACAGGGCGTCGAACTCGTCCAGATCGCGTTCCATTCCGTTCGTCATGGTGAGCATGGCCATGTCCGCCCGGGTGGCGAAGTCAGGCTTATACGCCGCAGACGGCTGGAGCAAGCCCGGCTTGAACTGGCGGCATCAGTCGGCCCTCCGAGCATTTCGGAACTCGCTGCACACTGGCAATTCGCCGACAGCAGCCACTTCATCCGTTCCTTCAAGAAGCAGTACGGCCAAACACCCGTCCAGTTCGCCCGGTCCAGAAGCCGCCCGACGCCCGGACGAACGTCCACATGAGATGCCTTCTCCGAAGATTGCAGGCTGGCCTGCCCTATGCGCGGCGAGCGGAGACCACGGGGAGCACGCTCCTGGTCTGAGCGCCGTGTTCACCGTCCGACTTGCCACAGCCATGACTCGCGCCTGGGAGACGGCTCAGACCTGACTGTCCGCGGGAGCCACGAGCGCTGAATGGGCACCTGCTTGTTTGGCCACAACCGTACGTTCGTTACGCCGAGTTGATCGCGGGCGGCGGTGAACTCGCCACCGTGGCAGCGGAACACCGGAAGATCTGGACCGAGGTGGTCCGGTCCGTACCGGAGGACAGCGGCGCGCTCCGAGTCGCTGGACTGACTGCGGCTGGAACTCCGACCTGGAGCCACGAACTCCGCTCGTGGCTCCAGGAGCCCCACGACACGGTGGGCCTCCAGAGGGAACCGTGATGGCCGAATGCCGTCTGTGCACGGGTGGGCGAACGTCATACGCTGTGCGACCTTCGGGCTCTGGGGGTCTCGTGAACGGTCTCCGTGCAGTCATTGTTCGTGCGGTCGTTGTCTGCCTTGTGATCACGTGTGCCGCGGTGGTGTCGCCGGCCGCGGCTGTGACGCCGAGCTGGTCGGCGCTGCCGGTGCCGGCGGCGGCGGCCCCGCCGGTGACCGTGTCCGACCTCGCCGCCCGCGGGCCGGGCGAGGCGTGGGCGACCGGGTACGAGCACGCCGCCGATGGAGTGCGGCCGATGCTGTACCGGTGGGACGGCACGGCGTGGAGCCGGGACACCACCTTCCCCGGCGCCGGTGAGTCGGGCTGGCTCGGCAAGGTGCAGTTCGTCGGCGAGGAGGTGTGGATCTTCCACAGCCGCGACGGGGTGGGAGAGATCCTGCGCCGGTCGGCGGGAGGGTGGAGTGCCGTCCCGCTGCCGCAGACCTTGTGGGTCTACCAGGACTTCGCCGCGGTTCCGGGTGCCGCTTGGGTGGTCGGTGAGGACGACACCGGACTGAAGGTGCTGCACTACGACGGTTCCGGCTGGACCACACAGTCCACCCCGGACGGTGTGTATTTCGTGGCGGGGATCACCGCGCGTACCGCGACCGACGCCTGGGCCTGGGCGGACACCAGCACCGGGACCACCGTCCTGCGCTGGGACGGCACGGTGTGGCGGGACGCGAAGGTGTCGCTGCCGCCGAACAGCAACGTGCACACGATCCTGCTCGAACCGTCCGGCCGGGTCACGATCGGCGGCAGCCAGTACACCGACGGCGTGGCCCGCACGTACCTGATGACCTTCAACGGGCACGCCTGGCGCACCACCTACCCACCGCTGGGCGACACCTACACCGAGGCCATGGTGCGCGGCCCGGACGGTTCGCTGTGGCTGCCGGTGCGCAGCGACCGCGCGTTCCAGTCGAAGTACGCACGGGTGGACGGCTCCCGCACCACCTTCTCCTACGGCCCGGAGCGTACGAACGCGATCGACGTCAAACCGCGTGCACTGGCGCGGGCCGGGTCCGCAGTGCTGTCCTTCGGGACCGTCGAGATCTACGGCTCGAAACCGAACCTGATGAGTGAGCGGCTGGGAGGCTGACCATGGCACGCAGACTTCTCGTCGCGGCCCTCGCGGTCGCCATGACCATCGTGACCATCATGACCTCGGCCGCGGCGGAAACCCTGTCCTGGCAACACGTTCCGGTCCCGGCACAGGTACGCCCCCAGGCCGGGCTGAACGAGGCCGTGGCGTTCGGGCCGGACCGGGCGTGGGCGGTGGGCGCGGACGCCGTCGGTCGCGAGGCGCCGGGCTTCCCGTTGCTGCTGCGCTGGGACGGATCCGCGTGGCAGCGCCAGAGTCTGCCCGGGATCGGCTGGCAGGGAGAGCTGTTGTCCGTCGCCGCGACCTCACCGACGGCGGTCTGGGCGGTCGGCCGCGACTCGGCGGGCGGCGCCCGCCTGCTCCGCTACGACGGAAAATCCTGGTCGGAGAGCCGGCCGCCGCGCGGTGTCGTACTGACCAAAGTCGTCACCGGCGGCGGTGAGACCTGGCTGATCGGTTCGCGGGACGGTATGCAGGTACTGCTGCGCCGGGACGGGAGCGGCTGGCGGGACCTGCCGGTGCCGCCGGGAGCCGTGTACGGCCTGCACATCCTGGCGGCCGACGACGTCTGGGCCGCGGGCGACACCGCCTCGGGTGCGGCCGTGTCGCACTGGAACGGGCAGGCGTGGCAGCAGACGATCGTGGACGGGTTCCCGCGGTCGGCCGTGGGCAGTGTGCTGGCGGTCTCGCCGACGGAGGTGTGGGCAGGGGGCACGGCCGGGTTCGTCGGCGGCCCGGTGGGCCGGCCGATTCCGCCGCTGCTGGTCCGCTTCGACGGGCAGACGTGGAGCCGGGTGACCATGCCCACCGATTTCGGCTCGGTCAGCTCACTGGCGCCCACCCCGTCCGGCGAGCTGGGCTGGGTCGCGGTGTCCCGCTCGCAGAAGAGGGACCCGGACAGCTTCCCGCCGTTTGTCCCCGGGCCGGATTTCCTCGCCTGGAACGGGCAGTCGTTCACCGGGTACAGCGAGCCGGCGGTGGCCGGGGAGGGTGAATCCTCGCGGCTGCAACTGGCGCCGGTGCCGGGCACGGGGACGGTGTGGTCGGTCGGCCGCGCAGACGGTCCCGAGGGCACCTTCGCCCCACGCATCCTGCGGTTCGGCTGAGACAGACGACGAACGGGGCTCCGGGCGACCTGGACAAGGCCCCGTTCCGTGCGTGGAACCTCAGCACCGCAGCACGTGCTGCATGATGCCGCCGTTGCCGCTGCCCTTTCCAGCAGGTCGTTCAGGACGCGATGTCAGCCGTCGAGCGAGGTCATCACGTGCTTGATGCGCGTGTAGTCGTCGAACCCGTACGCCGACAGGTCCTTGCCGTACCCGGACTGCTTGAAGCCACCGTGCGGCATCTCCGCGACCAGCGGAATGTGCGTGTTGATCCACACGCAGCCGAAGTCGAGGACCTTGGACATGCGCATCGCGCGTGAGTGGTCCTTGGTCCACACGGAGGAGGCCAGCGCGTACTCGACGCCGTTCGCGTACTCGACGGCCTGGGCCTCGTCCGTGAAGGACTGGACGGTGATGACCGGGCCGAAGACCTCGTTCTGGATGATCTCGTCGTCCTGCTTCAGGCCGGACACGACGGTCGGAGCGTAGAAGAAGCCCTTCTCGCCGACCCGGTGGCCGCCCGCCTGCACCTTGGCGTGCGCGGGCAGCCGCTCGATGAAACCGCTCACCTGCCTGAGCTGGTGGGGGTTGTTGAGCGGCCCGTACAGCACGTCCTCGTCGTCCGGCTGGCCGGTCTTGGTGTCGGCGGCGGCCTTGGCCAGCGCGGCCACGAACTCGTCGTGGATGGACTCCTGGACCAGGACACGCGTGGCGGCCGTACAGTCCTGGCCCGCGTTGAAGTAGCCCGCCACCGAGATGTCCTCGACGGCCTTGGCGATGTCGGTGTCCTCGAAGACGACGACCGGCGCCTTGCCGCCCAGCTCCAGGTGGACCCGCTTGACGTCCCTGGACGCCGACTCGGCGACCTGCATACCGGCACGTACGGAACCGGTGATCGACGCCATCGCCGGGGTCTTGTGCTCGACCATCAGACGGCCGGTGTCACGGTCCCCGCACAGGACGTTGAAGACGCCCCCGGGGACGATGGAGCCGATGATCTCCGCGATCAGGACGGTCGAGGCGGGGGTGGTGTCCGAGGGCTTGAGGACGACCGTGTTGCCCGCCGCGAGCGCCGGGGCGAACTTCCACACGGCCATCATCATCGGGTAGTTCCACGGCGCGACCTGCGCGCAGACACCGACCGGCTCACGGCGCACGATCGAGGTCAGGCCCTCCATGTACTCGCCTGCCGAGCGCCCCTCCAGCATGCGCGCCGCGCCCGCGAAGAAGCGGATCTGGTCGACCATGGGCGGGATTTCCTCGGACCGGGTCAGACCGGTGGGCTTGCCGGTGTTCTCGACCTCGGCCGCGATGAGCTCCTCGGCCCGCTCCTCGAACGCGTCGGCGATCTTGAGGAGGGCCTTCTGGCGCTCGGCGGGGGTCTGGTCGCGCCAGGCGGGGAAGGCCGCGGCGGCGGCCGCCATCGCGGCGTCGACATCGGCCTGGCCGGACAGCGGCGCGGTCGCGTAGGCCTCACCCGTCGCGGGGTTGACCACCTCTGTGGTCCGTCCATCGGCGGCATCGCGGAACTCTCCGTCGATGTAGTTGCGCAGAC